>DATEJX010000140.1:0-9692 GCA_035277785.1 Candidatus Angelobacter sp. | reverse complement strand
GACAACGCCGCAGTTATCGCGCACACTGTATTCGATATGTCTACTCACTCTTTGCGTGAGGCGGCGCGGAAACTCAATCTCTCACCTTCGGCGCTGAGTAAGTACGCTCGTACCGGGAAAATTCCCGTGCCCAAAGCAATTACCACAGGAGGAATAACCGTACATCTCTGGACGAACGAGGATATAGAGAAAGTTCGCCAGCTTCTGCCCAAGATCGCCAACGGCAGGAAAACGCGTCATAAGAAGCATTCAGCAGTCAGCAATCAGCATTCAGCCAAAGCGAAAGGCAAAACCAAGAGCAAAAAGAAGAAGTAAAAACCACAACCAGATCGGGCAGCGCCCGGTGCTTTGGACACCGAACGCGCCCTAACCAAACCACCTGCTGGAGGCAGGCAATTATGGCTATTAAGAAAGCTAACACACTCCATCCACCCCAGAGCCTCAACCCACAATTACCCGCCGGGTCCATGCCGGTGAAAACGCACGTTTATCGCTCCATCACCAGGTTGAACGCCGGATTTGAAAAGGTGATCCTCGAATTCGGCAACCTGAAGCAGATCAACTACTTCAGCTCCGAACCGCTCACCGTCATGTACAACCAGTTGTTGCGGATTCGCGCCCAGGCCAACCGGGAGTTCAGCGCCGTGCTCAGCGCCCGCGAAGCCGCCAACGCCGCCTACTTTGAAGGCCTTCCCCAAGACAACAAAAGCGAACCACTCGCCGGATAGACGGCGAGAATTGGCTCAGGCCCTGAAGGCAAAAACATTGGCCGCAGATTCACGCTGATGAACGCAGATAAAACTCTGTTCTCTCATTCGCGTTAATTCGCGGCCAATTTTTCCGGGGCCGCGCAGGGCCTTAAAAAACCTTACCGCTGATGACACTGATGGCACTGATCTAGCAAAGGCATTTACCGCAAAGGGCGCAAAGGGCAGGGAATCGCCGCGATCGCGCGACATTACCGTCAGCGCCGGCTCGGAGATGACCCTGAGTGCGAGGACGGAAAAGCAGCAGCGCGGGCATAGAACTGGAGAGGGCACCCGGCGGGGTACCCTCTTTGTGTACCGTTGGAAGTCGTTTCGGTTCGCGCTATCTAAACGCCCGACTGTTGGGCAGCGGGTATGACTTACCAGCGCGGCTCGCGGCGCGGGCGCTGGCCACGAGCATTGCCGCGTCCTCCGCCGAAGGCGCTACGCTCTTTCTGCGGCCGCGCTTCATTCACGGTGAGCGCTCGCCCGCCCGATTCTTTGCCATTCAGTGCCGTCATGGCGCTCTCGGCTTCGCTGTCATTGGACATGGAAACGAATCCAAATCCGCGTGACCGCCCCGTATCACGATCGGTTGCAATGTTGGCGGTTTCAATGGCGCCATAGGGCTCGAACATTGACCGCAGTTCCGATTCTGTCATGCTAAAAGAGAAATTTCCGACATAAAGTTTTTTCATAAACGATTCCTTTGTCATCATTTTCAGATGGTTTTGCTTTTCTCAGCGGAAATAGGCAGGGACAAAATGCGGAGACGTGTCTATCCGAGTCGAGGACAACTGAGTTGCATCTCAATAGTACACCGCATCTGAGGCCTACGCGGAAAAACCGTAACAGTGCTAAAGACCAGCCGGTCGCTGGCACCCCAAATGTGTCATGCTGTCATTATGGATAACGAAGAAACCAGAAATGCCAAAAAGCTCTTAGAGCAAGCGGAAGACCGTGAACGTATGGCCCGCATTGTGAACGTCACGAAAAGCCCTCGGACAGGGAGACCACGCCCCGGGAAGAAGTTCATCAGGCCGCTGCGCGGATCGTCAGAGTTACTACTGAGCATTGAGCATTCCTCCCGGGTTTGAGTGGCGAGTCACATCCAGCGTCCTTAGCGAGACCGTTGTTTGCTAAGGTCAACCGACCCTGCAAACGGTAAACTTTGTTAAATTCAGCTTGTAAAACACGCGCGGTTTGCATCCTTGACATCAATGTAGTATCAGCGTAGCGTCAAAGTAGAGCGAGCATTCTTCCTCACTTTTCAGGTCCTCTGAACTAAGTCAGACCATCTGAGTTCTCCAACACTTAGAGTTTGTCGCAACCGGGGATGCCCCGGTTAAGGAGACCTCATGACTTCGCTTGCACCTTCAGCACACAAAGTCGAAAACGTTTTGGAAAGTGCCGTGATTCTAAGCTGGAACGAACTGCTCAGCGGTTCTGACCCATCCATGATCCACGTGGAATACGCAACAGCTCCCGAACCCTGCCTGCAGTATTTGAAAATCTGGCGATCTACAAGACGAACGAAATGGGACCTGGTTTGCGAGTATTGGACCGCCGCGGGAGGGCCAGGCACTCCAAAAATGGGATTGACGTTCGGTCGTGGTTACCATTCCCCCAGCCTGACAAAAATACTGGGAAGTATTCTTCAACACCAGGGCGGCATTCCCGACGCCCTGTCTGGCGAAACCAGAATCAATCTGATCGTTGTCGGTTTACCCACACCACAAGAGAGGCTCACTGCGACCCGCTGTATGTCAGAGGCTTACGAGCAACGCGGGCTGACGTTTGCCAATATGCGGGACACAGGGTCGAACCATAACGCGAATTGAGATTTTGCCGCGGACAATGATGATGCGCCACGGGAATTCTTCCATCCGAATCTGCGCAGATTAAAAGCCGCCAGTGCTCGAATATACGGGTTATGAGTCAGGAGAGAACATTATGCGTTCTGAATATGTGTTTGCTGCTGCCAGGGAAATCAGCAATCGGTTTATGCTTTGCCGAGTGACATCTGTTTCCGCACGGCGGCTCCATATAGATTCCACGCAGCCCTCTGAAACGATCAATAAATCGCTCAAGTTAATAGCTGCCGGGGACGGCGCAGGTGTGAAGAGCGATGCGCCAGAGCAGAGTGTGATAGCGGCGGGAGTGAGTTAGACAGACGCGTTACTCGAAAGAGAAAGAGAGCAACAGTGAAGAAACTCTATGTCGGCAACCTATGTTTTCACATGACCGACCCTGAACTCAGGTCCATGTTTGAGCCTTATGGCATTATTGAGAGTTCCAGGATCGTGATCAATCCAGAGACAGGGCGGTCCCGCGGCTTTGCTCTAGTTGCCATGCCCAACGATCATGAGGCTGAGAAAGCAATGGCCGCATTGAACGGCAAAGACATAGAAGGACGAGTGCTCAGTGTTAACGAAGCACGAAAGTGACAGGTGTAACCCATCGGAAGCATCTGAGCGACGCTGATGGCCAGGTGAAAACATGAGTTTACGCCGGCCAGTTGCAGAGGGAATTTGATTCTTCGCCACAAAAGCGCTGATACGGTCCAGCTTCCTCGAACCGAATATCTCGCGGTATATTCCGCTTTACGACAGCTCCTGAAGCCCTATGAAGACGACTTGGCAGTCAGAACCGACAAGCCCGGCCAGTGCTACCTTGAGACCCGGTCTCCGGGCTTCAGGGGACGTCGACTCTTCTTTGCCGCCGCCAAAATCAAGAAGAAGTATGTGAGTTATTACCTGCCTGTTCTATACATGTTTCCGGAGCTGTCCAGCACCATTTCGGCCGGTTTGAGGAAAACGATGCAGGGGCAATCCTGCTTCAATTTCACTGAACTCGTTCCGGAAAATCTGCAGGAACTGGAAACAATGACTCGGGCCAGCTTTCTCGCGCTCAAGAGCAAAGCCCTGCTTTGATGGCACAGAACTCAAATCAGACCCGCATTGCCTCCTTTGGTAACGCAATAATGAGCCTATTACCTCTGCTATGTCCTGCAGAATAAAGCAATGTCTACGAACATTGATCCCAGGTCCACCACGATGCAATTACCGTCTCGCAAGCGCAAAACATACAGTGACATTGGGCCTCCATCAGGGGCGGACTCGCGCGTTCCGCTTACCTGGTTATAATTTTCCGAAAGAACCCGTCCCTTCTCTTGCTGGGTGCGTGACCAACATCGTCGGCGGTGTTTTTACCCCTTGGTGTGCGATCTTTTCAATTTGGCACGATGCCGCATGCGCTTGGCTTTCTTCTTGGCCCTTCTGGCTTCGGCATACTTATCGCCAGAGCGAGAGGCAGGGGGACGAGAGCCGTGTTCAGGGCTCGCCTGAGCTTCCCGCATTGTCTTATCTTCGGAACGGTCTGTGGTAGTTGCCATTATTATTTTTCCTTTTTAACGTAGGTGCTCTTCAGACAGGAAGAGTACAACTGGGTCAACTTCTAATCACGTTTGATCAAGCGGGGGGCGAATCCCCCGGGACAACTTGAAAGGCCGGCACACAGCCAGACTCACGGGTCGCCCATTGGTTTCCCGCAGTGCAGACAATGCTTTTTGAACCGGGCGGTAATTGAGCCGCAAACTGGACACATGGTTTGTGATCGGTAAAGTGCCACCTCCACATTTGTCCTTCGTATCCTGTACAGGCGAAGGATGGCGGCCAGCGAGATCAAAACCACATAAATAGCCAAACCGATGTCGTTTGCGCTCACAGAAAAATACCTTCCCGGGCGGGATTCCTTTTCAAATCCGCTTCAGCTTGTGTGGCGAAGCAAACTAGAGAGAAATGCAGCTCAATTTAGATCCTGACTTTCATCGGCTGCGCAGGAGGCCGTCGCAAGAGTGGAGGATTAAGTCCAGAGAAACGACGAAAAGATGCGTTCGACTTCCTTAAGCCTAGTCCCCACCAGGGGCAAAAGCAAATCGCACTTCCGGGATGCTGACTTTGACAGGGCCGCACTAAGGGAATACCATTGAATTTATCGGTTCATCCGAAGACCCACTGCCTGCTGAATCCTCAGCACACTTTGCGCCTTCCATTTTCCCCCGGAAGGCGGCGCAACGTGACAAAGTCCATCCTTACCATCACTCGCAACGCGGAATTACAGCACGTCAGAACTCTTGTTTTGCAACTTGCTGGATATCCGGTTTCTGCTGCCCTGAGCGACGAAGAAGCCATCCATTTCATTGAGACGGAGAAGTCCATCGGTCTGGTTTTATTGTGCCATTCCGTTCCAGAGGCGAGCCGGATATTTCTCGAAGCCAGGATCAAAGCGCTAAAGCCGACGCTCCCAATTCTGATTTTGTACGACGGATACGCCCCTACAGAGGCGAAGGTGTACGGCGGATTGCACCACCTTCATACGCCAGAGGCAATGCTGAACAAGATTGGCTTTATGGCATCAACGTAGCTAAGAAGCCTTTTCGGCTGGTGAGCCGCGAATCGGGGGCTTAGAAATAAGCGTCGCGGACAAATGGGCATCGGAGGTTCATTGATGTTTTCCACAGTTTTCATGCTTTTCATGTTCGTCTGGATGCTGGCTCTTGTTCTTCAGTTTCGCCTGGGCGCAATCCCGCTGGTAATCGTGCTTACAACCATCATCGCCCTGGTCAAATTGATTCGCAGGCCGCTTTTCAATTGAAGACCGCCACGGCAAGTCAACTGAGAATCACCACGGCACGCGTGAGCGGGAAATCAACAGCACCAGAATTGTTAAAGGAGACTAAGCCAGTGAACAGAGAGATTGCACCCAGAGACAAAAAGCTGGAGCATGTTGAAGATCTGGAACGAATGTCGCGGATATTAAAGCGGCGATCTGAAGAAGCTCAAGCTGCAAAGAAAAAGGAGCTGGATGGTCCCGGCTCCGGCTCTTGAGCCAAACAGGGGCTGTAAGCGCCGGCCCAGACGCAGCACTGCCCGGGGCACTTGCGTGCCGCCGGGCGCTATTAACGTGAAGCAGCCTTTTAGAGAACTCTTACGTTTTCCGCCTGCCAGCCTTTCGGGCCCCGGGTGACGGTGAATTCAACCGCCTGGCCTTCCGGCAGGCTGCGGAAACCGCTGGACTGGATTGCAGAGAAATGTACAAACACGTCTCCCTCGCCGCTGTTGCGGGTAATAAATCCAAATCCTTTTGCGTCGTTAAACCACTTCACAATTCCTTGTTCCATTTTTGTGTCCTTATTTTTTGATATTTCCTGCTGAGAAGATTGACTGGTTTCTGTGAGGGGGGTGTCGCTTTTTGAAGGCTGGACCTGCTCGCTAACCGCTGGTGAATCCCACTGAACGGGAAACTTAATTATACACGATGCGACCGAATAAAGCGCCGTAATCGCGCGTGGCCTCCACCCCACACCAAGCCAACTGCAGGCTTGGCTTCCCGGTCGCACGTGATCGGAAAGAGGAAGCGCTTCGGGCCTATTTAGATCCATCCCACCTTCCTTGACAACGCCGCAGTTATCGCGCACACTGTATTCGATATGTCTACTCACTCTTTGCGTGAGGCGGCGCGGAAACTCAATCTCTCACCTTCGGCGCTGAGTAAGTACGCTCGTACCGGGAAAATTCCCGCGCCAAAAGCAATTACTACAGGAGGAATCACTGTACATCTCTGGACGAACGAGGATATAGAGAACGTCCGCCAGCTCTTGCCGAAGATCGCCAACGGCAGGAAAACGAGGTACAAAAAGCAGACAGCACTCAGCAGTCAGCAGTCAGCCAAAGCGAAAGGCAAGACCAAAAGCAAAAAGAAGAAGTAAAAATCACAATCAGACGGGCAGCGCCCGGTGCTATGAACACCGAACGCGCCCTGACCACACCACCTGCGGAGGCAGGCAATTATGGCTATTAAGAAAGCTAACACACTCCATCCACCCCAGAGCCTCAACCCACAACCAGCCGCCGGGTCCATGCCGGTGAAAACCCACGTTTATCGTTCCATCACCAGGTTGAACGCCGGATTTGAAAAGGTGATCCTCGAATTCGGCAACCTGAAGCAGATCAACTATTTCAGCTCCGAACCGCTCACCGCCATGTACAACCAGCTTTTGCGGATTCGCGCCCAGGCCAACCGGGAGTTCAGCGCTGTACTTAGCGCCCGCGAAGCCGCCAACGCAGCCCACTTTGAAGGCCTTCCCCAAGACAACAAAAGCGAACCCCTCGCCGAATAGACGCCAGAGTCGGCTCAGGCCCTGAAGCAAAACATTGGCCGCAGATTTACGCTGATGCACGCAGATAAAAGTCTGTTCTCTCATTCGCGTTCATCGTTCGCGTTACTTTGCGGCCAATTTTTCCGGGTCCGCGCAGGGCCTGAAAAACCTTACCGCTGATGACACTGATCACTCTGATCAAGGAAAGGCGTTCACCGCAAAGGGCGCAAAGGGCAGGGGAATCGCCGAGATCGGAGGGCTTAAGGCAGAAACACACAGCCGAGGGCGGCTGTGCCACACGGTTTTGGAAGTCGCACGGGATCTGGATGACGATTACCGCAAAGGGCGTAAAGGGGCGCAACGGGAATCAAGAGCGGAGAAGGCAAACACCTACCACGCCTGTGGCCCGCGCGCGGCATCAGCGGAGCGCTTCAAAAGAATCATCCCCAACGACAGCCCTCAACAAAATTCACACGGAAAAGTTCTCGCGCAGCATCCACAATCGGCATGGCCAGGTGCTCAAGGCTGTTGCCTGGCGTCACTTTGGGCAGAAGCCACTTGCCGCACTCAAACTCAATCCAAAACCGGGAGCATCCAGCGCCAGAAAGCTCAATCACCCCGTTAGTGTACGGATTATGAAAGAACCGCTTTCCGGTCTCACCTCGGCAGGGGGAATCAAACGGGGCCAGGTTCTCGGGTCCCGGCGCAATTTCCTCGTGCCAGTCTGACATGGACACCCCCCGCGCCCGCACACTGCAGCGCACGGAATAGTCATATTCTCCGGTGTATGGCGTGAGCGTGCTGCCCTCATTTGAATTCCTGACCGTAAAGAGCGGAAAGGGCGGCCGAATCGCCGGGCCCTTGCCTTCGATTATGACGTTATAGTCATCAGCCCCTTCCAGGGTCGTCGTGATCTCAGCCGCAGCTGTGAGGCGCCTCAGACTACGTCGTGGAACCGAGATTTGCTCGCCGGTCATGGGATTCATCCCCCTGCGGAACTCGCCCGTAAATTGACCTACTGCAAACATCGGTTCGAGAGGCGCTCTCCCAATAGTTACAAGAGCGGCGAAAAATTCAGCGATCTGCACAGGCTTCGGAACGTAATCCGGCTCAACGGCAATCAAGGTGTGGGTGTAAGTGAGAGACATTCGGGATTATTTTAAGCGCATGGGAGGCTGCCGTTATCGGATTGCTATACAAAGCGGAAGCGGTTAGAGTCTTGGCCGAGCACTCAAACTCAAATTGATCCAGGACAATCCCATGGGCTCGAATTTGGCTACTGCTGAAAACCAGATTACGATCGACTACGCACTCACCCGCAGTGAAGCTGCACGTTCTTATCTCCAGGCTATTCGCCAATCACCCGAGTATCTAAGACGGGTTGTCATGCTGGCGGCCATCTGTGGACTGGTTCAGATGTGCTTTCGCGTCCTCGGTTCCCGGCATTTCGGCGGTCCGGAAATTCTGTCAGCAGTAATCGTTTTTGCAGTAATTCTTGCTCTGCTTCCAATCCTGCTCTTCCTAACCGCTAAAACGAATCGACGTACTCTCACCATTTCCCCTGACGGTATCTCCACTTCCATCGGAACAAAGTCGGCGGAAATTCCATGGAAAAGCGTGAAGGTCGTCAAAGATTCAGGGACATTTATTCTGATTGCCCGGACAAATGGGAACGCATTCTTTATCCCCAATCGGGCTTTCGTCTCCCCGGATAATCGCGCTCGTTTTATGGAACAAATTGGCTTTTGGCGCGGTAGCTCGAAGTAGCTCGCTGTGCTCCGGCTTTGTGGGTCCCGCGGCCGGCGTCGCCGGGTGCGCACGGCTTGAATCAAACCTTACCGCTGATGACACGGATCACTCTGATCAAGGAAAGACGTTCGCCGCAAAGGGCGCAAAGGGCAGGGAATCGCCGTGATCGCGCGTGATCGCCGTGATCGCGCGTGATCGGAAAGGCAAAACCTTACCACTGATGACACTGATGGCACTGATCAAAAAAGGCATTTACCGCAACGAGAACAACGGGAGCAATGAATCAAAAGCTGACCACCAGCTTTATGTCCGCTGATTTGCCGCGTTGGGCGGCGCGGGTGGCTGGGTTACGAATTTCATGAAGTCTGATTCCGCCAGACGCGAGGGATGCACTTCTCCGCCAAGGCCGAAAAACCGGCAGAAGCTCATCACCAGTGGACGCCAGCGCACAGGGTCGATGTGCGGACGCGTGGCGTCGCCGATCAGCAGGCTTTCCTCCACGTGCAGCTTCACAATGTGCACTTCAAACACGTTGGCGCTCACGTTCTTGCCGAACGGCCGCCATTCATGAACGATGCCTTCCATTTGCACCGGACACTCGGCCACGCGTGGCGGGGCAACCGCCTCAGACCTGGCCGGCGTCAACCCGGCCACGCCGAACTTGTCGGCTTCATGCTGATAGCCCCACTGCCGTTTCTTTTCCGGGACGGGATCTTTCCCCGTGGTGAGAGCCAGGCGGTCCACGTGCGTGACCAGCGCCTCAGAAGGCAGGTTGATCACGCATTCTCGCGTGCGGATCAGGTTGTCAGAAGTCTGGCCCATCTGGCCCAGACCGAGCATGCAAGTCCAGCCCAGCCACCACGCTGATGACATAGGCGCCAGGTTGGGCGATCCGTCAGGGTTCAAGGTGCTGATCAGGGCCACGGGTGTTCCGAAATAAAGGATGGTTGGGTCAATCGTCTTGTGCATGGGCACACAATAGCCAACGCCGCGCCCTTCTCACTATCCGGAGATTGCGGTCAAAACCAGATTTTTTC
>DATEJX010000139.1:0-4234 GCA_035277785.1 Candidatus Angelobacter sp. | reverse complement strand
CGGGCTGAGCGATGCTCTCAACGGGATGTGCCTTGGCTTCTACGAAGAGACGCGCAACGGGCACAGGATCATTGGCCACGGCGGCGACACGGTTTATTTTCACAGCGACCTGCACTTGGTTCTGGATGCCGGAGTAGGCTTCTTTGTCTCCTATAACAGCCAGGGCAAGGGCGAACTCAGCCCACGTACGGCCTTGTGGAACCATTTTCTTGATCGCTATTTCCCGTACACACCTACGCCAGCGCAGAAGGTGGCCAGCGCCAGCGACGATGCGAAATCCGTGGCCGGCCGTTACATCTCCAGCCGGCGTTCAGAAAGCAATCTGCTCAAAGTGGCCAATGTGTTTGGCCAGATCAACGTGGTTCCGCAGCCGGATGGAACCATCAAAGTGTCTCCACTTAAAGATTTCAATGGAGAATTGAAGCGGTGGCAGGAGGTGCAGCCGCTTCTTTATCGCGCGGCGAACGGTCAGGAGATGCTGGCTTTTCGTCGCGACGCCAATCATCGTCTTGAACTGGTATCCAACTTTCCCGCTGTGGTATACCAGCACACCTCGTTTCAGAGCAACGGCAATATCAACAGTGCGCTGATCATCGGCTGCCTCGTGGTGATGGCTCTCACCTTGCTGTTCTGGCCGTTGGGCGCTCTGGTTCGCCAGCATTACCATCACAGGTTGGAAATTGAGCCGCAGACGGCGCAGGGGCGGCTCTGGATGCGCCTGGTCTGTGCCTTAAATGTGATCTTTGTACTGGGCCTGGTCCTTGCTATTTCCGGCGACGACCCCGGAGACTTTAGTGAAAAGCTTGATTTGCGCATTCATCTGCTCCAGATTATCGGGGTTTTGGGAGCAGCGGGACTCATCCTGGTGTTGGTGGGGGCGCTTCGTTCCTGGCGCGACCACAATGTCTGGTGGTGGACCAAGCTGTGGAATGCCGTGGTTCTGCTCGCCTGCATTGGCTATGTGTGGTTCGTCATTTACTGGAACGTGTTGAACTTCAACCTCAATTACTAGATCTAACCAGGCTTGCTGTTTTTATTCGTCAGGCACCTGATCGCTTCTGAGCAAGAAAATCATCAAGACGGTCATACCAGGCGCCCTGATCTGCAAGCCTGTAGTGCGCATTGGCGGGGCTCGGGTTGGGGGCTGCAAACAGCCAAGTGTCTCCAACTCTCTCCGGCTGGGGTCCAAGTGAGGGCTCACGACGCAAGCATTTCAGCCCCATCTTGAGAAAGGGCCGAAACCCCATGATTCCGTGGAAACATGCAACACGAGGTTTGTAATGCCGCAGCTTGTTGAGGAAAACAGGAATCCACTGTTCGAAATCCGCAGTAGTCAGCTCACTCACATTAGCTGTCGGGCGCTTTACGACGTCAGTCAAACCAATACCGAAGCGAGGAAGCAAAGCATCGTGGTGCGGAGTGAGCATGTCCAGTCGCAACTCCGAGCGTATATTGCGACTCAGTTTCGAGGCCGAGAAAGCAGGCCAGAAGCGACTGGTTTTGCGCGCAAAGTAGTGCCCCTGCGCAACCGAATAAAGTCCCGGATTGATTCCAACGAAGACCAGATCGAGCCCAGGCTCAAGATAATCCGGCAAGGTCGTGAATTCCCTTTCTTCGCTCATGCAGAGATGAGTTGGGTCAGCCGTTCCAGTGCCGATTCCATTTCCTGCGGCTTCTTGAGCACGCCCGCAAAGAGATCGCCAACTCGGTCGAACCTACGCAATACATTGCCGATGTGAAACTGTGTCGGCTTCAGGCCGGCCCGTACTTCTTCCCATTTGAGCGGAGTTGCGACGGGCGCTCCGGGATAGGCACGAAGCACATAAGGCGCAGAGATGGTTTTGCCTTCCGCGTTCTGCATCCAGTCAAAATAGACCTTTCCTTTTTCGCGCGCAGCAACAGTCCGTGGCGTGGTAAATAACTCCGGTCGTTCGGTGGTAACCCAGCGGGCCAATATTTCAGCAAAAGAACGCGATTGCGCATACGTGTAGCGGGTTTCAAGCGGGATATAGATGTGCATGCCGTCGCCGCCCGTCGTTTTGGGATAGCCGGTCAGGCCTATCAAGTCCAGCTTTTCCCTGACAGTCTGCGCTGCTTCCACAATGCGATCAAAGGCGCAGTGGTACGGATCGAGATCGATGAGGATGAAGTCCGGATTTTCGAGTGACCCAGCGCGGCTCATCCACGGATTCTGGTCAATACAACCAAGGTTGGCGAGGTAGAGCAGTGATGATTTGTCGTCGCAGATAACAAAGTCAGTGGTTGATTTCTCATCTGTCTTGATTGACTCCGTGTGCAGCCAGCTGGGGAAACTCTCCGCAGCCTGCTTCTGAAAAAAACCTTCTGACTCAATGCCGTTGGGATAACGACGCAGCGAGAGTGGCCGGGCCTGCAGATGAGGCAGCAACAGCGGAGAAACGGCCGCATAGAAGTTGATTACATCTCGCTTGGCGTAGCCCTCAACAGGATAAAAAATCTTGTTCAGGTTGGTGAACTTGAGTCGACGGCCCTCAATGGCCAAGGAGATTTCGTTGACCTCAGGCGTCAGCAAAGTGGCGCTTGATGTGGGTGTTGGATCCGACGCTGGCGCCGGTTCCTGTCCAGTCTCCTTGAAAACTTCCTTCGGATTGCCATCGGCACGCAAACCCTGAAACACAGGTGCACGCAGGCGGCCATCACTGGTCCACGAGTTGAACTTCACCACACAGACCAACTCAGGTTTAACCCAGGTCACTACGCCGATTTCCCGCGGAACATCGTTCAAGATGGGTTTTTTCGTGACCAGCGGCTCGATCGCATCGTAGACCACTTTGAGTGACTGCTGCGTAAATCCTGAGCCTACATTGCCCCCGTAAATAAGATTGCCGTCCGCATAGTAGCCGAGCACGAGCGCGCCGAACGGCTCCCGCTCGCCGAGAATGTATCCGCAAATAATGAAATCCTGCTGGCAAGTGACTTTGATTTTCACCCATTGGCTGCTGCGCTTGGGTTCGTATTTGCTCTGCGCCTGTTTGGCGATAATGCCTTCCAGGCCACGTGCTTTCACTGCTTCCAGCAATTCGCTGCCACGTCCGGCAAAATGGTCGGAGTACTTTACGGTTTCGCTGGGCAGGATGATGGAAGAGAGTAGCTGTCTACGGTCAATGAGCGCGGTTTTGCGCAGATCGTAGCCATTGAGGTAAAGCAGATCGAAAGCAAAGAAGCTCAGCGCCTGCGGCTTCTCGCCTTTGAGCGCGGCAGAGCGACGGAAGCCCACGTGATTCTGCAGAAGCTGGAAGCTGGGAACGCCATTCTCATCGAAGGCAACAATCTCACCGTCGATGATCGCGGTATCGGCTTTCACGGCTTCCTCTATGGCTTTTGCTGTCTCGGGAAACTGCGGGTTCATAGCGTTGCCACGACGCGAGATCATTCGAACTTTGCCTTTTTCAAGGAAGCATAAGGCGCGGTAGCCATCCCACTTCACTTCATAGAGCCAGTCAGAACCCTGAGGCAGAGTGGAGCCAAGCACGGCGAGCATGGGTTCGATCTTTGTCGGCATTGCGGCCTCGACTGCCCCTTCGATCTGCGACAGTTCCTGCGGGCCTTGCAGGATGCTGCGGGTCTCGGTTTCCGGATCCCATCCGGGGCGGACCGCGAAATCATTTTTCTTGATCAGCAGCCAGTCTTTGCCTTTAGAGCGATTCGTCCTCACCAGGGCAAACTCGCCCGCGATCTTCTGTCCGTGGAAGCGCAGCTTGAGATCGCCCTTCTCCCATTGCTGCTCAGGAGATTTATCGCCCAGCCACTCGTAAGTCCCACGGTCCCACAGCGTGACTTTCCCTGCGCCGTAGTTACCGGCAGGAATAGTGCCTTCAAAGTTGCCGTAATCGAGCGGATGGTCTTCCACATGGACGGCAAGTCGCTTGATTGCGGGATCCAGCGTGGGCCCCTGCGGCAGGGCCCAGGACTTGAGGACGCCGTCCATTTCCAACCTCAAGTCATAGTGGAGCCTGCGTGCGCTATGTCTTTGAATGAAAAAGCGGTTCTCTTTGCGCTCGGCGAGGGCCGGTTCAGGCTCAGGAGTCTTGCTGAAGACGCGTTTTCGCCGGTACTCTTCTAGTGACATGGGCTGTCAGTAAGATTGTAAATGCCCCTATAATTGTGCTAAACACGTAGACTCGCCCGGTTCTTTTGGAGAAATCAGATGGCCAGCACCGTATGGAAGGGGCACCTGACCTTCGGGTTGCTCTCT
>DATEJX010000138.1:0-3143 GCA_035277785.1 Candidatus Angelobacter sp. | reverse complement strand
CGCTACGGCCAGAAGACTCGCGCGGGTTGGTACAAGTATGACGAGAACCGCAAGCAGATTCCTGATCCTGAAGTTCCGCGGCTGGTGAAGCAGTGGGCCACAGAGGCAGGCATTCCGCAGCGGCAGATTTCGGCGGAGGAGGTTGTGGATCGCTGCATTTACGCCCTGGTCAACGAGGGAGCGCGCATTCTGGAAGAAGGCTATGCACTGAGGGCGGTTGACATCGACATCATCTACCTGACCGGCTATGGCTTCCCCACACATCGCGGTGGGCCGATGTGGTATGCGGACACGGTTGGGCTCAAGAAGGTGTACGACAGCATCTGCGAGTTCGAGCGGCAACACGGCGAACTTTGGACACCCGCGCCGTTGCTGAAAGAGCTGGCGCTCACGGGCCGCGACTTCAAAAGTTTTGTTCGCGAAGGTGCAGCGGTCAAGTCATAAGTCCGCGTGTTCTGAGCGGGAAAAGCAGGTCAGGATCACGGGTTCCCCAAGCCTGATAGAAACGGAGGCTGGCATGTTTCCCCAGTTGGCCCAGTTTACTGATTACAGCCTGCTCCTTCTGCGCGTGATGGTCGCTCTGGTGTTCGGCGCCAGCGGATGGAGCCACCTCAAGGATCCCAAAGGCCGCGCGAAGAGCATCGGCATGAGTCCCGGCTTTACAGCGTTCCTGGGAGCAGCGGAACTAGCAGGAGCACTGGGAGTCGTGTTTGGCGTGCTGACTCAGCTCGCCGCCCTCGGCCTGATCTTAACTATGCTTGGCGCCATCCAGAAAAAGATTTTTGTCTGGCATACCGGCTTCTGGGGGGAGAAAAGCTCCGGCTGGCACTATGACCTCATGCTCGTGGTGATGAATCTGGTAATTATCACGACGAATGGCGGCACGTTGGTGCTGTGGAAGTAACTGGTGGTCATGGTTACCGTCACCAGTGAAAACTTGGGAGTGCCTAAAGTTTTTCTCTGATATCGAGCAGCCGCACTGGAGCTTAAAACTAAAAGCAGGAACTCTGGATTTCCGCGAACCTGTTGATGCTGCGACTCGATTATCTCTCTTGTGTTTTGACCATTCTTTCCACCGTGATGGTGGGCCGACGCAAATGGCAGGGCTGGGTGGTGGCTGGAGCAAACAGCGCCATTATTTCTGTGATCGGGCTGCAGACGGGCCAATGGGGATTTGTCCCCGCTAACGCGTTCTGCATCGTTCTTTATCTTTACAACGTACGGAAGTGGCGCTCGCGTGGGGTAAACAGCGTTGAGTTGCCCTCCGCCGTCTCTGGGTCGCCAAGCCTGGAGTTGTCTGCTAGGCTGAACCAGCAGGATCAGGTGCGGGCGGAAGCCACAGCCATGCACAGGCTGCGGGTCGCCTGCCGGAAGATAGGACGGCACGCCGGCGATGAACGCGCCATCGACGCAGGCAATCGAATTCGAACACGTCGAGTACCGAACCAGCGGGAATCGCATACTTCTCGCTGAACTCAACCTGGCCATAGCAAACGGCGAACTTCTCATGCTGCTGGGGCCCAGCGGCTCTGGAAAAACCACCACTCTCAAATTGATCAATGGACTGCTCACGGCATCAGTAGGCCGCGTTGTGGTCGAGGGCCGCTCCGTGGCCGACTGGGACATCACGGAACTGCGGCGCCACATTGGCTACGCCATTCAGGAAGTCGGTTTGTTTCCGCATTATACGGTAGAGAAGAATGTGGCGCTGGTACCGCGACTTGAACGCTGGCACGAGGAGAAAATCCGCGGCCGTGTGCGCGAAGTGCTTCAGATGGTTGGTCTGCCCGTAGACGAATTTGCAGCGCGTTATCCTGACGAGCTTTCTGGCGGACAGCGCCAGCGCGTTGGTCTGGCCCGTGCACTTGCCGCCGATCCGCCCATTCTGCTGATGGATGAACCCTTCGGCGCGCTCGATCCTTTGACCCGGGCAGAATTGCAAAAAGAATTCAAGCAATTGCAGCAGCGCCTGCGCAAGACCGTGGTTTTTGTTACCCATGACGTGAGCGAGGCCCTGCTCCTGGGTGATCGCATTGCCTTGATGGAGTCGGGCAGGCTGCATGGGATCTATACGCAACAGGAGTTTCTGACCAAGCCGGACGCGCTGGTCAGACGCTATGTTGAAGCATTCCAGGCGACACAGCAGATTTTTCAAACGTGAAGGTGGCAACGATGCTGGAATTTTTTGCCGCTCACAAACGTGAGATCGCAACCCTCACCGGCGAGCACCTTTGGCTGGTGGGTATCTCCATGCTGCTGGCAATAGCCGTGGGGATTCCTCTCGGCATCCTGCTCACGCGCAAGCCAGGCTGGAAAACTGTTGTGTTAGGCAGCAATAGCGTGATCCAGACCATTCCCGGCCTTGCCCTGTTTGGCCTGTTGCTGCCGCTGCCATGGCTGGGCGCGCGTGCTGACCGGCTGGCCATTTTTGCCCTTACGCTGTACGCGCTGTTGCCGATCATCCAGAACACCTATGTCGGAATCAGCGGAGTAGCAGCTCCAGTGCGTGAAGCGGCCGTGGCCATGGGGCTCACGAGCCGTCAGCTGCTTTGGCAGGTGGAACTTCCGCTGGCAGCCAACGTGATTGTCGCGGGCATTCGTGTGGCCACCGTGTTCGTCATCGGCCTGGCTACCATTGCGGCCGCGATTGGCGCGGGCGGATTGGGGGAATTTATCTTTCGCGGTCTCGCTATGGTGAACAATGACGTGATCCTCGCTGGCGCCATTCCAGCAGCATTGATGGCGCTGATCGCCGACGGCGTGCTTGCGCTATTGCAACGCCGGCTGATGCGGGCCCATCATTGAGCCCGGATCGAATGAAGATGGACCGCAGAACGTTTCTTGGCGGGCTATCCAGCACGTTGCTGCTGATGCTCGGCTGCCGCGATTCGGGCGCAGTCACCGTAGGATCAAAGAACTTCACTGAACAACTCGTTTTGGGAGAGCTGCTGGCACAATTGCTGGAAGCAGCCGGTGTGAATCCGGTGGACCGGCGCTTTTATCTGGCGGGGACGTACATCTGCCAGCAGGCACTCCTGGCTAGACGCATTGACATGTACGTGGAGTACACGGGAACGGCGCTGGCCGCAGTGCTCAAAGAAAAGCCATCGTCCAATCCGGCACAGGTCTTTGAGACGGTGAAA
>DATEJX010000137.1:0-3027 GCA_035277785.1 Candidatus Angelobacter sp. | reverse complement strand
CGATTACAATCCAAAAGAGAAGAGTAGAGACAATTACTCCTACCACGCGGGCCGGCTGGCGATAAAACCGAACGATCTCACGCCACCACAAAGTAAACGCCGGCAGCAAAGGGTTCACCGTGGGGGTTGCGATGGTCGCCGGAGTCACTGCTACCTGGGCCATCTACTTCTTTTCCTCCTGCTCTTCTTTCTCCGTCCAGAAGCGATGCCCGGTGCGATTGATGAAAACATCTTCAAGCGTTGGTTTGCTCACTGAGATGGATTGGATTTCACCGGGAAATGCCTCGACCAGATCAGGGACAAACCGGTGTCCTTCTTTGCGTTCCATGCGCACCTTGCCATCCAGAACCGAGGCGCCGGCATGAAACTTCTGCTCGATGCGCGCGGCCAGAGACTCGGCATTATCCGTTTCCAGCAGAATTACATCTCCGCCAATCTGGCTGCGCAGTTCCGCCGGTGTGCCCAACCCGACGATCTCTCCCTGATTGAGAATCGCCAGCCGGTCACAACGCTCCGCTTCTTCCATCAGGTGCGTAGTGACAATGACGGAAACGTGCTCCTGAGTACGCAATTCATGCAGATACTGCCACAGGTCGCGACGTGCTCCGGGATCGAGACCCGTTGTCGGTTCGTCCAGTAGAAGCACGCTGGGATGGTGCATGAGGCCCTTGGCAAGTTCCACCCGACGTTGCATTCCGCCGGAAAAGGTTTCCACTCGCTCGTTGGCGCGATCCGCCAATGCGACGTGTCTAAGCATGGCCGCGATCCGTTCTTTCAACTCAGTTCCGCGCAGGCCATAGAGATGTCCCTGGTGCCAGAGGTTTTCTGCTGCAGTAAGTTTGGCGTCCACGCTCTGCGATTGAAAGACCACGCCAATTCGGCGGCGCACCTGATCTGGCTGTTTGGACGCATCGAAGCCTCCCACCAGTGCGCGGCCGCTGGATGGCAGCATCAGTGTGGAAAGTATGCGGAACAGCGTGGTTTTTCCGCTGCCGTTGGGTCCCAGCAGGGCGAAAATTTCACCGGCGTGCACGGAAAAAGAAATGCCGTTCAGGGCTGCGCGCTTTCCGTATGTGTGACGCAGGTCTTCAACTTGAATGACTGCGCCCGGGCTCTCTGCTTGTGTGGACATGGTCTGTCTGGGCTCAAGAACTGTGGACATCACGAGCGCACCACATTCAGCATCATGAGCGCAAAGAGAAGGGGCAGGTACAAGACAGAAGCCTGCAGAAGCTGGCGTGCCAGTTTGCGAGAATCCGGCGAGGTGGTGGGGAGTTTGGTCCGGGCAAGGCGAAAGACACAATAGAGGAAACCGACGCCGAGGGCGAGCGCGCTGAACAAGTAAAGTTTCCCTGACATATGTAGCAGAGAAGGCATCAGGCTCACAGGCAATAAAGCGGCGCAGTAAGACAGCATCTGTCGAATGACGCTGCGTCCGCCCTTATCAACCACTGGCAGCATGCGAATGCCTGCGGCCTCGTACTCATCGCGATACATCCATGCTATGGCCTGGAAGTGGGGAAATTGCCAGAAGAAAACGATGAGGAAGAGAATCACGGCTTCCGGCTCAATACGGCCGCGAATCGCTGTCCAGCCGAGCAGCGGCGGCATGGCGCCAGGAAACGCTCCGACGAAAGTAGAAATCGGCGAGATTCGCTTGAGGGGAGTGTAGAAAGCCAGATAAGCCACAGCCGTGGCGAATGCCAGGATTCCGGTAATCACATTGGTCGTCGCAGCCAGCGACAGAGACCCAACCAGAGTAGCCAGCACGCCCGCAATCAGCCCGGTGGTCGCATCCATGCGACCCGCCGGAAGCGGCCGGTTGCGTGTGCGCTTCATCAGCGCGTCAATGCGGCGCTCCAGAACCTCATTCAACGCAGCCGATCCCGCACAAGTCAGGCCGATGCCCCACAGAGCATTGATGAGCGTCCAGGAAACGGATGAGACGCCGCTCTTAGCGGCGCCCATGTAATATCCCGCCCAGGCGGTAACGACAATAAGCGCCGTTACGCGGACTTTAAACAACTGCGCATAATCAGAAAGAGCTGATGCTTTGGCTGGAATCGCAGCAGTCGCGACTGGAACCGGACCTTCCGTGGTACCGGACTCTCTTGGAACCAAAGGCTGCGCCGCAATGCTCATGCCTTGGCTACCTCTCGTTGATGGTCAATCGGAAGGGCTTCGGTAACGCGTTCACGATGGCGATAGGCTTGGACGGTAAAAATCATTGCCAAGAGCAAAATTAGCGCACCTACCGCCAGGTGAGCGACCGTTATTGTTACCAATCCCAACGTGGGTTGAACTTCGTCGATTCCCTGAACCACGCGAACCATGTAAGCGCTGGCGCCAAGAAGGAGTTGCAGAATCAGGAGCAGCAGCATCCATACCGCTGGACGCTTCAGCAACTTGATGTTGGGGTGTTTACTAAGCGCACGCATGCTCAAGTAAACGATGAGACCTGCAACCAGAAGCGCATTCAGCATATGGGGATAAAGGAAGGCGTGCACGATCTTGTGCGCCGGCCAGCGATTGGCCGCGTTAGGTCCCCACTTGGTCCACACATGGCGGAAAGCAGCGCCCAGAATGAGTTGCAGGTAAAGAAATCCAATCAGCATCCAGGCGTGACGGATGAGGGGCGCGGCGTCTTTTTGCGATATTGTTTGAAAGGGATCTTCCAGCCAGCTTTTACTGGTGAACACAGCAATAACTGCCAGCAAACAGAACATGGTCTGGCCCACAGTTGCGTGCGCAGTGGAGATCAATGGTGGTGTAAATTCCAGAACTGTCAAACCGCCCAGAATGCCCTGAAAGATTACGCCCAGGACGGCCCCGACACTCAGAAGCCGCATCCAGCGCCGCCGGTCAACTTTCCAGGTCCAGATCGCTGCGATCATTGTCAGCAAACCCACCAACTCGGCAATCATCCGGTGTCCATGCTCGAACTTTACGCCGCCAACCATCTTGTGCATTGGCAGCCACCAGAAGCCTTCACTGGTGGGCCAATCCGGCACAGCCAATCCAGCATTG
>DATEJX010000136.1:0-4972 GCA_035277785.1 Candidatus Angelobacter sp. | reverse complement strand
AGAGGATAGATGGTTGCGCCGGCTTCGGCAGCCCACGTCATATTGCGCAGGTGCAGCCGATTAAGCGGCGTTTCCCGGATGCAGAGCACCAGCGGGCGTTTTTCTTTGAGACACACGTCGGCGGCGCGGTCGATGAGATTGCCGGCAAATCCATGAGCAATTCTGGCCAGAGTGCCCATGCTGCAGGGCAGAATGATCATTCCATGCGTCCGGTACGAGCCGCTGGCAATGTTGGCTCCAATGTCGTCAATGTTCTGCTGCCGGATTTTTTTTGGCTTTTTTCCCAGAAGTTGATGCACCAGATCGTTACGGCCTTTGATCTCAAGTTCTTCAGCAAAGACTCGCAACGCGTTGTTGGAAGCAATGAAGTTCACCGCCTGCACGCGAGCGTCGCGCTCCAGCAGCAGCAGGAGCGCTCGAGTGAATTCGGCGCCGGAAGCGCCGGTTGCCGCCACCGTAAGTACATGGGCTGCTGATTGGGATGAATTCTGCATCAAAAGAGGTAAGCTCAAGCCTAATCCCTGGTGAAACGTTGAGCAAGAGACTGACCCGGCACTCTGCTGCCGGATTGGAATATGGGAAGTGTCTCTATAATTCGCGCCCGACGCCGCACCGCAGCCCAGCAGCTTGCGCTCCAGCAGGTAAAGCGCGAGATCAATGCCACCGATCCGCATGGCCGGCTCAAGTACCTGCGCGATTTCACTGAAGCTTATCTCGATTACACGCGGGTGTTGACCGCGCCAGAGCTGGAGCAGCAGTGCCGCTTTGCCGATGTGCTCCTGGTGGGCGACTATCACGCGCTTGCGGCCTCGCAGCGGTTTGCCGCTGAGTTGCTCAAAAAACTGGCCACGTCAGGAAGGCCGGTGATTCTGGCGCTGGAAATGGTTTTCACTCGCGATCAGCGCGTGCTGGATCGCTGGTTCCGCGGCGAGATCAGTGAAGACGAACTGCGCGCCGGAATCCGCTACGATGAGGAATGGGGCTATGACTGGGAGCCGTTTGCCCGGCTGCTGCGTGAGGCTCGTTGCTGCTCGGCGGGAGTTTATGGCATTGATTCCGGTCCTCGCGGCAATATGCGTCGAATTGGAGCGCGTGATCGCTATGCCGCGCGCGAAATTTCAGAACTGCGCGAGAAATTCCCCAATGCATTAATTGTTGCGCTGTTCGGGGAAGCGCATCTTGCTCCCGGACATCTGCCGCGCTGGTTGCGGCAAAGCCGTCCCGCTGACCGCGTATTGACGGTCCTGCAGAATGTGGACGAACTTTACTGGAAGTCGGCCGGCGAGCTGAGTGAGATGCTGCACGCTGTTCAGGTGAGTGATGACGTTGTCTGCGTGTTCAACTCGACTCCGCTGGAAAAATACGAGAGTTACCGCATCTACATTGAGCGGTGGCGCACTGAGCCCAGCCAGCCTGATCTGGCGCCGACTTTCTACAACGTAGTGGACTCACTGCTGCGTTCGCTCGGTCTGGAACAGTATTCGCCGGCGGCCGGCAATCATCCCAGCACGCTGGTGGAAGAATATCCTGACGTCCAGACATGCTCAGACGCGCGCGAATCTGAGCGCCTGCTGTTGCGGCGGGGCCTCGACACGGTGGAACGCCGACATGTTCTGGACAAGCTGCTCTTGAACGGCTGTGCCTATGTTCCTCGTTCCAACATGTTGGTAATGGAACGGTTCCAGATGGCCGCAGCAGCGGAAGAGGCTGTGCGGTTTGTCCAGAGCGAGTGTCGCGGCACGGCATCGTTCCAGGGACCATGGATCGGCAGCTCAGCCAAACACCAGTTCTATTTTGAAGTGATGGAACGGGCGCTGATCACGTTTGGCGTACGTGTTCTGCTGCCGAACTATCCGGTTGCGCGCGAAGCTGACCTTCAGGCCCTGTGTTCGCAACCGGCAGACGTGATTGAGGCGCAGACGCTGTTCCGCTCAGGAGAATTCCTGAACATGGTGAGCTTGCTGATGCTGCACAAGGACGCGGAAAAGGGCCGCCGTGTTGACGTGTCAGACGCGCTTTGTTCGGTGTTCTCCACGACCGGAAAGAAGCGCCGGTTCGTGGTGGATCATCTGGGGGCCATGCTGGGTGCCGAGATGCATGAAGCGTATGTAGCCGGCATTCTCAACAAGAGCTACCTGCGCTCGCTGTTCTTCCGCAAGACGCACCTGCCCGGCGCTGCCAGAAAGGCGTACTTTGAAGTTGCGCGCGCTGTTCGTCCCCGATCGGGAAAACTCTTTTCGTGAGCTGTTTTCCTCAGGTATTAACCTTACTTTTAGCCCAATTCTTCCACTCAAAGCGGAAAATGACGACTCAATGCCGTTATCTGCCACTCACCATATTTGCTTCAGAATTCAGCTCTGAATCTTTATAATTCGACGCGCATTTCCATCAGGGGCCGGATGCGGCACCCAATTGAGAGAAAAACAAGAAAAGGAGAATCGGGAGAAATGAAGAGACTTATCCTCAGCGTGATGGTGCTTTGCCTGGCGTTCGGCACTGTGAGCTTTGCTCAGGCCGGCGGCGACAAGAAGGCAGATGACACCGCGAAAACAGACACGGCCACCAAAGGCAAGAAATCCAAGACGAAAAAAGCCAAGAGCAAGAAAAAAGGCGCCACTGACGACACCAAGAAAGACGACGCTGCTGCAAAGTAACTTTCAAAACAAGTACGGGCTGGTTCCTTACCGAACCAGCCCGTGTTTTTATTTCGAGGCCTTTTTAGCTGCCGCTCGACACGATGGAAACCGCTTCTTCCGCGGAGCTCATTTTGGTGGATGGCAGATCACTTCCTGGGGAGAGAGGCTGATGCTCTTGCTCTTCTTTTCCACCCACATGGAAGTCGTCTCCGGACGATTGTTCACGCTCACCACTACAATCACGCCTGTCGGCGAGTGATAAGCCTTGGTCGGAGGCTCTGTGGTGCATTCGATCTTGTGGCTGGTGATGGTCCCGTATTCGCTTGATGGACCCCAGTCCAGCATGAATTGCGGTAACGGATACTGATTGTATTTCTGCGGGTGCTGCTTCCATTCTGGATCGGCGAAGTAGAGGCCGTAAGCGGTGTCATAGTCCTTGTGCTCAATGGCGTGAAAGAATTTGTTGATCACGCGATTTTCCGGAAAAAAGCGGAAGAACCACCACACCAGAAAAACGGCTAACACAATCACCAGCGCGGTCACCAGCAATCGCCAACGCCGTTGCGCCGGCCGCGGATCGTATTCCTTTGCGTCCATCAATCCCATGAAGTGTTTCCTTAAAGAGTCCGTTTGAACAGCAGTGTTGACAGCATGAAGGTGATAACAGCGAACCCACCAAGATACAGCAGGTCAGGCCAGATTGCAGCCAGACCAACCCCCTTGAGCAGTACGGCCTTGAATCCGTGGACTGAATAGGTAAACGGATCAATAAAAGCAATGGACTGCAGCCACTTGGGAAAAGCCTGCGTGGGGTAAATGGCGCCGCTGGGAAAATACAGCAGCGTGTTCAGGATGCCGAAGATGGCTCGCGGAATCAGCGGATCGTTCACGCGGACCATCATCAGGAACATCATGGCAATGAATGCGAAAGAGGTGGTTGCGATCAGCAGAAAGAGCCAGATCAGGTTGGAAGGCGAGAATGTTCCGCCCACGCCGGCGATCAGTGATCCAATCACGGTGAGCACAATCCCAGCGCCCATCGCTTTCATCGCGCCGGCCACGTTCAGTCCGGCTACCAGCTCCATTTTGGTGATCGGCGTAACCAGATAGCCTTCATGCACGCCGCGGGCTTTGTCATCGATGTACACGATTCCGCCGCCAATCATCACGCTCACAAACATGGCCAGCGCGATGGATCCGGGTAAAAGATATTTCATGTACTCGATATAGGGATAAAGTTCCACGACCTCAAGAGCTGCCTGTTGTACCACGCGCGGCTGGACCTCAGGAGTATTCAGCGAATCAACCAGATCTCCCAGCGTTTGCTCGAACGTCGAGGTCATGAAATTGTCAGTATTGTCCAGCACCAGCCCGATGCGCGGACGCGCCTGCATATAAACGTCACGCGAGAATTGCGGTGGAATCACCAGCCCGGCATTGAGTTCACCCTGGCGAACATCGTCTACCATCTTCTGCTGATCGGTATAGACAATTGGCTTGAACGTGCGCGCGTTGCTCTGCACGGCACGCAAGGCTTCAATCACGCGGATTGCCTGCGGTCCGCCATCCTGATTCACAATGCCCAGTTTGGCATCACGAATCTTGCCGCCAAAGGCATTGCCCAGAACAATGAGCTGCACCAGCGGGAAGACCATTGCTGCCATCATCAGCGCGGGCGAGCGGAAGAACTTGCGCAGATCGCGCTCCACAATGGCCATCATGCGCTCGCTCTGAAAGAATGCCATCTACTTCCCCCACGCCACTGGCGACGTATACAGCGGAGCGTCCGCCAACTGGTCGCGCAATTGCCGTCCGGTGTAATGGACAAAGACATCGTCCAGCGTGGTGCTTTGCACCGTGAGTGACTTGATGCTTACGCCCGCATGCACCGCGGCTTCCACCAGTTCAGTTGTTGTTCGCGATCCGTCATCGGTCAGGATGCGGTACATTTCCGCGCCTTCCGGCTGCACCGAATTCACACTGCTCAGGGTTTCCAGTTTTTTCCCCCAGCCTTGCGGGGGATTGGCAAACTGAGCTTCAATCACGGACGATCCCGGAATGCTGGATTTCAAGGCACGCGGAGTATCCAGCGCCACCAGCTTGCCGTGATCGACAATCGCAATGCGGTCGCACAAACGGTCAGCTTCATCCATGTAGTGCGTGGTAATCAGGACGGTAAGATTGCGCTGCTGCTTGATGTTGCCGATCATCTCCCACACGGCGACGCGAGAAACCGGATCAAGGCCGGTTGTGGGTTCGTCGAGGAAGAAGATTCGCGGACGATGCACCAGCCCGCGCGCAATTTCCAGCCTTCGCCGCATACCGCCGGAGAGATT
>DATEJX010000135.1:0-7312 GCA_035277785.1 Candidatus Angelobacter sp. | reverse complement strand
TTCCTGGCCGTGCTTAAGGTTGGCGAAAACGCGTGATGCTGGAGAGGCAGAAAAGTTGCTCACTTCATCTGTGCAAATCCTTTCTTTCCAGTGTGTTCATCTGCCCTGCTCCGGTGCAAAGTTGTCGCAGCAACTTCGCGGTAGTGTAACTCATTGAAAATCCTAGAGATAACATCTGCCGCGAGAGTTGGGCAAACTTCACGTTTGAGCACTCAAAAAGGCTGAAAATCCACTAACCCGGTCACGAATTTCACAGTTTTTTCCACAGCTCGCAACCACGAAACGGTACAACTACCTTTCTTTTCTGAAGTTGACGGTGATGAAGGTTTCAACCTCTACTGCCTGACCATTCAGGATGTAAGGGCGGTAGCGCCATTGTCTTACCGCATCGAGAGCAGCCTGGGCCAGGATAGGCTGACCACTGGAAACGCTCAAACTCTGAATTGTCCCGTCCTTGGCGATAAGAGCATGGAGTTTTACCTCACCCTGAATTCCTGTTACCACTGCGATTCGCGGATAAACGGGTTCAACCCGATGGACAAGTTGTGCTTCGGACAAATGCGAGAGTGAAACCGGTTTCTCATGCATTGGCGGCTGCATGATCGGAATGCAGGTGTTACATGCCCCAACATCAGGAATTCCATTCACTTTTGAACCGGTTCCAAGGTTTGGATCGACATTGGAATCCGTGCCTGGCTGTGGCGGACCGAAGTGAAGAACAGTTGAGCTAGTCGATACCGGAACCACCGTCATTGCAGGGCCATGTGGACCACTATTGTGAAACGCATCTCCGCGAGGCTGCTCAGCAGCGACCCTGACCATCTGCAATGGCGCAACATGCGTTGGATGCGCGGAAACAGGAATGATTCCGGTGGACAGCAAGGGGATCATAATCACCACTGCAGCGGCGATGGATTCAAGGGCAAAAGCAGTCGCCATGGGCCAGCACTTGCCATTGCGGCGCATGGGCGATGAATCAAGCAGGCTTTCACGAAACATAAATTCCCTCCGGCGGTCCGCTCCGGCGCGTCAATCAAGGCCGCACTTTACGGCGGGACCGTTGTGAAGGAAATTGACACCGCGAGACTGCGGTGTTGTTCCGGTTTTCAGCACATCCGGCAAAAAATAAAAATGGCCGTCCCACAGGACGGCCACGTGAAAATCAGGAACTTTACGGCTTCTTCGGTGTCGTCGCCGGGCGCGGCGCAGAAGGCACAGTTGATTTGGAGGCGGGCCTGGCAGCAGGTGCAGCCACGGGCGCTTCCGCATTATATGCATCTACCAATTCTTTGGTGATGTTGGTGCTGGCATAAAGCACCGGAGTCTGCGGATTGGAAACATCCAGCACCACGGCAAAGCCGTTGGCCTTTGCATATTTTTCCAGCACGTTAAGCATTTTCGCGCCGATGCGGTTCACCACTTCCTGCTCAGCCTGCTGGAATTCCGCCTGCGCATCTTCGTAGTTACGCTGCAGGCTTTTCTGCTTGACCTCAAGCATCTTGACGCGGTTGTTTCTTTCCTCGTCGCTCAGCTTGTCGCCCTGCGCCTGCAGTTGCTTCTTGAGGTTCTCCACCTCGTCATTCTGCGTCTTGAGCTCTGCCTGCTTCGGGCTGAACTTCTGCTGCAGCGCGTCAAACTCTTTCTTGCCTTCATTGGTGGCGCCAATGGCCTCCTGAATGTTGACAATGGCGATCTTACCGCTCGTTGCACTGGGAGCATTTGCAGCGGGATTCGCGGGAGCGGCGGCGGCTTGCGCCAGGGCTGCCGAGGTGAAAAGTGCGCTCAGCCCTAAGGCGAGCACGGTCATGGACATCTTGAACGAACGGAACATTGTTTGTGTTACTCCTTGGATCTTTTTGAAGACTTACTTCCACTCGAGACCGGACGCACAAGTGCTTCGCAGCCGACCGCGTATGAATGCTGGTTTCCGCAGATTGGTCGAATGCTCAAGATTATAGGTTGTGCATCCGGTAGCGTCAAACAAGGGTTTCTCCTTAGAACGTGGTGCTGATGGTAAACCTGAATGTCTTCCGGGGTTCCTGCAAACGAAAATCCGGGGCCAGCGTGGCTATGGACTGCTCGAACGTGAAATCACCCGCCGCACCCGCAGGGAACATGGACCGCGTGATGGGGCTGGGCGAGTGTACCAGCGTGTCAAGCCGCAGCGGATTGTAAGCGTAATAAATCTGGAACGGTTGCTGCACAATGGGCAGCATCACCTGCAATGAGAGGCCGGTGGAAAGGCGCGGCACAAAGTTGGTGCCGGGCACAGGCTTAAGATTGGGGCTGAATGGTATCTGCGACCCGCCTGTGCACAGGAAATTGAGGCCGATGCCGGGGCAGCCAAAGACAGTGTTGTTCAACTGCGTAACAGCGTCGGGCGCAATCTTAAGTTGGGAGTCCAGGCTTACGAAGTCCATTCCGAAATCGGCAAAAGGCGCGATCACCACCGGCCCAACCACCTTGATTCTGTACTCCGCGTTGGCAACCGCCTGGGTATCGCCTCCCGGAAGCGTGATGTTGTTGACCGGGATCGGAACCTGAATGCTGCCGCGCCGCGGGTTGGTGGGGTCAACCGGAACTGGGCTGCCGTCAGGGTTGGTGAGTGTCACGTTCTGTACCGTACTCACAAAGACATACGGAGATACCGTGCGGACGTCAAACCCGCGCAGATCGGCTTCGCCGCCCATATAGAAGCGCTGGTAGGGCGGCGCTTCCGTCCCGCCCCAGCCTCCAATGAAGCTTCCCTGCA
The DNA here is from genome assembly GCA_035277785.1 of Candidatus Angelobacter sp. Lineage (GTDB taxonomy): Bacteria > Acidobacteriota > Terriglobia > Terriglobales > Acidobacteriaceae > Angelobacter. Next base: position 4,560 of record DATEJX010000135.1, on the reverse strand, counting down.
GACGTATTCCCAGGGTGTTCTGGTGATACAGCGGCGTCCAGCGGGTGTATGCCGCCACCGGACGATAGAAATGCACATTGCCGCCCAGTCCGGCAACTTCTGTTGAAAGAAAGAAGCTGGATCCTTTGTGCGGTCGAATGGGGCTATCAATGGTGCTGTAACCGTACGAAGGCGTAACCGAACTGGTAATAATTCCCTTTAGAGCATCGGGGCCGGAGATGCTGCGGAAATTGACGGTCTGGAAAAGGTTCCGTGATGCATCACTGAAAGTGTTGATGGTGGTGTCATCCAGTGAGTACGCAAGGCCAACAGTCTTGAAAGACCGTCCCAGAGCGTAGCGCGCGTTGGTGGTAAAGCCGGTGCTGGACTGGTTGTAGTTCAGCAACTGATTGAGCACGGAAGAGGGCAGGTTCAGGTTCTGTCCGGCCAGGAGGGATGCCTGCTGGGCCTGGTTGAAATCGTACTTGCGGTTGTAAACGGTAAAACCCATGGAGAGCGGACGGTCAAACATGTAGGGTTGTGTAAACCCGAAGAGCAGCACACGGGAGAGGCTACCGACATTCCCCTGAAGCGTCAGCGTAGCGCCCAGGCCAAGGAAGTTGTTGGTTTCATAGTTCAGACCGATAAATGAACCTTCCAGACCGCTGACGCCTCCAGTGAGTCCGATGCTGTTCTTGCTCTTTTCCCTGACCTTCACGGTGAGATCGACTGTGCCGTTCTGATCGTCGCGCTTGATTACGGTGTCGTCTTCCGGTTTTAAGGCTTCAAAATAGTTGAGCTGGTTGAGGCGGAGGATGCTCACGTCCCAGGCCTGGCTGTTGAAGATCTGGCCTTCCTGCACCAGCAACTCGCGGCGGATTACGCGATCACGCGTGGTTGTATTGCCCTGAAATTCAATGCGCCGGACGTAGTAGGGCTTGCCGGGATCGATATCAATCGTGACGGTAATCAGCTTCTTCTCGTCATCGATATCGAAGGACGGCACTTCGGCGAAGTTGACGTATCCGAATGCGCCGTAGGCTTTGCGCATATTCTCAATACCCTTGCCCAGCAGGTGCGTGTCAAACGTTTCACCATCCTTGAGGGGAAAGAGCGTGCGCAGCTTCGCTTCCGGCAGGAAGCCGCTGGCGTTCCGGAATGTAATCGACTTCAGCTTGTACTTATATCCTTCCTCCAGGGGGATATTGATGTCCATGACCTTGGCCGGACGCTTCTGGATGAGGGGAATATGGAACCCGCCATTGATCGTGCGCAGATTGGTCTTGGGATCTTCCACTACAGCCTTGAAATAGCCCTCGTGCTGCAGGGCATCGCGCACGCGTTCGGCGTCTTCTTCAAGCTTGGAAGCATCAAACGTCCGCGAGAAAAGGTTCTCAAGGAAAATCGAGCTGGGGATTCCCACCGGCTTCAGGTTCTTCATGGCCGCACGCAGCTTGCGGCTGGAAACATGCTTATTGCCCTGGAACGTGATCTTGCCCACTTTGATCTTGGGACCTTCTTTTACGTTGAAGGTCACCGCCACGGCCGCAGGCGGGATCTGCTGCACCTGGACCGAAATGGTGGCAAACTGCCGTCCATGCTCCGCCAGCAGGTCCTGCAAAACCACTTTTGCCTTGATCACTTTGGTTGGATCGTAAGGGCTGTCAACCGTGAGGCCCACTTTGACCTTCTTGTAGCGGTCCAGGACGTCACTCTGCGAGACTGAATTCAGGCCGTGATAATCAATGGTGCGGATGGTGGGTTTCTCCCGCACATAAAAATTAATGATCCAGCCTTTGGGCCCCTGCTCACGCTCGATGCGAACGTCATCAAAATAGCCGGTGTTCCAAACCGATTGCAGGTCGCGCTCCAGGGCCGCTGGATCGTAAATGTCGCCTTCGCGTGTATAAATGCGTGACGTAACACTTTCCTTGGGAATTCTCCTATTGCCGATGACGTCAATGCGTTCGATTACCTGCGGAGTTTGAGTCTGCTGCTGGGCAATTGCCTGTGCCGGTACGAGCCAGAGAACAAAAAATGCAAAGACCAGCGCCACTGATGGAAGCATTTGGGCGCAATTCTGACTGGCTCTTTTAAAGAACACCAAGATATGACTACCCTCAGAACAAGTTGGGAAAAACTCAGATTATACGGGAGTTAACTTGATCGTGCCATATTAACCCGCGATTTCTCAGCATCCAAATCATTATTCGTGAGGAGCAGCGCCACTCAACCCCATCGCTCGAAGAGGTGCGACAGGGACCGCGAGCAGGCGGTCTGATCCGTGCACTTGGAACGCTTGACAAAGAGAAACTTGCATAGCTTTTGTAAGGATTTGTAATTTAATTCGTCGTGATCGGCTCAACCTCAACTAGACAGGAATAGAACGTTGGTCCCGCGCCGATATCGGTAAGAATTTCTGAGGTGAGAGCGTTAATGCTCTTGCCATCGGGCGAAAGCCTTGCCCAGTTCAGCCGAGCGGCAACCACCCCGGGCTGGACCGAGCCGTTTACGTGCGCGCGCAGACGGACCTCGCCGCGAGCGTTGAAGACCCGGACCCAGTCCCCTTCCCTGATATTACGTGGCGACGCGTCCATAGCATTGATCTCCAGCAACTCCGGATGCTCCATTTTCTGCACGGCTTCAATGTTGCAGAAACTTGAATTCAGGAAATTATCGGCCTTGCGTGAAAGCAACTCCAGCGGGAAGCTGCGTGCTTTTTCCGCATGACGCGACTCGCTCGGCGGTACAAAAGACGCAATCGGATCCAGGCCATTCGCTGCCAGAGATTCACTATAGAGTTCCGCTTTACCGCTGGGAGTGGTAAACCCTCCGTTGGCGTAGGGAAGAAATGGGCCATCACTAAAGTTGAGCCGCACGTGCCCTTCACTTTCCAGCCTTAGCCGATCAATTCCCTTCAGCCACCCATCAGGATCAACCGCTCCATTCTTTGCGCTGAGGACGAGATCGATCATTTCGTCATCGCTGTCACGGAAGCAATCCTCGCTAAAACCCATTTTGGCTGCGAGATCGCGAAACAGTTCACTGTTGGCCTTGCATTCTCCCAGCGGAGCGATGGCTTGGTTCGAAACCTGGACATAGCAATGCCCGTAAGCACCAAGCAAGTCTTTGTGCTCAAAGAAGGTTGTCGCCGGCAGCACAATATCGGCGTAATTCACCGTATCTGTGAAGAACTGCTCATGCACCGCCGTAAAGAGATCAGGCCGCAGAAACCCGCGGACCACATCATTGTGGTTTGGCGCCACGACCGCCGGATTTGAGTTGTAGACAAAAATCGCCTTCACCGGCGGATCATTCACCGTGTTCAGCGCCTGCCCCAGCTCCACCATGTTGATTGTGCGCGCCGGTCGTCCCAGGGGACTCTTCCGCATGAGTTCTGGCATTTCCAGGCTCTGGCGGTCAAACGGGAACGTTCCGCTCAACGAAAGCCATAGTCCGCCGCCAACATGCTGCCAGGAGCCAGTGACGCACGGCAGCATGGAAATGGCGCGGACGGCCATGCCTCCGTTCTCGGCGCGCTGCACCCCGTAGTTCACGCGAATGACGGCCGGAGTGGTAGTGGCGTACTCACGCGCCAGGGTTTGAATATCTCCAGCGCTGATTCCGGTGATTTGGGCCACGCGCTCCGGGGGATAGTCCTGCACCCGTTCTTTCAGCTGCTCAAAACCGAGCGTGTACTTGCGGACATACTCCGCGTCATAGAGATTTTCATTGATGATGACGTGCATCATGGCCAGCGCCAGCGCGACATCCGTCCCCGGATTGATGGGCAGGTACCAGTCTGCGCAGCGCGCCGTGCGCGTCTTATAGGGATCAATCACCACCAGCCTGGCGCCATTTCGCCGCGCCTCTTCAATGAAAGGCCAGAGATGGACATTGTTGCCGTGGATATTGGCGCCCCAGGCAATGATGTATTTCGAGTGAGCAAACTGCTCCGGTTCTGTGCCCAGCTTGCGTCCGGTGACGGTAATCAGGGCGTCGCCGCCGGCAGTGGCGCAGATGGTGCGGTTCAGTTGTGAAGCGCCGAGGCGGTGAAAAAAGCGGTGTGACATGCCGGCGAAGCTGAGAACTCCCATGTTGCCGGCATAGGAATAAGGAAGTATTGCTTCCGGCCCGAACTCGGCAGAAATCTGCTCGAAACGATCGGCGATCTCGGTGAGCGCCTGGTCCCAACTGATTCGGACAAAATCGCCTGCGTCCCCTTTTCCCTGCCCTTTGGGCGCGACCCGGCGCATGGGATACAAAACGCGCTCCGGCGAGTAGACACGATCAAGGTACTTGGTGACCTTGGCGCACAGGAAGCCTCGGGTAACCGGATGCTTCGGATCTCCCTGGATGCGCGTGGCGCGTCCGTCTTCCACCGTAACCAGAACGCCGCACGCGTCCGGACAATCGTGCGGGCAGGCAGCATGGACCACCTTCTTGGGCATGACGGACATTATAGTTTCTTCTGCCTGCGGATTTCAGGAAGGATTGCGGCCGAAAGCTACTTCTGGCATTTCGGACAATAATGTGTCCCCCGGCCTCCGACCACGATCTTCTTGATGGGTGTTTTGCAAA
>DATEJX010000134.1:0-6305 GCA_035277785.1 Candidatus Angelobacter sp. | reverse complement strand
CTGAACCCGAGCGGCACAGCGCTTCTGTGGTCCAGTTATTTTGGCGGCACAGGCCCGTTCGATGAAGGCACGGCCATCACGTTGGATACAGACCGCAACGTCTACGTGACCGGAACGGCCTCCTCCAGTGACTTCCCCACTACGCAGAATGCGTTCCAGAAAACTGCCCACGATAACGCTGAGGCGTTTGTGGCCAAGATCATTCCGCTGTGCACGCTCAGCACGGTGAATCCATCTGCCACCGTCTGCTCGCCGGCGAATGGAAGCACCGTAAGTTCACCGGTGAAGATCATTGCCGGAACAACAGATTCAACCCCGGTCAAACTCTTGCAGATTTACGTGGATGGCGCAAAGAAATACGAAGCAGCGCTGGCCGCTGCCTATGTGACCCTGAGCCTGCCTTCGGGTAGTCACCGCATTACAGCCCAGGCGTTTGACACCAGCAGCCGGATTTTCAAGAAATCAGTCACCGTTACGGTGCGCTGAGTTCAGTCGCTCCATCACCAACCAGTCCCGGGCATTGCGGACACGCACTGCCCGGATGCTTGCATCGGGACCACGCAATCGATCAGCGGGGATTAACGTTGCAATCGCTCCAGGAGTTTGTGTTTCACCTGTGGCCACTCGTCGGCCAGGATGGAATAGCGAGCAGAGTCTCGCGGGATAAAATCGGCAGCCATGCGGTGGGAGCGCAGAATGCCTTCGAATTTTCCGCCAATGCGCTCAATCGCAGCACGCGAGCGCTGGTTGCGCACATCGGTATGCAGGCACACGCGGAGCATCTTCCAGGTTTCAAAAGCATGCGTCAGCATCAGAAACTTGGCTTCTGTGTTCACCGGCGTGCGAACGGCTGAGCGCGTCAGCCACGTATAGCCGATCTCGCCCGCATCCGGAGTCGTGCGTCCGTGCAGGGCGTGATCTGCCGGCCAGGCCCAGCGTTCAAGGTCAAAGAATCGAGTGGAGCCCAGGACCACGCCGCTCTTTGCATCCACAATTGCAAATGGCGCCGCTGTGCCCGCATCTTTCCACGCAATTGCTGTCTCAATGTATTTGGTTACGGCAGCCTCGTCCCGCGGGACGGGACTCCAGCGGTACAGTTCGGCGTCTCCGGCAGAAGCTGCCGCCAGGCCAGAAGTGTGCCGCAGTTCCAGCGGCTCCAGACGAATGTGTTTGCCTTGCAGGGCAGGTGACTGCATCAGATCTATGTTACGCGAATGATTACTTGAGTTCCCCTGTCTTCTTCCAGCGAGCGATACGGTTGATGTGATACTGCAGATAAATCGTGCTGAAGAAAAACGTCATAACTCCACTCAGAGAGAGTCCGATGTTCTCAGTGGAATTGTAATATTCCTCCATGGCTGAGCGGATGCTGAAGATGCCGATGATATAGGCAATGACTCCGCCGATGATGCAGATTGCCGCGGCTATCGCAGCCACGTCATTGCCCTCACCAACTATTTCCGCGATGACACCGGCAATGATTCCCGCCGGATACATCGCAACCAGCACCAGAGGCTTGTTGTCCTTGATGAGCTTGCGCGCCCAGTTAGCTTGCACCAGAGACCAGATCAGATTAAACAGTTGCCGCGTCACAAGCTCCAGTATCAGGAGAATTGACCAGTGCAGGTTCGGTGGCAATGGCACCAGTTCCACTACGGGCTCCAATGCGGGCGCCGCTGCCGCGCCAAAACTGGTTACCGGCACTGGAATATTGCCGAGCACCTGGCTTACCGGGACCCATTCGCTCATTCCTTCACTCTGGGCCAGATCTCCCAGGCCGATATTTCCTGACTGCACATACTTTTGAATATCGTTGAGGCTGTAAGGGCCAAACTGCTCGTCTCCGCGTTTAATCAAGTAGTTCATCGTTCACCCTGTGGATTTAAATTTCACTCCGCTGCTGTCTGCCTCAACCGTAAACGCGTCAATCACCGCCCAGACCCAGGTCATGGGACTGGCAAAGCCAACCGATAGCACCGTGATGCCAAGCTGTATCAGGGCCTTGTTTCTGTATCCGGCGTAAAAATTGTGTGCTCCAAACATTCCCAGCAGAGCGCCTAGAAGAATAAACGTGTTGCGACTCTTTCTTTCGGAATCCGGGACAAGATCAAGATAAGTGAGCGGCTGGGCCGGTGCTGCTACTGCAGGCGCAGGCACGCTCCTGAACAACACGCTGCCAGCAGTGGAAAAGGGAGTTGCAATGGGCGGTGAGCCATTGTTCACCATCGGCGGAGGCAGAGGGCTTTTACTGATTGTGGCGCTTGCCTGCATGACTCCGGCCAACTCTGTTGCATTCAGATCGGAGCCGGCGACGTTGAGTTTAGGCTCGTCCGGCGGCGCAGCGCTGCAACCAAAAACGGTGCAGCCGCCATTTTCGGCATAGCAATCCGAATGGTGCGGAGTACCGCAACCGGCGCAAACCGTCTGTTCCCTTTCCGCCACCTCCACCGGGCAGCGGCAGTAGGGACACACTGCAGGCGTCATGAGCTGAAGCCTCTCTCAAGGGGGTGACTTATCTTGTCAGGATATGGAATTCAGTCAAGTAAAAAGTAATCCGCTAGTTCTCTTCTATGTCTCCAACGGTCAGTGAGCCGCTATCGACCCCGATGAAGAGGACCCGAGTGCCGCCCAGAGCATAGACGGCCAGGTCCTGCTGCCCGATGCCGCTTTGCAACGTGATGGTTCCATGCCCGGTGCTGTCAAGCACATAAGTGCCAGTCATGGGCGTGGCGGTGGAAAGCGAACCGAGGTCGTTGATATCTGTGAGCCCGCTCAGCCGGCCGATACCATCGAACGACTCAGCCGCGTTCGCCGTAACCAGGCCGAAGCTGGTGCTCTGAGTCTCGCTGAGGGCGTAGGTCCCATGAAGAACGGCGTTGGTAAACGGAACCGTCTGGGCAAAAGCCGCGCCGGTCATCACCAGTCCGTTGTCCACGTTCAGCATCTCCACTTCGTTCAGTGTGGGATAAATCACAAAATGGAATGTGCCGGCGCTTGCGCTGGTGAGCGTTGCTGTGCCGCGCCCGCTGGCATCGAGCGCGTACGTGCCGGTGACAGCAATTTTCGTGGTGACTGCGCCGCCATGGTTGAAATCAGCCGAGCCCGCAGTGATGTTGCCTGCTCCGTCGGAAGTTAAAACCGCGCCAAGCGCAGAAGGGCCATGGGCGACGTCAGTTCCTGCGGTGGTAAATGCAAACGGGCCAGTAAAAGATGCGTTGCTGATGGGGCCGTTCTGGCGGAAGGCTTCGCCTGACAGCGCCGGCAGATTATCGGTCTCCACCAGCTTGATGTGGTTAGCGTCCACAACATAGAAAGCGAAATTCAAGGGTCCGCTGGACGTGGTGATGGCTGCGGTGCCCCGGCCATTGCTGGCCACCTGAATTGAGCCAGCAGTAATGGGCTGAGCGGTGAGAGCTGAGCCGTTGTCAGAAACATCCTGCACACCGCTGGTCACGTTGCCTGAGGCATCAAGGGTGATCGATCCCACAGTCGCCAGCGGGTTCTTTGCGGAATCCACGCCGTGCAGGTTGAATACCAGGGTCCCGGCGAGCGCCGCGGTGGAGAAGGCAGAGGAATTCATCTTGTCCATGGTGCCTGAGCCGTTGGCAGACTTTTCAAAGCGCGTAATCAAAGCGCGGGACGTGGAGACAATGGCAAAGCCAAGCGTAAAATTCCCGGCTGCACTGTTCAGAGTTGCCGTGCCCCGGCCGTCGGCTGCAACGGTGTAGGTCCCGGTGAGGCTGGCATTGGCGGCTGGGTTCGGTCTCTCATTCACATCCAGCGTCCCGCTGCTGATATTCCCGCCGCCATCGGCCACCAGCGTGCCCGCCACTGCAAACGGGCCATTGGCGTCATCGCCCGAAAAGACAAACGCATACGTGCCACTGAGGCTGGAAATGCTGAAGTTCCCCACCGGCGTAGCCCCTTTATGGGATCCGCCGCACCCGGTTGAGAAAGCAAAGAGAGCGAAAACCGCCGCCATTAACAAAGATGAGAACGTGCGCCGTATTGTCATCAATTGACCCTATTTAAGGAATTCCTGCGTAACGCTGTAAAGTAAACGACCGGAGAGCCGCTTCATGCGAAAAAACAGCCGGGCTCCTGTAAAGAATTGTAACCGCTCCCAACAATCTGGCGACGCTGAGGCTGCCCGGATGGCTGTTTGGGTTGCTGCTTCGCATGGTGGGGAGTCAGCCTTGTTCCGCCCGTTGCGTCCTTCGCGTCCATTGTGATGACGGTTCAGTTCCGATTGCGCCTCATGACAAAAGCATCGGTATGTCCGTGATTTCCATTTTGGAACAATGGATCCAGTATGAATTGGCGGAAGTACAACCAAAACAGCAACTCACAATTCGAATCTCATGACCTGTGCTGCCCGGGTCAGCCAGCATTTGGAGTAGTCTTAGCGGCGCTTTACGGCGTCTGCTCGCAATAACGTCGGGAGATACCTCCAGGTTTTTTCGGATTGCAAAAAGGGAAAAAGCAATATGGAAGTCCATCAGTTGAGGTATTTTTGCGCCATTGTGAAATACGGAACATTCACACGCGCGGCCAAAGCGGAGCATGTTTCGCAGCCATCCTTGTCCCAGCAAATACTTAAGCTGGAAGATGAGTTGGGAGGAAAGTTGTTTTATCGCTTGCCCAGAACAGCCAGGCTCACTGCTTTAGCGGAGATTTTTTTACCTCGGGCACTTGCCGTTCTGCAGGAGATCCGCGAAGGCAAAGCCGAGGCGCGGAAGATTGTGGCATTGCAGAAAGCAGAACGAGCCGCAACTGCCATCTCCATGCCTCTTCGCCCAACCGATACCCTTTCGCCGGTTAATAGCCGGGTTAGTAGACTTTCCAAGAGCGCGTGAGAAGCGCTGAGAGCGGGTTTCAAAATAGCGGGACGCAGCTATGGTATTCGACAATTTGAGGTTTAGGGGTCCCGGTCAACATGTGGTTGAGCCGGGACCCGGTCGTTTTTAGAGAGCTGGGCAAGTAGTGTTCGGTGTATTTCCGTTGTTGAATACGCCGGGACTGCTGTTGGTGAATGTTTGTGTTGTGCCGTCAAACTTGGTGATGCTGATGCTGAACGGCTCGTTATAGCCGAGAGTGCGGTCATTGAGCACGCTGATCCCCACCTGCTCACCCAGCAGAATGGACGCGCGGCTGGAACTGCGGAAGTGAATTCCGGAGTGGATTCCATGGCCAAAGGAAATGTTGTGTGCCAGCTTTGATAGCTCGCCGTTGATGGTGAGGGTGGCAGCGTCGGAGCCGGTGTAGGGCACCAGTGAGAGGCCGTCCTCGCTGGTCTGCATCACGTCAGTGCCCGCAGCTCTCAGCAAAGGCTGGATCGGCTTGGTGCCGTCAAAGAAATACTTCAATACTGTGATGCATGCACCGGCTACGGTTCCATGTCCCGTGGGGTAGCAGGGGTGCGTGGGAGCTCCCTCGGGAAAAGCCTGCGGCAGCAGGTAGGTGCCGAACTGTGAAAATGTTTTGGCAACGGCCTGCGAGTTAAGAACGTCGGCATGAAGATGGCTTGCCGCCTGTGGCATTGGACTCCGGTTGGTGATGTGCGCATGCACCAGGGCGCCGTAATCTTCCGGACGCTGGCGCAGATTAACGATCCACTTATGGAACCATGCCGCTTTGAGGGCGCGGGTGGCCACCTCAGGCAGTGTTGCGGAACAATCTGCCCCGTCAAGGGTGCCAAACCCATGCTCTGTCCTCGAGCCGATATACGGATTGCCGGGATTCAGCGGCGCATTCAATTGGAGAAGAAGCAGGAAGGCAAGGAAGTAGGTTTCATGGAGCACGTCTACGTGAGTGTAAGAGGCCATGTCCCTGCCATTGCGTAAGAACCGCAGAGTTGGATCAAAGGCCAGCGAAGCGCTGGGTGGAAAACCGTTCTCGACGTTCATGTATTCCGTCACGCTGGTCATGAAATTCTGGTTCGGGGAAAAAACTCTGAACATCATGCCGAGAGGCAGCGCGCCAAAGGTGGTTGGGTGCAGCAGGAACTGCGAGAGATAAGGCCCCTGAACGTTTCCATCTCCGGGTACGATCTGGCCGCGGAACAGATTCTGCGGCGTAACCGGGAATGGGTACTCATTGTTTCCAGTGCCCTTGATGTAGGTGAGGCCGTTCAGTTCGCTCGCAGCGGCAATCGCGTTCGCGTTGCTGGCGTAATCAGTGAAGTTCACGTCGCGCAGCAGGGCCGCCCAGTAGTGCTCTACTTCTTCATCTGCAGTCTGCGCACTGGCTGTGGTGGGTGACGGGTCAAGAACAGTCGCGTGCGAATCCAGGCCTTCCAGGTCGTA
>DATEJX010000133.1:0-8387 GCA_035277785.1 Candidatus Angelobacter sp. | reverse complement strand
TCAAGGTGGTCCATGGCCACACCGCTGGCGCTGCCTGTCGCGGTGAAACGCGGCCGCGACGTGCTCCAGTCCGCGTGCCACTCGCCTTGTGCCGTTCCGCCTGCAAGTTTGGCGTTGATGCGGCTTACCAGCAGCGCCTTTTCGCCAACCTGAAGATGTGCCGTGAATTTTTCCAGGGGCAACTGTGCCACGCTGAACTGTCCCACGGACAAAGTACCGGCGGCGCGGAAATCCGGCAGCTTGCTGGAATCGGAAAAGAAGGGAATGCTCCAGCCCTTTTCCGTGACGCCCAGCAGTTTGCCCACATCTGTCATTGCCAGCGAGTCAGAATGCAGATCAAACTCCAGCGGACACGGCGGCGCGGCGCCGGGGCAGTTCCACGGAAGATTTACCGTTCCGGCAAAGGAAACCGGGGTATGTTCAAACTGGGCCTTGATGTTCGCCAGCACCAGTTCAATTTCGCTGAGCTGGGCATCGGCTTCTGTAATCACCAGCCGATCCTTAATCCCGGGTATCCACGATGCCACATTCTGCAGATGTGCGGTGCCGCGCACGGCGGGCGGCGCAAAGTTTGCCCATGGGCCGCTGACGTTGAGGTCTACCACGGCTGATGCCGTGGTATTCCCGATATCAGCAGAGAAGCCGGTGGTCCGCCCCAGGGCGACCAGCCTCTCCAGGGGAACCATCCCTTTTACCCCCAGCCAGTATCCAGTTCCGTCCGCAGTGGCCTGTACTTGTACTGAGGAAGGGCCCATTTGAATAGAAAAGGAATCAAACGTGAGCGTATCGTCAGAGGCACTGTGAGCCTGTTGCTTCTGTTTGCCTTTCCTGGTGAGCGCAGCATTCACATTTTCCGCGGGACCAATGTGAAAGCGCACGGGTGTTACGGCAAAGGGTTTCTCTGCCATCGCCGACTCCAACAGAAACGCTGAAGTCATTCCCGTGCCGTGCCAATCGCGCACACCATTGCGCGCGTGGAACCCGAACGCCGCATTCAGGTCGCCGGTCGCTGTCAGATCATCGGGAAGCGTACGACGGGCGTGCCGCGCAAACGTGGTCAGCATGGATAGCGGGATGCGCGTGGCCACCATGGAAAGATCGTAATTATGCGGCGTTTTGGCCGCCCAGCGGGCGGTGAGCAGGACGCCGCCGCTGCCCAGCGGAGTGTCACACTTCATTTCCAAAGCGCTGTGCTGGTAGTCGCCAAGGCAGCGCGTAGTCACCCGGGGCATCTGGTTGCGGTTGATGTCATAGCGCCGAAAATCCCTGATCTCGGCCGAAGCCACAATGTGGAGGTTCGTTACTGTTCCTGAAAGCTCTGCGCTACTGCTCAGCCCGCCACGCCAGCCGCGGTCCTTGCCCATCACCAGAGTGGACAATTGGCCAAGCTGGCCCTTGTCCCAGGCAACATCGAGTTTTATTGGCATTTGGGGCAAATCAGAAGAACGGCGAAGGTCGCCTTCCAGACGCACCGTACCCGTATCAGTCAAATTCATGTCCGTGCGGACAGGCTGACCCTCCAGCCTCACATGCCATACGTCTTCCGCCGCCAGCCAGAATGCGAAATCAGTATTGGTGAAAGAAAACGGCTTCTTCTCCGGCCCTACTTTGAAGTTAATGCGGCCGCCCAAGGCCTCAATGTAGGGAAAACGCGGACGTCCTTCCGCCTGCCGTTTGGCCGTAGGCGCTGAAGGCACCTGTTCAACGCGCTTGATCAGCGACTCAAGGTTCCAATGTCCGTTGGCATAGACAAGGTTCAGGCTGGGGGCCGCTTCATCGTCTGTCAGCTTCAGGTTTGCAATCTCCAGCCGGCCATGCCACAAAGAAGTAAGTCTCAGGTCGGCCGTTACCTTTCCGCACATCAGCAGCGGCTCGGCGCTGAAAGCTGGATCATCCATCACCTTTAGGTCGTAAATGTCGAACCCGGGCCGCGGAAACACGCGGTACTTGATCTGGCCAACCTTCACCTGCCGGCCCAGAGAGCTGCTCAACGATCCTGCGAGGCTGTCGCGAAAGCGTACGCCATTGATGTTGGGAGGCAGGAAAATTGCCAGGACCAGCAGGGCAATGGCAGCGACGATGAACTTCTTCCGGCTGATGGATTCCTCCCTGACTCAGTGCACCAGGTGCAAGGTTCGGCGCCAGCGCGTCATGCCGATGAAGTGTGTGGCCGTATAAAAGAAAGACCCGATGCGTTCCGGAATGCTCCGGGGCTCAAAGTCTTCCGCGGTTTGATTCAATGACCAGGCAATGAACAGCGGCCCACCCATGATGTTTTCTTTGGGCACAAATCCCCAAAAGCGGCTGTCATAGCTGACATCGCGATTATCTCCCATGGCAAAGTAATGTCCCGCCGGAACGACGATGTCCTGACCTTGAATGTACTTGGGCATGTTTTGCGCCCATTGCGGAGTTGCTCGCCCAAATGGATTGGCAGAAGGAAAGTTATCCCGATATTCATCAGGCGCGTGATAAGGGCTGTCTACGTCGTAATAGACATACGGCTCCTTCTGCTCCACGCCGTTGAGGAAGACCTTGCGATCCACCAGGTGAATATGATCGCCGGGAACTCCGATGATTCTTTTCACCAGATACAAGCCGGGCTCCGCAGGCGAAACAAACACCGCAATATCGCCTCGATGAATGCTGCGATAGGGCATTAGCGGGCCCGGAAATCCTGTTCCCGTCGGAGTCAGACGGTCAACAAAGACATGATCTCCAATCAGCAGCGTCCGTTCCATGGACGATGAAGGTATTTCAAAATGCTGAATGATGAAAGTAATAATGAATAGACCAGAGACAAAAACAGCGGCGAATCCGGCAATGGATTCGGCCAGTGTCTCCTTATGTTTTTCTGGTTCCGCGTGCTTGGTTTCGTCAGTCAAAATCCGTTGTCCTGAAAAAAGTGTCAACGCACCATGTGGAACATCCGGTTCCAGCGGGTTTCTGTAAAGAAGTGCGTAATGATGTGAAAAATGAAGCCTGCTCTATCAGTTAATGAAGTGTGCTGATACTCGTCAGAAGGTGTTTCGAAAGACCAGTAAATGAACAGCGGCCTTCCAATGAGGTTTGCCTGAGGTATGAATCCCCAGTAGCGGCTGTCCAGGCTGTTGGACCGGTTATCACCCATGCCAAAATAGCTGTCCTTGGGGACCACCAGATCGCCGTTCTGAATGTTGCTGCGCAGGATCATGGGCCATTCAGAAGCCACACTCGGAACTCCAGCCGCTGAATACTTGGGAAAGTCGTCGCGATATGCGTTGTAGAAGCCGTGATCAGGGTTGAGGTACGGCTCATTCTGCGCTTGCCCGTTCACGAAAAGCTTCCCATTTTCCAGGTGAATCTTGTCACCTGGCACACCCATAATACGTTTGACCACGTACATTCCGGGCTCGGTGGGGTGAAGAAAGACGATCACCTCCCCACGATGTGGCGTGCGATATGGCATGAAAGGCCCAACGTATCCTGCCTTTTGAGCCGGCGTAAGGCGGTCCACGAACACGTGATCGCCTATCAGTAACGTGTCCTCCATGGAGCCGGAAGGGATTTCGAATGCCTGAACTACAAAGGTGATAATGAACAGTCCGGCCACAAATACAGAGGCGATGCTCGCGATGGACTCGGGCAGCGTCTCCTTATGCTTTTCCGGATTTTTTCTTTTCGTGGCTTTGGTTTGCAACGGGCTTCCCTGGTCAGGAGTTTGACTCACAGTACGCGATGGAAGATGCGGTCCCACCGGGCCAGCTGAAGAAAATGGGCCAGCACTTGTCCTGAATCAAACAGTTTACCATTGGAACTGCCGTGTCCGGCTTGGGAAGCGTTGCTATCGTTGATGGATAGATAGATTACGAGCGGGCGACCCATGATATTGCCCCGAGGGACAAACCCCCAGTAGCGACTGTCCAGGCTCTGATCGCGATTGTCACCCATCACAAAATACTCGTCTTTTGGGACCACCAGGTCACCATGGTCCAGATGGTGACCCATTTCGCGGATCCAGCGCCGGTTCACGTCCAGAGGCAGGCGTTCACGCAGTGGAAAATCGTCACGATACCCCTCAAAGTCTGGCATGGAGTGGATGACGTAACTCTCGTCCAGGCGCACGCCGTTGACGAAAACGGCCTTGTTCAGCAGGTGAATCCTGTCTCCCGGCAACCCGATTACGCGCTTTACGAAATACTGGGTCGGATCCACCGGATAGTGGAACACCACCACGTCCCCGCGTTGAATCGGACGGTAGGGTAGAAGCCAATGTCCCACGCCGCTGCCATCAGCAAAGTGCATTTTATCTGCCAGCAGAAAATCGCCGATTAGGAGCGTATTCTCCATCGACTCTGACGGGACGCGAAACGCCTGAATAACGAAAGTGATCATGAATACCACGATCACCAGCACTGAAATTGCGAATTGGATGCCTTGCGGACCGTCGGCGGTAGGAAATTCCTTCACCGGAGGCGGCTGTGCCGGCTCTGCAACCGGGTTCGGCTCAGCGGAAACGTCTTCCGTCACGCTTTCTGATTCGATCGCCGCCGGCTGCGGAGCAGCCGCCTCTTCGCCAGCATGGAAGTTCTCATTCATGCCGGCTCCACTGGCTGGCCGCGAAGATACTCAAGCGCCTGCTTGGCCGCAAGCTGTTCGGCTTTTTTCTTGGTCGCGCCTTCGGCTCGCGATACATATTCCGGCCTGGCATGACCCTGAGAATAGATTCGTGCCTCCACCGTGAAAGTTTTTCGATGGTCAGGCCCTTCTTCTTTTACTGTTGCATATACCGGTTGCAGTCTTCCTGACGATTGCAGCAGTTCCTGGAGCGCAGACTTGTAGTCCGCCAGGCTGAATTCATTCGCGCTCTCCGTGCTCACACGGTCCAGCTCGGGCAGAAGGATTTGGTCAATGATGAAAGACTTCGCCTTTTCCATTCCTGCATCCAGGTACATGGCTGCAATCACTGCTTCCAGCGCGTCAGAGAGAAGCGTGGATTTTGTACGGCCTCCGCTGCGCTCTTCACCGCGGCCCAGCCGCAAATACTTCCCCAGTTGCAGGCGGCTGGCTACACTCACTAGATGCCCGG
Organism: Candidatus Angelobacter sp.; assembly: GCA_035277785.1. Classification (GTDB taxonomy): domain Bacteria; phylum Acidobacteriota; class Terriglobia; order Terriglobales; family Acidobacteriaceae; genus Angelobacter. The sequence continues at coordinate 3,319 of DATEJX010000133.1, read as the reverse complement.
CGCTTACGAGATGAGCCTTTAATTTTGAGAGCTGGCCTTCATGAAAAGTGGGGAAGCGCTCAAACAGCAACTGGCTTGTCACCATGCCGAGTACTGCATCACCCAGAAACTCAAATTGCTCGTTGTCCCGGACTTCCGCGCCGGATTCCCCTGCAACCTTGGATTCTTCATGGGCATGCGAGCTGTGAGTCAACGCGCGTTGTAACAGCGCCGGACGGCTGAACTCGTGTCCGAGTACGTTTTGCAAATCGGCGAGATCGGGATTCATGTCCACTACTGCGGAGGTTCGGCTCCTGTTGCATCCACCGAACGCCGGCCGCGGCCCGCCAGACCGGAGAGACGGTCAAATTCGATTTCAGCCAGCCGCTGCAATTGCGGGTGGGCACTGGCAAGCTGCAGCGCCTGCTGCACCGAATTCAGAGCTGCTGCGTACTTCTTTCGATGGTCCTGCGCCAGGGCCAGGTGGTACCAGATGTAGGGATCAGGGGTTATTTTTTGCAGGACGGCCGCACGGGTCAGATCTCTTTCGGCCGATGCGTCATCCCCGGTTTTCAAAGCCATCAATCCGAGCGCAGAATACGCCATTGATTGCAAAGTGGTGCGGTAAACGGCCACTTGTTGGGGCGATGCTGCCGCCGGCGGAACAAAACCGCTTCCCACGTTGTCAATCGCGTGATTTGCGGTCCTGCGGATTTCATCCACTTTCTTTGCCTTGTCAGCGTCATTTGCTCCCAGCCCATCCGCCAGCACTGTGGCTGTTAGCACAAGCGCAACAGCGTGATTAGGATTGAGAGCCAGAACTTTCTGGGCCATGGCCAGCGTGCCGGCAGGATTGTTTTCCAGTTCGTAGGCCTTCATAGCTTTGGAATAAATATGCTGGCGTAACTCACTGTCAGGATATCGGGCAGCGAAGCTGTTTGCCGCAATCTCTAATGCGTTGCCTCCGGTCTCCGCATACGCATAATTGAAATCGTCGCGCTCCTGCTGGCTTCGGGCAGGTGGATGCAGCGCCGCTTTTTCCGGTGGGGTGGCGCTTCCGCCATCCCCGGCCTGCGCCTGTATGCGTCCCGGCGCGCAAGCAACAATGAAGGTAGCGAGCAGTACAACAGCCGGCATTGAGCAGCGTTTTCTCATCAGGAATTTTGAGGCTTGCAGTGCAGCGTGATGCTCGGGCTGCAACGCTGTGCTTTCTCCAAAATACTTCATTTAGTGCGGAGGCTGTGAATTATTTGGCTGACCCGGCTGAGTACCAGTCAGCTTCATCAACCTGTCACGCTCGCCCTGAGCCAGTTTCTCCAGATCAGGATTCGAACTCGTATATCGAAGGGCCTGGTTCACGGATTGCAGTGCCGCCGCATATTTATTCTGGTGGTCCTGAGATAACGCCAGGTGATACCAGATATAGGGATCAGGCTGCGTCTTATTCAGGTCAGCCGCGGTTCGCAGCTCCTTTTCCGCGGCGCTATCGTCACCCATCTTCAAATCCATAATGCCGAGTGCCGAATGCGCCATGGAAATCAGCGTGCTCTTGTAGGCGGCCACCTGTTCGGGCGTTGCATTGGCCGGCGGGGCAAATCCGCTGTCTACCGTTTCAATGGCTCGGCCAGCATTCTTCCTGATTTCATCAATCTTCTGCTGCCGGTTAGTGTCGGAATCTCCCAAACTGTCAGACAGCACCGTCGCGGTCAGGACCAGAGCGATTGGATTGTCAGGATCGAACGCGAGCACCTTCTCCCCCATGGCCAGCATTTTGTCTGGCTTGTCCTCGTTCTGGTATTCGTGCAGCGCCTTAGAATAAAGATAAGAGATCAATTCGCTCTGCGGATATTTGGCAGCGAAATCGTTGGCCGCTTTCTCCATGGCAGCGCCGCCGGTAACCGCGTAAGCGGTGTTGTAGTCTTTGTATTCCGCTTGCGTTTTTGCCTGCGGCGGCCGTTTGCCCGCGGGGTTCTGCTGGGCAGGCGGCGTGGATGCCTGTTGGAGCGACCACCCGCCGGCGACCAGCGCGCCAGCGAGTAGTAATGATGTTCCCAGTTTCTTCATGCAATTCCTATTGCTGCTTTGGTCTTCCAGCTGGCTGGTAGGGCGCCTCAATCCCTTTTTCGGCCGCGGTGCGAGTATCTGCCGCGGGATCGCCCGCTGCCAGCGCCGCGCGGTAATGTTGCAGCGCAGCATCGCGATTTTCCTGCAGGTCGTTGATCCTGCCCAGATAAATATGGCTCCAGGCCAGCGTACGAGGATCCCGCGCTGACTGTACCGCCTGCTCGAAGTCATAACGCGCTTCCTCCATCTTGCCTTCCAGCGTGGCAATCCGCGCCAGCAGGAAAACGGCGCGTCCGGGTTCTTCGCCGCCATGGTTGTGCTGCAATACCTCATTGGCAAGTTTCTGCGCACCTTCCTTATCACCGGACGCCAATTTCTGCTCGGCTTCATTGAGCAGACTGGCTTGCACAATCGCGGTAGCCGGGCTGATGACCTCCGGGTCCGCCTTTTCCGCGAAGGTTACTTCACGGGCTCGCTTTCGCTCGTGGTCCAGGTCAAGGCTGTGCAGAAGATCACCGTAAACCGTCTTCATGCCGCCGGACCCCTTTTCAAAATTGGCCAGAGCTTCATAGAAGTACCGCGTCAGCACAAAGCCCTGTTCTACCGAATGTTCGACATACGCTTCTCGGGCCCGCTCATTGCTCTTTGGGATGGTCATTCTCGCTTCAATGGCCCGGATCAGGCACTCATTCACCAGCAGGGCGATGTCCTGTTTGAAGGAGCGAGAAAGCGGCGCAAAGCGGATGTCCAGCAGAATCGGCTCCAGTCTCTTCAGGCTGGTTCCGTGCGAAGCTGCCAGTGGATCGAGCACGAAATGAAGATAAGTATGGCGGATTTCGTTATTGGGAATCTTGCCCTGCTTGTCCGGCGAGTACACAAGGTAGTAGTTGTTTCCGTAGTTTCGTGCCTCAATTTTTGCCGGCGACAGCAGCGGCTCCAGGTACACCGCAAACCGCTGGTTCGGATAAGTCGCGAAGGGCAACTTTAAGAAGATGTCGGTCTGATTGATCAGCGCCGAAACCGGATCGTGTAACTGCTTCACCAGCGAGTCATAAGCACCCTGGTGCTTTTCCCAGAGCTGGTGGATCCCGGTCGCCTGGTAATACTTCCTGAGCAGGGGAAGGATTCCCAGCACATAGGCTGCATCGGGAGGCATATCGCCTTCCGGAATCTCAGTGGTGAAAGCGGGAGGATTGCTCAGTTCCAGCGCGAGGGAAACATACTGGGAAACATCCATCTCACCGTTTGCCCCTTTGTGTTCCGTCCAGAATTGGCA
>DATEJX010000132.1:0-6369 GCA_035277785.1 Candidatus Angelobacter sp. | reverse complement strand
GTGACTGAGGTCACCATGGAAACTTCCCGCGGCTGCTGGTGGGGACAAAAGCATCACTGCACGTTTTGCGGCTTGAACGGCATGGGAATGACCTATCGCAGCAAGACGCCGGAGCGCGCCTATCAGGAAATCAAGTATCTTCTATCAACTTACGGCAGCAGCGATATTTTCAATACCGACAACATCGTTGATATGCGGTATTTTGCCGAGCTGTTTCCACGGCTTGAAGCCGAAGGCATTCAGCTGCAGCTCTTCTATGAAACCAAGGCCAATCTGAAAAAGAGCCAGCTATGGGCATTCCGGCGGATCGGCAGCAAGGAATTTCAACCCGGTATTGAAAGCCTGAGTTCCCACGTCCTTTCTCTAATGGACAAAGGTGTAAAAGGAATCCAGAACGTTCAGCTTCTCCGCTGGTCGCGCGAAATGGGATTCGATCTTTCATGGAACATCATCTGCGGATTTCCCGGAGAGACTCCGGAAGACTACCGCCAGATTACGGAATGGATCGCACGAATCCCGCATCTGCAGCCTCCATTGGTAGTCACCCGATTCCGTCTGGACCGCTTTAGCCCAATGTTCAGCAATCCTGACAAGTACGGCATTGTCAATTTGAGAAGTTCACCAGGACAGAGGCTGTGCTATCCGTTTGAGGAAGGCTCATTGCGGCGGATCGCGTATTTTCTGGATTGCGATCCACCGACGACCCTGGAAACGGCCCGCGAAACCAGCATCATGTGGAGCAGCGTTGGTGAATGGAAACGCGTGCACGAACACAGCAGCCTGGTTGCCGAAGTCACGCCTTCATCGCTTACGATTCACGATCGCCGATACGGCTATCCGGAAGCCGACTATTACTACGAGGGGCTCGCTCGCGACCTCTATCTGGCCGCAGATGCCGTGCACTCGGAATCCTCGTTGATTGAATCTGTGCTCGGTGATGACTCGCAGAATCCAGCGGCATCAGCAGAAGCAAGAGCAAGCCTGCAGGAATTTCTAGATCGCGATCTGATGCTGAAAGAAGACAACTTCTATCTGAGCCTCGCCCTCCTTCCCTTACGCGCAACCGGCCTGGAGCGTCCGCAAGCACAACTCGCTACCAGCATGTCGTGATCATCACGTGGCTCGCCTTTTCAGGCCAGCGCAACTCATAGTCCATGTCCCAGGGCACAAGTTGGGTTCGAGATGGTGCTAGTACTCGCGGTGGCGTTCTTGCGTTTACGATTGCTCGCTGAGCGTGATGTGACACAAGTTGCGCGAGGTGCATCGTTCGCCTCGTTCGCGGACATGTACCAACGAACCATAGATTAGAGAAAATTGTTTAAGATTTTCACCCAAATCCCAGGGCTAAGTAGTACCCTAATCCCAACGTGCCACTTCCGATTTGATTTCCTTTTGTTCAGATTAATTTTTTGGAGGCCCAATGAAACGGGTTCTTTTTGTAACACTTTTCAGTATTGTGTTTGCTCTTGCTCTAACGGTCGTCGGCTGCGGAGGTGGAGGCAATAATCAGGTCCAGCTTACCGGAACCAGCACCACCGTACAGTTTGGCGATGCCACCAATGACCAGGTCGCGAAGTTTGAACTAACCGTCAGCTCCATTACGCTGACAGGCGCAAGCGGAACGGCCAATACAGCCAACCTGCTGGCTCATCCAGTGGAGTTTGAATTCTCACATTCAGCGGGCACCCTGGAACCGGTGTCTCTGGCAAAAGTTCCCGCCGGAACGTACTCGGGAGCTACCATTAGCTGGTCCAATCCTGAAGTCGTCGCGTTGAACGGCGGCGTTCCCACGAAACTGACTATCTCCCCGACCTCGGGCACAGCCACTGTGAACCAATCAGTTACCATCAGCAACACGGCAAGCTTCCTGAACCTTGATCTGGATCTTGCGAGCTCGCTCACCATCAATGGAACCAGCGGCACGTTGAATCCAACCTTCAACATGACGGCAGCCAGCGTGGCCGCAAATCCGGGTGGCGAGGACGATGATGATGGTGAAGCGGACGATGTCCATGGCACGGTTAGCGCTATCACCGCTCCCAAGTTCACCATCCAGACCACCGCGGGTGCAAGCATCGACTTCACCACAGACGCGAATACCAGATTCAAAGACGGCCTCACTCAGCTGAGCGATCTGAAAGTCGGCGATGTTGTGGAAGTGGACGCGACGACCCAGTCTGACGGCACCAAGCTGGCCACCAAGGTCGAACTCGAAGGTGGCGAGGGCGAAGGCGAAGAGGCAGAAGGTCTGATCCAGAACCTCGATAATCCATTGACCACGATCACGATCGTGCACCAGGTTGATTCCACCAGCACGGCGGCGCCAACCACGGTTCAAATCACTGTAAATGCGCAGACCGTGTACAGCGTCCGCGCTGACAAGCTGAGCGTAGCTGGAACTTTTGACGCTACCCACATTGGCAAAGGCCAGCGCATTGAAGCCGATGCCGATGGCCAGTCTAGCCCGATCGTGGCCCGCAAAGTGAAACTCCGCGAGCAGGCCCTGATTGGTACAGTATCCAACGTCGCCGGCAGCACCTTCACGCTGACCCCGAGCGCTACTTCTGCATTTGCGCAACAGGCCGGAGCCGTCACCGTTGCCGTGACCGTTGCCAGCGGCGCGAATCTGAAAGTTACACCTGCAGACAGCGCAACGGTCCGTGTTCGTGGCTTGGTGTTCTTTGATGGAACCAACTACACCATGACCGCCACGAGAGTAGACGACAACAAGTAACCAGAAACATCAACCAACCGAGGCCCGCTTCGGCGGGCCTCATTATTTTGGGTCGCTTGCGCGACCAAACCGCTAGACGGTATCGCCACGTTTCATGCGTGCGATGCTCCTGTGACAACGGTGCTCACTCACTTTGCGGGTTCCTTGCATGAGGAAACCCGCTAAGTGGTATCGCCGCTTCATGACGTGCGACGCTCGTGGACAACGGTGCTCGGCACGTGGTCGCCCTAGCACTCAAGTTGCGCGTCGCCACGGGACACACCCGCTAAAGCCCTCCTACGGTTTTGCGTACGGTAAAGAACTAAGCTCCATCTCGGGAATCACATGCACTTCAATGGCTCCCTCCTGGGGCAGCGCATCAAGAGGCAAGCGATCTCGCCACAGAGAAAAGCGTACTCGCAAGGTTGTTCCCAGTTCCGCGGTCAACAGATGAAGCGGAATCTTGCATTCGAAAATTGACTCCAGCGCCGCCGTCACATCCTGTTGTTGCAGCTTCTCTTGGCCGCTCTCTCCGAAGGTAATATTGCCCAGTTCACCTTCGGAAATCACAGCCTCCAGACGGTATGCCAGGTCCGGGCTTCCATTAGCACTCACCGTTTCCACCACTACCAGCAGTGTGCAATCCGCATTCGACCACTCGCTCGCTGCCTCCATGAAATCCAGCCGACAATACAAGTTTTCTTCATCAACGCCCGCGTAGCCAGTCTCCAGAAGGGAAAGTTTGCCGTGCATCGATGCTGAATGCCCGTCAGCCACGTGCGTTGCTGCTCCCAGCCAGTCAAAGTAGCCCAGATCTTTTCCATCCACGCAGGGATGAATGTAAGCCGTTTGTGGCGTGAACTGCGGCCTGCCAAGCCTTCCCGAGATGGGTTGCGCCAGCGCGTCCGGAGGCGCCGCTCCCAACGCGTGATACACATTGGATAGATGCTTGCGGTAAAGATCGTCGAAATCAGGATCATTGTCTGAGTGGTGCTCTGGACCGTACCACCAGTTCCAGTCGCTTCCTTCGGCGATCAGCAGCTCTTCGTAGGCCAGCTTGCGCTGTGGCTCCGGAGTCTTTTCCGCATGGCGGGAGTAGAAATCGCGCGCCTCACTAAGATAATCCCATGACCGGTTGTCTTCCGGCGCGCCGATCCACACATCAAAGTTTGCATTGATCCATGATCCGGGAAAAACCGAGTCCAGCGGAGCCCGCGATTGGTCACGCTCCAGCGCCTCTGACACCGTAAGCGCCTCAAAAACCGGATCGCTCTGGATCCGGTCATACAGAATGCGCAGGAACTCGCGTCCCGACTGCGGATAAGTCTCCCACGCATTCTCGCCATCAAGAATGATGGAGACGACAGCGTCTTTGCCTTTATCGAGAATCGGTTTCGCTGAATCCTTAATGCGATGAATAAAGTCCCGGCCCGCTTCTTCCGCCGGCACTCCCGAATAAACAAAACCGATCAGATCCGAAAGAGAATGGTTGCGGAATAGCAAGTTGATCGCAGCATCGTCCTGCTCCCACCGGTATACCTGGTACAGCTTCTCCGCGGCTTGTGGGAGCAACTTGCCGCGGCCATCCCGCTCAAACAAAAATCCGATGCTCCGACCCAGCACCCCTTCATCAGTGGCGACCCAATGTAATCTGGCTTCATGCGCCAGCTTGAGCACCTCATCAGAAACGCTGCCCTCTGAAGGCCACATACCTTTTGGCCTTATTCCGAAGACCTTTTCGTGCAGGTCCATGCCGCGCATCATCTGCTCACGTGCGTCTTCCGGATGACGAAAGCGTCGTTCCGGAAGTGGCAATCCAGTGTGCGAGATTGCACCCGTATCTGTATCGCACAACAGCGGAAGGATCGGGTGATAATAAGGAGAGGTGGAAATCTCAATCAGTCCACGTTGGGCCGCCGTGGCATATGCGGGCAGCACTTTGCCCAGGAACTCGCGCTGCTTTCTTATCACCAGTTGCTGATCGTCCAGGCTATAGTTCGTGCCCTTGCTGATCACTTCGCGGATGTCCGGATCCTCCAGGAAGAACTCATCCATCCATGCAATCTGAGAAAGTACCTGCAGATCAGTAAGGTCACTGTTGGAAAGCTGAGGCACCAGTCGCGCCGCATCTTCCGGTCCCGAGCGGAACTTCTGCCACAGCTCGCGATAGCGCGGGTAGCGACCAATCATCTTGTCCAGATTGGCCTGGAACAGGTATTGAATCGCAAACAGCTTCTCGGCAAAGTCCAGCTCTGATGCTGGGCGAGACGCAACTTCAAGAAACGGATCGTGCGCGGTGCCAAAGACATAGTCCTGGAGCTGAGCCACCAGGGACGGCACCAGGTTGAATGTCTGGTGTACGCCGGGATATTCGTCCAGCAGTTTTACCATCCCGAAGTAATCTTTGAGTGCATGCAACCGGACCCACGGCAGGCGATATTCTCCCGTGATCAGGTTTTTATAATACGGCTGGTGCATGTGCCATAAAAAAAGAAGACGGATTTTGGGCATACCCGGTATCCATTAATAACACATTGAAGCTTCTGCTAGACTCTAATCATCCAGATCAAACCAGGAGCTTTTACCCGAAATCGTGCGCATTTTTACCCGATATATCCTGAAAGAAGTGCTCTCGCACGGGCTCATCGGGGCTTCTGTCTTTACTTTTGTCATCTTCATGCGTGACGTGGGCCGCCTGCTGGAGCTGGTGGTGCGCAACAGCGCGCCCGTTCCCAGCGTGGCAGAGATTTTTTTCCTCATCATGCCCACGGCGCTCACCGTTACCATCCCCATGGGAGTGCTCGTTGGCATTCTCATCGGTCTGAGCCGCATGGCTGCCGATAGTGAAATCACCGCAATGCGCGCCTCCGGCGTCAGTGTCCGCACGTTTTTAAAAATCGTCTCCATCTTTGGTTTCGCTGCCTGGGTCATCGCTCTTTTCAACACCACAGTCGTTGCGCCCCGCTCGGCTGCCGCTCTTACGGAACTGCAGAAGAGCATGGCCTCCTCGCAGATCTCGTTTGAAGTGCAGCCTCGCGTCTTCTATGAAGAATTCAAGGGCTACGTCCTCTACGTTGAAGACGTCTCAACCGGCTCCGGCGGCGCCGCCGTATGGAAGAACGTCTTTTTGGCCGACATCACTACGCCCGGCGCGCCCAAGATCACTATCGCTAAAGAAGCCGTAGTCAACAGCGGCGGCGCCAACACCATCCGCCTTCACCTGATGAACGGTGAAGAGCACAACAGCAATGTCCGCAGCCCTGACCAATACACCATTCAGACTTTCAACGAGATTGACACCTCCCTTACTCTCCCTACTGCGGCCAAAGCAGCGCAGGAAATTGTTCCAGCCTCGCAGATGAGCACCGGCGAGCTTCTGCGCGAGCGCTTCAACCCCAACAAGGAACAGGCGCGCCTGTACTGGGTGGAATTCAACCGCCGCCTCGCGTTGCCCACTGCCTGCCTCGTGCTGGTGCTCATCGGCATTCCGCTCGTCCTTTCCGCGCGCAAAGGGTGCAAAGGCGCAGGATTTGTTCTCACCATTGTTCTCGTCTTCATCTACTACTTCCTTTATGGCACCGGGCTGTCACTGGCCCGCAACGCCAAAGTGCCTGCGTTGCTCGGCGTCTGGATGGCCAACATCATCTTCGCCCTTG
>DATEJX010000131.1:0-17691 GCA_035277785.1 Candidatus Angelobacter sp. | reverse complement strand
GCATTGGCCAGTTGTTCGCGCAAGCTCTTGTCGGGCAAGAAATACGGCGTGGTGATATCAATGGTCTTTTGCGCCGAAGCAATCAGCGCTGTGAATAGAACTCGCGCCCGCGTGGAACCACCTTCTGAAGGGCTGCTATCCACCACCATGGAATACGCTCCGTCCTGGTTCGTGTCATTGGAGAAGTATTTGTCGCCCGCCAGAATCTGCCCGGATGATTCCAGCCAGTTCTCCACGAATGTGCCCTGCAGTGCGCGAACGGCAGTCCCGCTGATGGCAAACATACTGTCACGCCACGGGGGATCTTTTTTCACTCCGTGCCACCACTGGTCTGAGACGCCTGCACCGCCGACAAAAGCTAAATTGCCGTCAATCACAATCAGCTCGCGGTGAGTTCGGTTATTGGCTCGCGGCCAATTGTAAAAGCGAACCGGGTGATACCACTGCACGTGTCCGCCTGCGAGGCGCAGCGCAGTGAAAAACTTCTTGGGAGTAGAAAGGCTGCCCACGCCGTCGAGCACCAGATTCACTTCTACCCCGGCTCGCGCCCGTTCCGTCAGGGCGTTTACGATTCGGTCCGCGATCTCTCCCTTTTGAAAAATGTAGGCTTCCCAGTTGATGCTCTTCTGCGCGGACGCTATTGCCTTGAGCTCCGCCTCATAAAACACCACGCCATTCGGCAGTTCCTGAACGTGCGTGTGCGGCTGCAGAGCAGAGCCGCTGATGGCCTCCAATTGCTGCATGAATTCCAGTGAACTCAGGTCAGCGGGCAGGCGGCCGTTCATGTTGTAATCAGGAACCGGACCAAACAGAGCGATCAATATCCACGACGCGACGACAATCATGCTGGTCAGGGCAAACCAGCGCAGCCAGCGATGGCGCTCAAACTCGCGCGCTATCTCGCCTTCTTTGCCTTTCTGGTGCCGTGCCGGCAGTTCCTTGGTTTGCGTCGCCATCTCAGGTCCGCTTAGCCGTGCTAAGTAATTCGATGCAGGAGTTGCAGACGACGAGGTACTCTCAGCCGTTTGGAACCTTCAGCAAGGCTGACAAAGCTAAGCTGGCGACGGGTTTGTGGCTGGTCCGTTCGTCTGGCGATGAGAATCTCCTTTCATTGCAGACAAGCACATTGCGCTCCGTCGCATTTGTGGGTCGCACTCTCATTTGCACGCATTTTCACAATGGCGGGAAAGAAAGTTTGTTTGCTGAGGGACCCATTGCGGTACTGCTCTGATCCCTTGAAAAATCGGTGGCACAGCCGCCCTCGGCTGTGAACGAATACTTCTGGTATTGCCAAAGGCATGCGAGCACCAAGCCGCAAGCAAAAGGCCGGAGGTCAGCTCAAAGACCCGCGACTTTAGCCGAGAATAGAGACTGCCGAAGAGTCACAGCCGGGGCGACTGTGCCACAAACAGGTACAAACCGGACACATGCTTGAAGCACGAATATGCTTTACGCTGTCCCGTTTCGCTGGGATCTGCCATTCCCAAGATGGAACATTTGCCTATGTTCTAAAATCATTCATGTGCCCACTCTCGCTTCGCGCAAATCTGAATCACGCTTGAGAGCTTTACAAGCCTCAAGCCTCAAAAAATTCCCCTGGCTCGTCCATGGCTTCTCCAGCCGGTCAGGTGGATTCACCACGGTTTACGGAAGCAAGACTCTCAACCTCGGCTTTACCAAAGATGACGTTCGTGAGAACGTAGAAAAAAATCGCACCAAATTGTTGATGACCGTCGGCGCGGCTGACAAACGCAAACCCTGGCCGCTGGTCTCTCTGCGCCAGATTCACTCTGACGTAATTCACGTGGTGGATTCCGAAGAGTCAGGTCCGTTCACCGGCGATGGCCTGATCACCAATGTTCCAGGCATCGCCCTGGCGGTGATGACCGCAGATTGTTTCCCTGTTCTGCTGGCGGACAAAAAAAACAAAGTAGTGGGGGCATTTCATGCCGGGTGGCGCGGTACGGTTCAGCGCATCGCAGAAAAAGGTTTGGGCATCATGCGCCGGGAATTTGGCACGCAAGCGCAGGACGTCTTTGCTGCCATCGGGCCCGGCATTCAGCAGTGCTGCTATGAAGTGGGCCAGGACCTCAAAGACCAGTTCGAGTCGCAGTTCAGCTACGGCGCTGAACTGTTCCGAGAAGTGAAGGACTATGACGCGGTCCACGAGAAATACCCTTTGCTCTTCATGAACATGCGCGCGCCGGGGCATGGCGACCAGTGCATCAAGCTTCACCTGGACCTGAGTGAAGCCAATCGACGGCAATTACTTGAGGCTGGCGTTCCAGAGAAGCAGATCAGCGCGGTTGAGGGCTGCACCTCATGCGATACGCGGACCTTCTTTTCCCATCGCGCGGAGAAAGGACGGACCGGCAGGATGATGGCTTTGATCGGAATCAAACGCCAGGAATGAGCGGATCACGCGCAAGGCAACTTACCTGGGCGGGCTTTGAACAGAAGGCTGTTGTGCCTGGATTTGCGCCAAGACCTGCCGGGCGACTGACGCATTGGCGTCGTTTGGGTAAAGCTTTACGTATTCACTGAGTTGTTCTGCTTCCGCCGACCGATCGCCCTTGAGTTCATACATTTTGGCCAGCATCCAGCGCACCTGCCGGCTCTGTTCCTGGGAGCCATCTTTGAACGCCGCCAAGGCGCTCTTTTCCGCCAGGTCCCACTGCTTCAAATAAAAATGGCCGAGAAAGTTGAAGAAGAAAGCTCCCGGCGCCCTAGTGGGATGCATCGCGATCACCTGATCGGTCAGTTGCGCCACTGAGTCCCATTTCTCCTGTCTTGCCGCCAGATGCGCCAAACAGAGATAACCGGGCAGATAGCTGGAATCGGCAGCACGTGCCTGCTCACAGGATTGCTCTGCCTGCTGGAGCTCGCCCTGGTTCTCCTGCGTCTGCCCCAGCAGCACCCAGGCATCGGCAAATTTTGAATACGATCCCAGGGCGCGATCAAGGTGGTGTTGGGCCTCTTTCAGCTTTTTCTTGCGGACGGCCAGACAAGCCTCGCCAAATTCTTTTTTTGCTTTATCGGGCACGGTCATACGACTGGCGCTGACAGTGCTGCTAAGCACAGGCGCCATCGGCCATTGGAAACAAGGAGGTTGCTCCGTCGTGCTCAGCTTCCTTTCAATTTCGGGTTCGGTAATTGGGTACGTGTCGAACGCCCCTTCCGTAGACCTCGGATTGTTGTTGATCAGTATCCCTGCAGGAGGCGACGTGGGATGCATTCCGTTATTGTGGCCCTTTTTCTGAGCGGTACCTGGCAGTACAAACAGCAATGCGGCGACGACTAAGAAGAAATACGGAGCCCGGGGGTGCACGGTGAAACTCTCCGACCGTAAAATGTTAGCACCGGAACGTATGATGCGGGCAGAAAAGAATCGCCAACTCTGGAATTAGCAAGGCACGGAGTGCGTTTTTAGCCCTGCGTGGTCGGGGTCTCTGGCTGAGGACTTGCCGCTTCCGTTCCGTGATTGATTACGTCCTTAAGTTCTTTGCTTGGTTTGAAATACGGGATCTTCTTGGCGGGAACATCCACCCGGGCGCCGGTCTTGGGGTTACGTCCCACACGAGGCTTGCGCTGACGAGTGCGGAAGCTGCCAAAGCCGCGAATCTCAATCTTGTCGCCGGCCCGCAGGGAGCGGACCACGCTGTCAAAAATGGTCTCCACAATGATTTCGCTGTCTTTGCGGGTAAGTTCCGCCAGACGTGAGACTTCTTCAATCAGATCGGCTTTGGTCATGGCTATCTTATTCCACCCGATTTAAGGTTCCGCGTCAAGAAAACCTTTTTAGAATCAGACAATCCCACAAAGTAACGCGCCGGCAAGAATAGACGGTTTTGGCAGGATGGGCTCTCCGCGGAGCACCTTGTCCGGCAAGAGGCGAAAGCGGCGCGTGCTTTATAATCATAGGTTGCTCTAACCAGCCGAAGCACATCTGTGGAAGGGACCCATGCCAACTGACGTAGTCATGCCCCAGATGGGGGAATCAATTTTTGAAGGCACCATTACCAAATGGCTCAAAAAGCCGGGAGAGAAGGTCCAGCGGGACGAACCGCTGTTTGAAATCTCCACTGACAAAGTCGACGCCGAGATTCCGGCTCCGGCCAGCGGCGTGCTCAAAGAGATAAAAATCAAGGAAGGCGCCACAGTACAGGTAAACACGGTGGTTGGTGTGATTGATGCCGAAGGCGCAGCTGCAGCCTCTGCTCCCCAGCCTGCACAAGCGGCTCCGGCGCAGACCAAACCGGCGCCACAGGCCGATGCCGGTCCTTCGCGTCAACGGCTTCCTGCCACGGAAAGTGCACCTCCAGTGCAGAGCGCAGGTACTTCCGGCAATGGCGGCCCGGGCGGTGGAGCAGCCACAGATGTTGTCATGCCGCAGATGGGCGAATCGATCTTTGAAGGCACCATTACAAAATGGCTCAAGAAGCCGGGTGAAAAAGTCCAGCGCGATGAGCCGCTATTTGAAATTTCCACTGACAAGGTTGACGCAGAAATTCCCGCGCCAACCACTGGCGTGCTGCGCGAGATCCGCGTAAAAGAAGGCACAACCGTGCAAGTGAACACCGTGGTCGCTGTAATTGGCGGTGCGGGTGCCGCCGCTCCCGCGCCATCTGCTCCTCAACCTGCGCCTCGGCAGCCCGAACCGCAACCTGTGGCGGCCCAGGCAGCTCCGCAGCAGGTAAGCGCTCCGCAGCAGCGCGAGCAGGTCATCGGGTTCCCATCCCGCAGCGGCGACGGTGAGCAAGTCCGCTCATCACCCCTGGTGCGACGGATCGCCCGTGAGAACAATGTCGACCTTGCCCAGATTTCGGGTACAGGACTGGGTGGCCGCATCAGCAAGAATGACATTCTGAACTTCATCCAGCAGCATGGCCCCGGCAGCGCAACCACACCTGCCGCTGCCCCGCCGCAAACGCGTCCGACAGCGCAGCCGATCTCCATGCCGGCACAACCGCAGCCCGCAGCACAGCCTCAGCCACGCGCTGCTGCGCAACCTGCGCCGAGCTATCCAGAACTCGCGGGAGAACTGGTTCCCATGTCCCCGATGCGCAAGAAGATTGCCGAGCGCATGGTGGAATCCAAGCGCACCAGCGCGCATGTGCACAGCATTTTCAAAGTGGACATGACGCGCGTGGTCAAACTGCGGGAAAAAATCCGCAAGCAGTGGGAAGCACGGCACGGCGTGAAATTGACCTACATGCCGTTTATCGCTAAAGCGCTGATGCATGGCATTCGCGTGAAGCCCATAGTAAACGCTTCGGTTACTGGTGACAGCATTCAGTACCACAAGAATGTCAATATCGGGATTGCCGTCGCGCTGGAATGGGGACTCATTGTTCCCGTTGTCAAAGGCGCGGAGAACCTGAGCTTTGTGGGGCTGCAGCGCGCCATCAGTGATCTGGGCGAGCGGGCGCGCAACAAGAAACTGCTGCCTGATGAAGTGCAGGGCGGCACTATCACCATCACCAACCCGGGAATTTATGGCCCACAGTTCGGGACGCCCATCATCCTTCAGCCGCAAGTCGCCATCCTGGGTATGGGCGGCATCTTCAAGGAACCGGTTGTTGTCACTGACGATGATGGGAATGACTCCATTGCAGTGCGGCACATCATCCGCTTAGTCCTGGGCTATGACCACCGCATTGTGGACGGCGCCGACGCTGATCAGTTCCTGGTGGCGGTGAGAGATTACCTGGAGAACTTTAGCGAGGACATTGGGTAAAAGAGAATTCCCAGAGATTGCCAAAAGTGAAAATTGAATCCGGCTGTGCTCGACTCCGGCTTTGAGCCTTGCGAACGCCAAGTTAAAAGGGGCTTCAATTTTGGCAATCCTGGCGGTTGCGGCAATTTTGGCGATCTCTTTCAATCTGGTAAATTCTTGCCGTCTCCAGAGCGCCTAAGATTAACAATTCTTATTACTTCTGGTCTACTACTCCGGATAAGCAAATGAACATCTCTTAAAAGCCTGTACTTAGCATCTACTCGGCCTATACTTAAGGGAATTTCCTTTTTCGCAACAGGATGGAGCTTTGTGATGACCAGGATCGTTTCAGCGTTTCTCATTTGTTTTGTTCTGATTGGTATGGTGGCTTGCGGCGGCGGCAGCAGCACGCCTCCTCCCACGCCAACTCCAACTCTCACCGTAAGTCCAAGTTCGGCCAATGTAGCGGTTGGAAGCTCACAAACCTTCTCCGTCCCTGGAGCATCCTCGGTAACGTGGAGTTTGACCGGACCGGGAAGCATCAATTCGAACGGCGTTTATCTGGCGCCCTCGGCGTTTCCAGGTGTGGGAAACAATACCGCGAATATTACCGCGAGCACGCCTACCGGCAACGGGGTCGCGACCGCGGTGGTAGTTTTCCCCAATGACAACTCCGGCAACCAGGGCGTGCCAATCAAATTGGGGACCTCGGGCGGGAATGTCAATGACAACAGCACTGATGGAAAGTTGTGTTGCATCGGTACGCTGGGATCTTTGATCCAACGCGGTACGTCGACATTCATTTTGAGTAACAATCACGTCCTGGCCCGGTCCACTTTGGCAAAGACGGGAGAATTGATTGATCAGCCGGGGCAACTGAACTGCCCTCCAGGCTCGCAGGGAACGAACGTGGCCACATTTAGTGAACAAGCCTCGCTGAAGCCGGCAACCAGTCCCGGCCCCGCTCCTGACAATGTAGACGCAGCCATCGCGCAGATTGTTCCCACCACAGTGGACGCAACGGGCGCGATTCTCGATCTCGGCACCGCGGGAACAACGAGCATCGCGGCAGCCCCGCCTTTTAACACTCCACAAGATGCCAAGGCAGCCTTTGTCGCGGGCGAACATGTTGCCAAGAGCGGACGAACCACTGGCCTTACCTGCTCCACCATTCAGTCCGTATCTACGGATGGAATTTCAGTAGAGTATGACCAATCCTGTCAGGGGCCGGTCTCATTCACAGCGACTTTCAATGGACAGGTAGTGGTTGCCGGAGGGAGCTTCAGCGCAGGTGGGGATTCTGGTTCGCTGATTGTCACTGCGGATACATCGGCGCCTTTGGCGCTTCTTTTTGCTGGAAGTCCCACCAGTACAGTGGGAAACCCGATACTTGATTCAACCGACAGCACAGGCAAAGTCGCCAAAGGTGTGCTGAGCGCCTTCAATAATGGCACTGCTCCAACGTTTGTCGGGACAAGCACACCTCATGCGGTGAGCTGCAATCCCACAGCTCAAGCACAGTCTGCTGCAGTCGGCGCGGAGTCAGTGCCGTTATCTGCAGAGCAGCAGCAGTTCGTCAGAGGAGTTCGAGATCGACATGCAGTGGAGCTTATGGCGTCTGACTCGGCTGTTAGATCGGTTGACACCGGAACCAGCTCTGATGCACCGGGACTGGCGGCCCTCGTCCTCCACATGACGAGTGTTCCCAGAACTCGGATTCCGACGCAAGTGGAGGGCATACGGACCAGAATGGTTTACGACGAAGGAGTAGCTCTTCCCGCGCTGGCTATGGCTGAGTTCAATCGCGGCCTAAGCGCAAAGGACAATCAACGCAGCCACATTCTTCAGTCTGGGATTCAGGGAGTAGGCGTCGGCCGGAGCGACGATGCTCCCGGCGAAGCAGCCATCGTAATTTACACCATCAAAGGTCAAGAGCATTCCCCGATACCAGCGGTCATTGATGGCGTTCGCACCAAAATTGTTGAAGGTGAACGCTTCCGTGCCTCAGGTTGGAACCCGCAGTTCGAGCACGGTGGCGCCTGCGGTAAGACGCCGGCAAAGGTTGACCTCAAGGCCAAACTCAAGGCGGACGTAAAGGTGAAATAGTCCGGCTCAAACAGATCCTGCACAACGCCTCGGCCTCGTACCGGGGCGTTTCTTTTTTTAAATGCGCATTTCGGCCGCGGCATTCTGCGCTTCGCCCGGGACGGCGGAAATCGGCACAATCCTTATCTTTTGTTTTCGCAAGATATCCAGAACAAAGCTTGTTTGTTCGTCATCCGTGGGCAGATCGTCGCCGACCACTGCCGCCAGTTCCGTTCGTTTGGATTCAAGCTTCAGAATCCCCTCCGCAAGCGGCGGACAACTGAACGCCAGCACTTTGGCTGAGTTGGGATCGGTCTCGATGGCCAGGGCGTGAAAGAGCTTCACTGTACCGTTCGGGCTGTAGCCGCAATCGATCTTCAGCGGATCCCCTTTGCGGGTGTACTTGGCCACTTCAACGTTGTGCCACATCAGCGGCCAGACCCCAACGCTTTCAAACGCCTGTTGCATGCGCTCCCGGATCACATGGCGCGCGGAAGGTTCGCGTTGCGCGCGCGGGCGCCGGTGCTCCAGGTAAAGCCGCGCCAGTTCATCTGCTTCCAGGGCGGGTGATTCCGCAAGGCATGCCTTGATCTCAGATGGCTGCAGCGCGTTCGAGAATGAGTCCTGGATGCGGCGCAGAATGGACTCGCGGTCGCCATTCAGGCCATGAAGCTGATCACGCAGGTCGCTTTCCAGTGCGCCCAGCACTTCGACATCGGCTTCTGCATCAAGGCAGCGCACTCGCGACCAGTCATGCGTAAAGCGCAGTTCCGGGGCGCCGCCTGGTGGCAGCAGGACCAGTCCAATGTTGACGAACTCGTTTTTCACCGCGTCCGGGACGTAGCGCAAGAGGAAGAAGCTGCATTGTTGCGTGTTGGCCATCACTGCACCGCCAGTCTTTGTTCTTGGTCTGCCTCAGCCCAATCGGGAAACGGTTGGCGCGAAGAGTTGCGGAAGGCCGTAACCAAGTCACGCACCTTGCCTCGCCGGCCGATGATTTCTTCTGCAAGCTCTTCCAGAGCCTGCCAGTCATGCCCAACCCATTCGGGCGGAATTTCTCCGGCAATCTCGCGCACAATACCCGGGTCAAGTTTCTCAATGCGCGAGAGCCAGGGCTCAAACGCATCCCAGCCGCGCACGTCTTTGTAGACGCAATTGCGCGCATACACGCCACGCAGAGCCGAATCAGGAAAGTCCCACTCGCCCGCATTGAAGCAATAGCCCTGGTCAATGAAGCTGACGTTATATTTTTTCTCTCGCGATGTCTTCCAGAACACAGCCTGGCGTCCGTTGGCGTTGCCCAGCCACTTATCAAGTGCCAGCATGCCAGCAAACGCCTGCCGGTTCTTCACCTTCACCAGCATGGACTCGGGCAGGTAATCAAACACCTGTGCCTCCGTGGGATCGCAGACGTAGCGCGCTCCAAACTGCAGGCCGGGCTTGCAGGGTACAGGATGGAGTGAGACCTCCATGTGCAGCTCCGGCGTATTTTCAACTACCCATGCGCTTACATCAATGACTTCTGTAACCGGCACAGGCAGGCCGATTCGTTCCGCCAGCCGCGTCGCCAGCAGCTCATTGGCCAGGACGCGCAGATGCTGCGGATTGTTCTGGAACTTGACGACGTAAAAATGCCCGTCGGAAGCACGCATCAAGTGGGACTGTGCGCCGCCGCGCATGCGGCGAACATGCTGGACCGCTTCTATGGCCATGAAGAAACGATTTTACCTGCTTTTCGGCCCCGATTCGGCAGGACGCGCGGACTCATACATCCTGATGAACTGTTCCACGCTTTGCACGTAAACATCGGCCCAGTCCACCACGTACCGCCTCTGCTGGATTAACGCCTTGGCGTCTTCCAGCGGCCAGCCCAGCACCCGCAACACGGCCAGAGTCATCATAGGGGCGCGATGCACTCCCGCTGCGCAGTGAATGTAGACTTTGCTTTCGGGTTCATCCAGCGCTTCCAGCGCAAACTCCACGGCACCCTGGAAGAGTTTGGGCGGCTTCAATTGGAAATCGTCGTCCGTGGGATTGTGAAATACCGTTACAGCATGGTTCTGGACCAGGGGCCGGTCATCAAATTCAATCTGCATGTTGATGATGTGCGTCACGCCCATGCGCGCAAGCTCAGCCATGTTCTCTTCGTACCAGATTCCGCCCCCAACCGCGATGCGGTCGGTCACCCATGTCATGTCCATAGATCTTTGGAAGCGAGCTGATCTTCAGCTCGACACGTTTGATGCATCAGGATAACACTGGGTATCGCCTGAGAGAGCCAATCAGCCGCAACGGATTGCCAAAATTGCCAGTATTGCCAAAGATTGATGATTGGTCATGAGGCGTCGCCGACGAATGATTCAATTTGGCAATTATGGCAATCTTGACAATTCTCCTCATCTCAATTGTTGCCTCAGCTCCGTTAAAATATCTCTTCGCATCCAAACTGTTGGAGGAATGAGGGCATGGACCAGCTTCCAGAAATGTTGGGCTCACGGCGTAATGAAGACATTGCGCTTGACATGATGAAATTTATCGCCGCCACCACGGGTTATGGCAAAACCGGCGCGCCGGGAGCAGGATTTCAGGGCGGCACCGTCAATAAAGCAGAAGACTATGCCACTCACCTGCTTGACCTGTATACTCGCTGCCTGAGTACCGTCAACGGTAAGAAATAGTCCTGCGCTAAGGCTTGCTCAGGAGTGCTATGCTAACGATTAGGACTCACCAGAGCCGGCCTCGCCGCGGCTCCCGGCTTTACCAGTGAATCTGCCGAATTACATCACGCTGTCGCGTATTGCGGCCATTCCGCTGATCATCTGGGTGCTGACCACGTCTCATTTCAGCGCCCAGCAGAACACTTTGCGCGTGCTGCTCGCGTCCGGCATCTTCGTTCTGGCTTCCATTACGGATGGCGTGGATGGTTACCTGGCGCGCCGTCGCGGCCAGATCACCACCATGGGCGTGCTCCTGGACCCCCTGGCAGACAAGCTCATGATTGCGGCTGCCTACATCACCCTGGTCCAGCTTATTCCTTCCATTGTGAACGTTTGGGTTGCGGTGATCGTGATTGGCCGTGAATTTCTCATATCCGGCCTGCGCTCCATCGCCGCCTCTGAGGGCTTCACCATTGAGGCCAGTGAACTGGGCAAGCTCAAAATGGTGGTGCAGATCATCTCCGTGGTATCTGCCATTCTGGCCATCCGCTGGGATGAATGGGTTTTTGCACTTGGCTCCAGAACCATGATTTTCTCCATCGACCTCGTAGCCAGGATGGCTGTCTGGTTCATGGTGGGGGTTTCAGTGATATCCGCGGTGGACTATTTTGTCGGCTTCTGGAAAAAAATCGACAAGCGAGCCGAACGGCGCCGTCGCCGTCCTTTCATCCTCAGCCGCCGCAAGAAAAAATCCATCCAGCAGGCTGAAGCGGACCATCCGGCCAAGGCACACTAAACTTCAAAATTTGGTAATTGAGTAAATTGGAAATTTGGTAATTTGAATCGCAGGGCCGCGGCTTTCATTTACCAACTTACCAAATTACCAAATTACCCAATTACCAAATGCCCTCAGTCCCCGCTCGACTCAATTGCCGGTTGCGGACGCTTATGTGACCGGCGCCAGGCGGACACGCGCAATCTCATGCGATCGAGGTACAAGTAAACCACCGGAGTGGTGAATAACGTAAGCGCCTGGCTCACGATTAGTCCGCCAACAATCGCGATGCCCAGAGGTCGCCGCAGCTCCGCGCCCACACCGGTGCCGATGGCCAGAGGCAATCCGCCGAGCAGTGCGGCCATGGTGGTCATCATGATGGGGCGGAACCGCAATGTCGCGGCCTCAAAGATTGCCTCTTCAGAAGTCTTATTGCCGGCCCGCTCTGTTTGCAGCGCGAAATCAATCATCATGATGGCATTTTTCTTCACAATACCAATCAGCAACAGAATGCCGATCATGGCGATCACGTTCAGATCATTCCCAGTGAGCATGATGGCAAGAATGGCTCCAACGCCGGCAGAAGGAAGAGTAGAAAGAATGGTGATCGGATGGATGGTGCTCTCATAGAGCATGCCCAACACGATATAGACCGTGACCAGGGCAGCCAGAATCAGCCAGGGCTCGTTGCGCAACGAGTCTTGAAATGCAGCGGCCGTTCCCTGGAATCCGCCATGGATTGACGCGGGCACTTGCAGATCCCGCATTGCCCGATCGATGACTATGGTGGCATTCCCCAGAGGCATGCCGAGCGCAAGATTGAATGAAATGGTCACCGAGGGGAATTGCCCCTGATGGTTTACCTGCAATGCCGTGTTATTCGGCTCGTATCGGGTAAAAGTTGAAAGTGGCACCTCGGTGCCGCTGGATGACTTCACGTATGTGTGCTGAAGCGCATTCAATCCCGAGAGCAGCTTAGGATCGACCTCCATCACCACGTGGTACTGATTCAAGTCACGATACATTGTCGAGACCTGGGCCTGGCCGAACGATGCATACAAGGCCGCGTCCACCTGTGCCGGAGAGATCCCGAGCCTGGAGGCAGTCGCGCGGTCCACGACGACATTGGCGGAAAGACCTTTGTCCTGCTGGTCGGTATTCACGTCACGCAGCTCCGGCAGGCTGCGCAGCTTGGCCAGTATGCGCGGGGCCCAGTAATTCAACTCGTCCAGGTCCCCTGCCTGGATGGTGTATTGAAACTGGGCATTGCTGAAGCGGCCGCCGATATTCAAATCCTGCGTGGCGGTGAGGAATAACGTGGCGCCGGGAATTTGCGCCAGTTTGGGGCGAAGCCTGTTGATGACCTGCTCAGCGGTGGCGGGCCTGTGGCCGATTTTGTCCCGTTCGTTCAGCGGCTTGAGCGTGATGAACATTCGCGCCGTGTTCGAAATTCCCTGCCCTCCGGCAAAGCCGACGGCCGTTTCTACTGACGGGTCTTTCCTGACGATGCTCTGGAATTGCTCCAGTTTCTGCCGCAACGCCGGGAATGCAATGTCCTGGGCCGCCTGAATGGAGCCACCCATCCGCCCTGTGTCCTGCTGAGGAAAGAAACCTTTCGGCGCAACGATGTACATATAAATGCTGAGCACCGCCGTCCCAATCGTGACCAACAACGTGATGAATTGATGCCGCAGAACCCAACCTAAACTGCTGCGATATGTTTTCAGCATCAGGTCAAAGCCACGCTCGCTCAGCTTATAAAGAGGTCCATGGCCTTGTTGCTTCGGCGGCCGAAGGAACTTGGCGCACAACATGGGCGTAACCGTCAGCGAAACCAGCAGTGATACGCCAATGGCCGTGCTCAGGACCACGGCAAACTCGCGAAACATGCGGCCTACAAGGCCCTGCATGAACAGGATGGGAATGAAGACCGCTACCAGTGAACTGCTCATGGAAAGGACGGTAAAGCCAATCTCGCTGGCGCCGCGGAAGGCCGCCCGCACCGGATCCATTCCCATCTCCATGTAGCGCGTGATGTCTTCAATCACGACAATGGCGTCGTCCACCACGAAACCGGTGGAGATGGCCAGCGCCATGAGAGAGAGATTGTCCACGCTGTAGTCGAGCAGATACATGATGCCGAACGTCCCGATGAGAGAAAGGGGCACGGCCACGCTTGGAATGAATGTCGCGCGCAGGTTACGGAGAAAGGCAAAAACCACCAGCACCACAAGCACGATGGAGATGATCAGCGTAAGCTGAATGTCCGCAACGGAAGCCCGAATGGTCTGGCTGCGATCAAGGACGACATCAAGGCTGATTGACGCGGGGATAGATGCCCGAAGCTGCGGCAGTTCTGCCTTTACGCTGTCAACTGCTTCAATGATGTTGGCTCCAGGCTGGCGAAAGACAATCATCAGCACTGACGGCTTACCGTTCGAGATACCGGCATTGCGAATGTCCTCGACGGAATCCTGCACATCCGCCACATCGCCCAGCCGAACCACGCCATTGGGACTGCGGGAAACGATGATTTTTTTGTAGTCGTCTGCCTTGAAGAGCTGGTCGTTGTCCGTGATGGCCCAGGCGTTAATCGGCCCTGCAATTTCACCCTTGGCACGATTGGCATTAGCGGATGCAAGCGCGTTCTGTACCTGCTCCACCCCGACCCCGAGCTTATCCAGCAGGCCAGGATTCACCTCTGCGCGGACTGCCGGCCTGGCGCCGCCGCCAACAAAAACCTGGCCGATTCCCGCCACCTGGGAAAGCTTCTGGGCCAGGATGGAATCGGCTATGTCATACATCCGCGGTTTGGTCACGCTCTCTGACGTGAGCGCCAGAATCATGATGGGAGCGTCGGCGGGATTCACTTTGCGCCAACTGGGCCGGGTGGGCAGGTTGGCCGGAAGCTGGCCGAGCGCCGCATTGATTGCTGCCTGTACATCACGCGCCGCCGCATCAATATCACGGCTGAGATCGAATTGCAGCGTGATGTTGGTGGAACCAAGCTGACTGGTCGAGGTCATCTGGTTGACCCCGGCAATCCTGCCAAACTGACGCTCCAGCGGAGTGGCCACTGACGAGGCCATGGTTTCCGGGCTCGCACCAGGCAGTCCGGCGCCCACGCTGATGACGGGATATTCCACCTGGGGAATGGGCGCGACCGGCAGGCGTGTATACGCTAGAATGCCCGCCATCAGGACACCCATGGCAAGCAACGAGGTGGCCACGGGACGCCGGATGAATGGAGCCGAGATGATCATGTGCTAATCGCCCAGGACGGGCTCCTTTTCCGGCGTAATCTCATTGCCGATCTTGAAGCGCGAGAATTTGCGCGCCAGCTTGTCAAACCAGATGTAAATCACCGGCGTGGTGTAGAGCGTAAACAACTGGCTCAGCAGCAGGCCACCGATGATGGTTATACCCAGCGGATGACGCAGCTCTGATCCCGTGCCGGTTCCAAACGCCAGTGGCACAGCCCCCAGGAGGGCCGCCATGGTGGTCATCATGATGGGACGGAAACGCAGCAAGCTGGCCTGGTAAATGGCTTCTTCCGGCGGCTTGCCTTCACCGCGCTCGGCTTCCAACGCAAAGTCAATCATCATGATGGCGTTTTTCTTCACAATACCGATCAGCAAGATAATGCCAATCAGGGCCACCACGGTGAGGTCATTGCGCGTGAGGATCAGCGCCAGAATGGCCCCCACCCCGGCTGACGGCAGCGTGGAGAGGATGGTCACTGGATGGATGTAACTCTCATACAGCACACCAAGAACGATATAAACGGTAATCAGCGCGGCCAGAATCAGCCACGGTTCTGAAGCAAGGGACTTCTGGAATGCAGCTGCCGTTCCCTGGAAACTGGGATGAATGCTCGCTGGCATGCCCAACTCCTGCTCCACTTCCGCAATGGCCTTGGTAGCCCGACCAAGTGATTCGCCCGGCGCCAGGTTGAAGGAGATGGTTACCACCGGAAACTGCCCCTGATGGTTGATGGCAAGCGCAGTTTTATCGGTATTGAAGTGGCTGAACGCGGAAAGCGGCACCTGCGTTCCTGTAGTCGACTTGACATAAATATGTGTCAGGTCGGTTGGGTCCTGCTGGAATTGCGGCCCTACCTCCAACACCACATGGTACTGGTTCAGCTGAGTGAAGATGGTGGAGACCTGCCGCTGGCCAAATGCGTCATAAAGCGTGTCATCAATGGCCTGAGGCAGGATTCCAAAGCGACCGGCAGTATCACGGTCAATCACCAGGTCGGCGCGAAGCCCGCCGTTCTGCTGGTCGCTGGCCACGTCGCGCAGTTCGGGCAAGGTGCGCAGTTTGTCCAGAATGCGCGTGGACCATTCACTCAACTCTGGTGCATTGGCATCCTCCAGCGAATACTGGAATTGAGTGCGGCTCACGCGGTCTTCTACGGTCAGGTCCTGCACCGGCTGCATGTAAAGCACGATGCCTTCCACGTTCGCCAGACTGGGCTGGAGACGCCGGATGATGTCAGAAGCTGATGCGTTACGCTCGTCGTGCGGCTTCAAGTTGATCTGGATACGGCCGCTGTTCTGTGTGGTATTGGTGCCATCAATGCCGATAAAAGATGACAGGCTGTCCACGTCAGGATCTTGAAGGATTACGTTCGCCAATTTCTGCTGCGCCGCGGCCATGGCGGTGAATGAAACATTGGGCGCGGCTTCAGAAATTCCCAGGATCACACCCGTATCCTGCACGGGGAAGAAGCCTTTGGGCACGATCACGTAGAGATATAGAGTCAGTACCAGAGCGACAACGGTGGCAAGCAATGTTGCCGTCTGATGGCGCAGCACCCATTTCAACGTCCGCCCATAGAACTCAATGACGCGTTCGTAAAAACGCTCAGACGCGTAATAAAAACGGCCATGCCGTACTTCTCTGGGATTCTTGAGCAAACGCGCCGACATCATGGGCGTAAGTGTGAGCGAGACCAGCGCGGAAATAATGATCGTCACGCTCAACGTCACCGCGAACTCACGGAAAAGGCGGCCTACGATATCGCCCATGAACAGCAACGGGATCAGCACGGCAATGAGCGAGACTGTGAGTGAAATGATGGTGAAGCCGATCTGGCCGGAACCCATCAGCGCAGCTTCCAGCGGAGAATGGCCCTCTTCCAGGAAGCGCTCGATATTTTCAATCATGACAATGGCGTCATCCACCACAAAGCCGGTGGAGATGGTGAGCGCCATCAGCGAGAGATTATCCAGGCTGTAGCCCAGCAGATACATCACGCCAAAAGTGCCTACGATGGAGAGCGGCACAGCCACACTGGGAATCACCGTAGCGGAAAGATTACGCAGGAAGAGGAAAATCACCATTACGACCAGGGCAACGGTGAGCATCAATTCAAACTGCACGTCTTTGACTGACGCGCGGATCGTTTCCGTGCGGTCGGTGAGGATTCTCACTTTCACTGACGTTGGCAGGGCAGTCTGCAACTGCGGCAGCACGTTCTTAATGCGATCAACTACGCTGATAATATTTGCGCCCGGCTGCCTCTGGATGTTGACGATCACCGCCGGCAGAATCGCGGCCTGTCCGCCTTCTGTGGTGCCCATCCACGCCGCCTGCTTGGAGTTCTCCGCCCCATCGATCACGCTGGCCACATCGCTCAAGCGCACCGGCGCGTTGTTGCGATAAGCAATGATTACGTCCTGGTACTCCTTGGCAGAACTCAACTGGTCATTGCTGTTGATGGTGAAAGACTGCCGCTCATTTTCCAGAATGCCTTTGGCCTGGTCGACGTTAGCCTGCCCGAGCGCCGTGCGCAGGTCTTCCAGACTCAACCCATAGGAAGCCAGGGCCGTGGGGTTCGCCTGTATGCGAACGGCTGGACGCTGTCCGCCGCTGATGGAAACCAGCCCTACCCCTGAGAGCTGGGAGACCTTCTGTGCAAGCGTCGTATCAGCCAGGTCCTCCACCTTGGTGAGCGGCAGGCTGTCAGAAGTCAGCGCCAGCGTGATGATAGGCGCGTCGGCGGGATTGACCTTGCTGTAAATTGGCGGGTTGGGCAGGTCGCGCGGCAGAAACGTTGTTGCGGCGTTGATGGCCGCCTGCACTTCCTGCTCAGCGATATCGATGTTCTGCTCCAGGGTGAACTGCAGGGTGATGACCGAGCTGCCGAAGGAGCTAGTCGAGGTCATCTGACTGAGTCCGGGAACCTGTCCAAACTGGCGTTCCATAGGCGCCGTAACAGATGACGCCATCACCTCCGGTCCCGCTCCGGGATAAAAGGTGGTGACCTGAATGGTGGGATAGTCAACCTGCGGGAGCGCCGAAACCGGCAGTTGGCGGTAGGCAACAAAGCCGACCAGAAGAACGCCAATCATCAGCAGCGAAGTGGCTACGGGACGGAGAATGAAAATGCGCGATGGGCCGCCGTTGGGCATCAGTTATTTTCCTGGGACACAGAAAAGGATCCTTGAGCG
>DATEJX010000130.1:0-28935 GCA_035277785.1 Candidatus Angelobacter sp. | reverse complement strand
TTCTGGACGGCGCTAAGTTCGCGGATTCACGGGGATTCACTGCTGTGTGGACGCCGGAACGGCACTTCCATCCATTTGGTGGAATTTATCCCAACCCATCCGTATGCGGCGCGGCGCTGGCGGCGGTGACCGAGCGAATTCAGATCAGGGCCGGGAGCGTGGTGCTTCCCCTTCAGAATCCACTGCGTGTCGCAGAGGAATGGTCAGTGGTGGACAACCTTTCTGGCGGCAGGATCGGAATTTCATTCGCTTCCGGATGGCAGCCAAATGACTTTGTTCTGGCTCCTGAAGCCTATGCGTCGCGCAAAGAAAGAATGTTGCGCGGCATCGAGACCGTGCGCAAGCTATGGCGGGGAGAGACTGTGGTCCTCAAAAACGGCGCTGGAGTTGATGTGAATGTCGGAATTCATCCCTGCCCGGTCCAGCCAGAGTTACCGTTTTGGATCACGGCTGCGGGCACCCCTGAAACCTTCAGAATCGCCGGCGAATTGGGAGCCAACCTGCTGACCCACTTGCTCGGGCAGAACATTCAACAGCTGGCGGAAAACATCCGCGCCTATCGAGACGCGCGCAGGACCCATGGCCATGCGGGCGAAGGGCATGTAACCCTCATGATCCACACTTATCTCGGAACCAGCCTGGATTCGGTTCGCGAAAAAGTGCGAATTCCCTTCTCCAACTATCTTGTTCAGGCGGTTGATCTTGGGCGCGGCAGCAGCAAAGAAAACCCGACGCAGGAAGACAGAGAAGCCATCATTGAACACGCCTTCAATCGCTACTTCGAAAACAGCGGATTAATGGGAACCGTCGCAAGCTGCCTTGCCACCATTGAAAAGCTCAAGGAAATAGAAGTTGATGAAGTCGCTTGCCTCATAGACTTTGGAGTGGACTATGAGTCCATGATGGCCAGCCTGGAGTTGGTGGATCAATTGCGCATCGCAAGCAATCCGGCCACGCCGGAATTACCGGAAGAAGAGACCATCCTTCGATTCCAGCCTACGCACTTTCAATGTACTCCCTCAATGGCGGCTATGTTCCTGAACGATCCCAGAACAAAAGATCTGCTCGTTCCAATGCAGCGCCTATTTCTGGGGGGAGAGCTTCTCCCCGCATCCACGGTACATGAGTTGCACTCGATCACCTCTGCGCAGCTCTATAACATGTACGGTCCTACTGAAACCACAATCTGGTCTGCTGTTTACAAGATTACGGGCAACATCGAGACATCCGTTCCCATTGGCCGACCCATCGCCAACACGGAAATTTATATCCTGGATCAATCCCTGAACCCACTGCCTGCCGGTATTCCGGGCGAACTCTATATCGGTGGGGCCGGGGTGGCCCGAGCATATCTGGGTCGTCCTGAATTGACTGCAGAGCGCTTTATACCAAACTCATTTGGCCACAAACTCGGGACTCGTTTGTACCGAACCGGCGACATAGCACGCTGGCAACATGACGGAAACCTGGAATTTCTCGGAAGAATAGATCAGCAGGTCAAGCTGCTTGGTCACAGAATTGAGCTTGGCGAAATCGAGAACGCACTGGCAATGCTGTCGGACGTGCACCAGTGTGCGGTGGTCTTGCGTGAGGACCGGCCTTCAGAAAGACGGCTGGTTGCCTACGTAGTTCCGGAACCGGGCAAGATCCCGGGCAGAGATGAACTGAAAAGCTATCTGAAAGCCCGCTTGCCTGAGTACATGATACCCAGCATGTACGTCAGTCTTCCTGAGATGCCGCAAACCCCAAACGGGAAGATTGATCGCAAGGCATTACCGGCACCGGAAGAGCAGACAGATATTGCTGGAGGAACGGCACCGCGCAATCCCACGGAAGAGATGCTATGGGGTATGTGGGTTGAAACGCTGAATATAAACCATGCAGGCATACATGATGACTTCTTTGATTTGGGCGGCCAATCGCTCCTGGCCATGCAGGTTGTAGCGCGCGTCCGGAACATCTTCCAGATTGATCTACCGCTGCGTGCCTTGTTCGAAAACCGCACCATCGCCGGCCTGGCAGAGTACATTAACCGGACGCGAGACCAGCAGCATGTTGCATTACCTCCGCTGGGACATGCTGCGCGTGAAACCGATCCGCCTCTTTCCTATGCACAACAGCGGCTCTGGTTCCTCGATCAACTTGAAGCTCACAGCGCGGCATACAACATGTCGTTTGGATGTTGTTTGTCAGGCGAACTGGACACAGAAATTCTCTACATAAGTCTGAACGAAATCGTGCGCCGGCACGAGGTGCTGCGAACCAGCTTTCCAGCCATCAATGGAAAGCCGACGCAGAGGATCAGCAGAGATTTGACGCTGCCCATTGATGAAGTGGATTTGAGCTCACTCCCCAGGGAAGAGCGGGAAAAAGAAATTCAGCTGTTGATAAGAGCAGAAAGCGCCGTGGGCTTCGATCTTGCGCAAGGTCCCCTGCTTCGCGTGAAGCTTGTGCGCTCCGCTGAACGAAAGCATGTGCTGCTGCTGACCATGCACCACATTGTCGGCGATGGCTGGTCGAGCGGCATCATGTTGCGCGAATTCTCGCAGCTCTACGCAGCGTATATCCAAGGCAACGGTTCTCCTCTTCCGGAGCTGAAACTTCAATATACGGACTTTGCCATCTGGCAGCGGGATTGGCTGCAAGGCCAACTGCTTGCCGGGCAAACCAGCTACTGGCGGCAACAATTGGCGGAAACAGAGCCACTTGAGCTACCGCTGGATTACACTCGCCCCGCCATCGAGAGCAATGCCGGAGCTATGCTGCCATGGACCCTGCCGGACGAGTTGAGCACAGAACTGCGGACCCTGACCAGAAAAGAAGGCGTCACGCTCTTCATGACCCTGCTCGCGGGATTTCAGTTGCTCCTCTCACGCTATAGCGGTCAGAACGACATCTCCATTGGTACGCCAATTGCCGGCCGGCGCTGGTTAGAGACAGAGGATCTGGTAGGGTTTTTCGTGAATACCCTGGTGTTGCGGACGCAACTGGATGACGACTTCAGTTTTGTGGAACTTCTCCATCGAGTCCGCCAAATCACGCTCGATGCTTACCAGCATCATGATGTGCCGTTTGAAAAATTAGTGGAAGAGTTGCACCCGGAACGTGACTTGAGCCGGAGTCCCTTGTTCCAGGTAATGCTGGCATTTGAAAATGTTCTGCAAAACAAAATGGATTTGCCCGGCTTGACGCTCACCCAGATCGAAGTGGGCTCAGGCCTGGCCAAGTTTGATTTGTTATTGCGAGTGGATGATGTTGGCTCGACGGTTCAGGGAGCACTGATTTATCGCACTGAACTATTTGCTGAATCAACCATGCAGCGGCTGCTCACGCATTTCACAAACCTGCTGGCGGACGCAGTCGCCCATTCACAAAAACCAATCAGGGAATTAGCGCTGCTGAGCAGCGCCGAGCAGCAGCAATTGTTGGAATGGAACCAGACCAGAAGAGAGTATCCATTCTATTGCATGCACGAACTGTTTGAAGCTCAGGCCAGACAGGTCCCCACTGCGACCGCCATCGAGGACCGGGGTGAATATTGGAGCTATCGGGATTTAAATTGCCGCGCAAACCAACTCGCCCGGTATTTGAAGAGATCAGGCATTGGGCCTGAGATGAGAGTGGGAATCTGCATGCGCCGCGGCGCAGAAATGGTCATCGGCCTCCTCGGAATCTTGAAGGCGGGAGCGGCGTATGTGCCCGTTGATCCTTCCTATCCTGAAGAGCGTCTGCGTTTTATGCTGGACGACGCTCAGGCTCAAGTACTACTGACCGAAGGCGGGTTGCGGAAATTATTCCCTGACAATCAAGTTTTGAAAATTTGCGTAGATGAAGAGGCGTTTGAAATCGCGCAGGAAGATGGGAGCGATTTGGGTGTAAAGCTTGATCCCCGGAATCTGGCATATGTGATTTACACCTCCGGATCAACTGGAAAGCCAAAGGGAGCCGCCATCATGCATCGGGCTGCGAGCGTGCTGATGCATTGGGCACGTGAGGTTTTTACCAATGAAGAACTCAGGGGCGTCCTGGCATCTACTTCCATTTGCTTTGATCTTTCCGTGTTTGAAATCTTTGTTCCGCTGAGTTGGGGCGGAAGAGTGGTAATGGCGGAGAATGCTCTGTCTCTACCCCAGTGGCTTGGCCAGGAAAATATTACTCTGGTGAATACCGTGCCGTCAGCCATGGCTGAGTTAGTGCGAATCAAGGGAGTGCCTTCTTCCGTGCGCGTCGTAAACCTGGCGGGCGAGGCGCTGCAACGAAATCTGGTTGAACAAATTTATGGATTAGGCTCCATCCAGAGAATTTTCAACCTGTACGGTCCTTCTGAAGACACAACTTATTCCACTTATGCGTGTGCATCCAGAAGAGATTCAGCCGTTAACGTAAGTATTGGCAAACCGATATCCAACACCCGTGCCTATGTACTGGATCAGGGAATGAGATTAGTTCCTGTAGGCGCCAGAGGTGAGCTATGGCTCGCTGGCGCAGGATTGGCACGAGGCTACCTGAACCAGCCAGCCTTGACCGCGGAAAGGTTCCTACCCAACCTTTTCAGTCTCACCGGAGGAGAGCGGCTCTATCGCACTGGAGACCTGGTGCGCTGGACGCAGGAAGGCACGTTGGAATTTCTTGGACGATTGGACCACCAGATCAAGCTTCGGGGTTATCGCATCGAGATGGGCGAGATCGAGGCCACGTTGCTGGGGTGCCCGGGGGTTGAGCATGCCGTCGTCCTGGTCCGGCCAGGTGGAAATACAACTCGCCTGGTGGCATATGTAGTGTTCCAAAAACCACGCTTATCAGTAACCATGGTTGATCTACGCAATCAGTTGAAGAAAAAGCTGCCGGAGTACATGGTCCCCACAGCCTGGGTGGAACTTGAGCAACTGCCCTTGACTGTAAATGGGAAGGTTGACCGCAAGTCTCTGCCCGCTCCCCAAATCGGACACGAAGAACTAGGCGATCAAGCTGTCAGTTCGACTGCTGTGGAGGAACTGCTGTTGGGAATCTGGCAGCAAGTGCTGGGTTGTGAGCGGATCAGCGTGCAAGACAACTTTTTCCAGCTGGGCGGACATTCACTTCTGGTCACGCAAATGCTCGCGCGCGTCAGGTCCACCTTTGGCGTCGACCTGCCTCTTCGGCGCGTCTTTGAAGATGGACAGACAATTTCAGCCCTGGCGCAATTGGTCGAAGAACAACTTCGAAGCGGAAAACAGCGAACCGGCTCGCCCGATATCAAACCAGCGCCTCAGACCGCGAAGGCGAGGCTCTCTTATGCGCAGCAGCGGCTGTGGTTTCTTGACCGTCTATCACCCGACAACCCGTTCTACAACATCGCTGCCCGAGTTCAACTAAAGGGTGAATTACACAAGAATGCGCTGCGCCAGAGCCTTAAAGAAGTGGTGCAGCGCCACCACGCCCTGAGGACGAAGATCGAAACCTCTGAAGGTCAACCCATGCAGATTGTCATGACCGCCGACGAATGGGACCTGCAGGAAGTTGACCTCACAAATTTGGGGCCACGGCAATCTCGGGAGTTGGAAACTCTGGCAGAAACGGAAGCAAGGCATCCATTCCGCTTGGAAAAAGGCGCCCTGCTCCGGGCAACGCTGGTGACAGTGGGCACAGCCGAACACGTGTTGCTGATTACCATGCACCACATCGTGAGTGACGGATGGTCACTGGGGCTGCTGGTTGAGGAAGTCTCATCGCTGTACCAGCAAATAGTGAATGGCCAATCCATGCAATTGCCGGAATTGCCGGTGCAATACACGGATTACGCACTCTGGCAACGTGAATGGATGGAGGGAGACATCCTGCAAGAGCAACTCGGATATTGGTGTAAGCAGCTGGCGGGGATCGAGCCCTTGGAATTGCCGCTGGACCATGAACGTCCAGTCATGCCCAGTTATCGTGGCGGACAAATCATCAGACAATTCTCGCCAGAGTTGGCAGCCGGGTTGAAGAATCTGGGCCGAAATTCAGATGTCACTCTGTTTATGGTACTGCTGGCGGGATACCAGATTATGTTGCAACGTTATACTGGACGCAGTGACCTGGTAATTGGAACTCCGGTGGCGAATCGCACCCGCCCGGAACTGGAACGATTGATCGGGTTCTTTGTGAATATGCTGGTGCTGCGGACCTCACTGGATCCCGATTTAGCAGTCGCCAATTTGCTGACGCGGATCCGAGGGGTATGTCTAGACGCCTACGCGCATCAGGATTTGCCGTTTGAAAAACTGGTTGAGGAATTGGCGCCAGAGCGGGATATAAGCCGCAACCCTTTGTTCCAGGTCGTACTTGCCTTGCAGAATGCTCCCGCCCGCATTCTTCATTTACAAGGCTTGGAAGTTACAGTACATCCCGCCAACACCCAGAGTTCCCGGTTTGATCTTACATTGCTCATGGAGGAAGCAGAGGGCGCCCTGAAAGCGGGGCTCGACTATAACGCAGATATCTTTGAACCGAATACAGTCGAGCGCATGCTCGGTCATTTCGAAGCTGTGCTGCAAGGCATGGTCGATGATCCACATTGCTTAATCCAGGATCTCCCAATGCTGTCACAATCCGAGCGCCTCCAGTTGCTGATTGACTGGAATTCCGCCGCGAGCGGGCACGAACTCTGCATCCCTGAGCTATTCGCACAACAGGCGAAGCGCTTCGGCACGGCGATCGCGCTGGTTTGTGGTGAAAATCGGATGACTTATGAGCAGCTCGACCTGCAATCAAATCGCGTAGCGAATTATCTGCGCAGCTTCGGCGTAGCTCCTGAAGTTTCCGTGGGCATCCTGTTGCAGCGTTCCATCGAAACCATTGTTGCAATACTGGGCATTTTGAAAGCTGGAGGCGCGTATGTTCCTTTGGATCCTGCCTACCCGGATGAGCATTTGCAGCTTTTAATCAAGGATGCGAATGTCCGAGCGCTCATCACGGCATCGCATCTGGACAAACCTGCATTCCAGCAATCACAAGCGATGGTGCTGAACCTGAATTTAGAGAAGGATGCGATTCATAAACAGAATGCAACGGCTCCGGCCGTTCCGCTGTCACCCGAGAACCTTGCATATGTCATGTACACTTCCGGCTCTACCGGGATTCCGAAGGGTGTAGCTGTAACTCACCGCGGGGTGGTCAGATTAGTACATCACGCCAACTATGTCCATTTCGGACCTGAAGAAGTTGTCCTGCACGTGGCACCGCTGGCTTTTGATGCATCGACATTTGAAATATGGGGCAGTTTGCTGAATGGCGGTAGGCTGGCTATTTTGCCAAGTGAGCACCCGTCGCTCGAGGAGTTGACTGCGACGATTCAATCGTGCGGTGTAACAACGGCCTTCCTGACCGCTGGACTGTTTCACCTGATTGCCGATCGAAGCATGCCGACAATTCAGACAATGCAGCAGTTGCTGGCGGGCGGTGATGTAGTTTCGGCCTCCCACGTCCAGAGATTCCTGGCTGCGGCAGACGGAGCTACGTTCGTAAACGGATATGGTCCAACCGAAAACACAACTTTCACTGCGTGCTACAGAGTGCAGGATCCCGCGGCGGTTCCAGCTCCCCTGCCCATTGGGAAACCACTCAACCAGACCCAGGTTTATGTACTCGACCCACAAATGCAGCTCGTGCCTGTGGGCGCCATTGGCGAACTATACACCGGAGGGAGCGGTCTTGCGCGGGGTTATGTCGGCCAACCGCAACTCACAGCAGAGAAATTCGTTCCTAATCCGTTCAGTTCAATTCCTGGGACCCGCCTCTATCGCACGGGCGACCTTGTGCGTTATCGCACGGATGGGAACTTGGACTTCCTGGGACGCGCAGACCATCAGGTCAAGGTGCGGGGGCATCGCATTGAGTTGGGAGGAATCGAAGCAGTGCTGCGGCAGCAGGAAGGCGTGCAGGATTGCGTCGTTACGGTGCGGGGGGACGGAAGTGACAAGCGGTTGATAGCCTACGTGGTTCCTGATTTCGGACAAGATGTCGCGACCGCGAATCGCCCCGGTCGCGAATCTTGGCAAACAGCGCTGAAAAGAAAACTACCGGAGTTTATGGTCCCTGTCGCCTGGATAGAGTTGGAGAGTTTGCCCTTAACGCCGAACGGAAAGATAGATCGCAAAGCGCTGCCTGAGCCAGGAAGGATAGAAACGGAATATATAGCCCCGCGCACGCCTCTTGAAGAAACCCTGGCCGCGATCTGGGCGGAAGTACTGAAGGTGGACAAGCCCGGAATCAAGGACAACTTCTTTGATTTGGGTGGACATTCACTGCTCGCCACGCAGATCATCTCGCGTGTGCGCGAAACCTTCCACGTGGACGTGCCGGTAAGAAACTTATTCGAAGCCCCGACCATTGAGAACCTGTCAAAGTGCGTCTCTTCTTTGCCGCGTGTGGATTCGCAAGAATCCGACCTCCATGCAATTTCACGGGAAACATACCAGGGATTGCAGCCTGATGAAGTTCCTGAAGTGCTCCCCAACTGATGTTATTTTGCCTCTCATCCAGCTTTTTATTTTCTATCTAAATGACTGCCGCAAAATCTACTCCACAAGCCTTTGCTTTTCCTGCTTCATTCGCGCAGGAGCGTCTATGGCTGTTGGCAAACCTTGATCCCAATGATCCTGCCTATCACGTTGCGGCAGCTGTGGACTTTAAGGGCGTTCTGAAAGCTTCCGCATTGCGGTCAGCCCTCGCAGAAGTTGTCCGCCGCCACGAATCCCTCCGAACAACATTCAGGGCTGCACAGGGAAAGGTATTACAGATCGTTTCTGCAGCTACGAAAATCGATCTCGAAGTTATTCCTTTTCAATCTTCCAACGGCAATGGCAACCAGCCTGCGCTTGTGCGACAGATCTCACAAATTGTCGAGCAGCCGTTTGACCTTATATCAGGACCGCTTTTGCGAGCGGTGCTCCTGAAGAAAAATGACCGCCACCATGTATTGGTTCTTGCCATTCATCACATTGTCTCTGATGGCTGGTCATTGGTGGTCCTGATCCGGGAGCTGATGGAGCTGTACCGGTCTTCTGTCAGCGGCACAGCTGCGGATTTGCCGGTGCTTCCAATTCAATACGTCGACTATAGCGAATGGCAAAGAAAATCGTTGTCTCAGGAAAGGCTCGATAGTGAACTCGCTTATTGGAAAGACAAATTGGATGGCATTCCTGTGCTGGATCTTCCAACCGACTACAACCGGCCGGCGGTCCAGCGACACTCTGGTGCGCGGCAGCGGCTTCGCCTTTCCGATTCCATTTCCGCTGCTCTGACGGAACTCAGCAAGCGTCAGCAAGCCAGCTTGTTCATGGTGTTCTTTGCAGCTTTCAAAGTATTGCTGCATCGTTACGCGGGCAGTCAGGATATTGTTGTGGGTACTCCAGTGGCTGGGCGAAACCGGCCGGAACTGGAAAATCTTATCGGCTGTTTCCTCAATACTCTCGTCTTACGAACTCAAATTCCCGAGAATGCCACCTTCCTTGAAGTCTTGCGAAGTGTGCGGGATGTCGCGTTGGACGCTTATTCGCATGAAGATACGCCCTTTGAAAAGGTTCTTGAAACGGTTAATCCCAGGCGGACCTTAAGCCACACACCTTTGTTCCAGGTGTTCGTGAATATGCTGCCCGTGCCTGAGCCACTCCTGTTCAAGCTTCCTGGCCTGACAGCTGAAGTGCTCGACGTTCCGGAAACAACTTCCAAATTTGACTTCACTCTTTATATCTACTCCGCACAGGGTAAAACCGACTTTTCCCTTGTCTATAACACTGATTTGTTTACCCATGAGCGGATGTCTGAAATGCTTCACCAGTTCGCCTGCCTGCTGGAACAGATCGCTGAAAATCCGGCAGCGCCGATCACTCACTACTCGCTGGTCACGAAAGCGGCTCAAAATATTCTGCCGGACCCCGGCATGGCTTTAGACAAGAAGTGGGAAGGAGCTGTCCACGAGTTATTCCACGCCAGCAGTGAACACCATCCTCATCAACTCGCTGTTGCGGATCCTCATTTAGCCTGGACTTATAAGCAACTGGAAGCTCTCAGCAATCGGTTGGCGAACTGTCTGGTCGCGCATGGAGTCAAGCCGCAGGACGTCGTTGCTATCTATGCCCACCGGAGCGCGCCACTGGTGTTGAGTTTGCTTGGAATCATGAAAGCCGGTGCTGCATTTCTAATTCTGGACCCTGCGTATCCGGCGGCACGGCTTGTCGATTACCTGGAAATTGCAGAGCCCAAAGCGCTTCTACATTTGGAAGCGGCGGGTGAAGTCCCCCCACATTTGAGAGAGTTACTGGAGCGGTTCTCTTGCCCAATTTTGTCTCTTCCGCACAGCGGTACGTCTGATTTTGGAAGCTTTCTTGATCAGTATTCTTCGGCGGCACCCGCGATCAGAGTCGGTGCAGACGATCTGGCTTATATTTCTTTTACTTCAGGATCTACAGGTAAACCGAAAGGCGTGCTGGGCAGGCACGGTCCTTTGACTCACTTCCTGCCGTGGTGGGTGGAGACTTTTTCGTTCAGCGAATCTGACCGCTTCAGCCTTTTCTCCGCGCTCTCTCACGACCCGTTACATCGTGATGTATTCACTCCGTTGATGATTGGCGCCGCAGTCCTCATACCTCCCGAGGATTGGCAAATGCCCGGCAAAGGAGCCGGCTGGATGCGAGAGAACAGAATCTCCATCAGTAATCTCACACCAGCGTTAGGACAAGTATTAACGCAAGGCAAAGCAGAAGGCGGTGTTGATTCGTTGCGGTGTGTATTCTTCGTGGGAGACGCCCTCACGCGGCGAGAGATCGCTGAAATTCGTCAGATGGCGCCGCAAACCAAATGCATCAATTTTTACGGTGCAACGGAGACCCAGCGCGCCGTCAGCTTCTTCCCGGTTTCTTCTTCGGATATAGCCTCAGCAGTACCACCTCTTGCCAAAGATATTGTGCCATTGGGCCATGGAATCAAGGACGTCCAACTATTGGTGCTGAATTCTGCAAGGCAGTTGGCGGGGATTGGAGAGCCGGGAGAGATTTATTTCCGCAGCCCCCATATGGCCAAGGGATACCGCAATGACCCGAAGCTCTCAGACCAGAAATTTATTGCCAATTGGTTTACTGGAGCGGAAGGCGACCGCCTATACAGAACCGGTGACCTGGGCCGGTATCTTCCCGATGGATCGGTTGAGAGCTTAGGTCGCGCTGATACCCAGGTAAAGATTCGCGGGTTCCGTGTCGAAACAGGAGAAATAGAAGCTGTACTAAAGACCCATCCTTTGGTGAAAGCTGCTGCGGTCCTGCCCTGGCCGGACTCTGATGGCAACAAACACCTGGTAGCTTACATAATCCTCGAGCGCAATGAAGCGGACTGGGAGCACGCTCTCTTTGAGTTCCTTGCGAAGAAACTGCCGGATTACATGCTACCGGCTTCTTTTGTTTCGTTGCTGGCCCTCCCGTTGACTCCCAATGGCAAGCTGGACCGCAGGGCTTTGCCTGCTCCGGATTTCCCCAGTAGAGAGCAAAGAACTGAATTTGTAGCTCCCCGCGATCCTGAAGAAGAATTGCTTTGCGGCATTTTCGCGCAAGTCTTGAAACGCGAACGCGTCGGCGTTGACTGGAACTTCTTCCAAATGGGGGGCCATTCGCTGTTGGCCACTCATGTGATTGGCAGAATCCGCATGGAACTGAGGGCAGACCTGCCTCTGCGCAGTCTGTTTGAATTCCCTACGGTTGCCGCTCTCGCGCGCCAGGTTAGAGCGGCTCGCGGAGAGCATCCGGTTCTGAAACTGCCCATTGAAGCCGTCAATCGCGACGAAGGTGATCTGCCGCTTTCCTTTGCCCAGCAACGGTTGTGGTTTCTTGACCAACTGCAGCCTGGAAACGCGGCCTACAACATGCCGTTTGCTGTCCGTTTGACCGGCCGGCTGCACATGGGAGCGTTGCGACAGAGCTTTAACCACATTGTGCAACGGCATGAAATTCTAAGGACCACTTTCCCCGAACGAAACGGCGTGGCGGTGCAGAAAATTGGTCCGGCACAATTAGACCTCGAACAAATTGACATTCAGCACTCCGACGCGAAGGCTGCGGAACAAGAGATGCAGCGTTATCGGCGGCATGAAGCAGAAGCGCCGTTCAATTTGCAAAAAGGACCGCTCCTGAGAGTGAAGCTGCTGCGCTTGCAGGCAGAAGAAAGTGTGCTGCTCGTCACCATGCACCACATCGTCAGTGACGGATGGTCGCTAGACCTGCTGGTGCATGAGTTTGGCCAGCTATACACCAGTTACACTCAGGACCAGAAGCCGCTTTTGCCAGACCTGCAGATCCAATACGGCGACTACACGATGTGGCAGCGGAGATGGCTGCAAGGAGAAGTGTTGGAAGAGCAGGTTGGCTATTGGAGGAAAGAATTGGCCAGCCTGCCAGTGCTGGAACTTCCCAGCGATCATAAGCGGCAGTCCGCACTGAGTAATCGGGGAGCAGCCATTCCCGTGAACTTTAGCCCTGAATTGACAGGGCAGATAAAAGCCTTCAGCCGGCAAGAGGGCGTAACCCTTTTCATGACGTTGTTGGGAGCCTGGCATCTTTTGCTCTCGCTTTACAGCACGCAGGAAGACATAGCAGTTGGATCGCCCATAGCGGGAAGGAACAGACCCGAAATCGAGCCGTTGATCGGATTTTTCGTCAACACGCTGGTGCTGCGTGTGCAGGTTCACCAAGCTTCAAGTTTCCGCCAACTATTGAGGCTGGTGCGAGAGAAGACATTGGAAGCTTATGAACACCAGGATGTCCCATTTGAAAAATTGGTTGACGAACTGCAACCGGAACGCGACCTGGGCCGCCAGCCGTTTTTCCAGGTAGTTTTCGGTTTGCAAAATACCGCTCAAGAACAACTGCAATTGCCACGCCTGCAAGTGGCCCTGCTGGAGCGGGAGGACGATCTACTGGCAACAAAGTTTGATCTAACGCTTCTGGTAGCTGAGACCGAGCGGGGAATTGAAGGCCGGTTGGAGTATGTTCGTGACCTGTTCGAAAGAACAACCGTGGAAGGAGTTGTCCGCCGGTGGCAAATGGTACTGGATCAAGTTATCAAGAATCCTAACCAACCTGTCGCCCGAATTTCTCTGTTGACCGCGGCAGAACAGCAAGCCTTGTTCTCGACTTGGAAGGCACCACAAGCCGACTACGCGCAGGAAGAAAGCATCTGCTCATTGATCGCCCAGCATGCAAAGCTCCGGCCAGATGCCATTGCGCTGGTAAGCGATGGCCGTCAAATGAGCTACGGCGAGTTCAATCAAAACTCCAATCAGTGGGCGTACTATCTGTCAAAACAGCAGATACGGCCAGGTGATCGGGTTGCCGTTTGCCTGGAGCCCGGAGTCGATTGCGCTGTGATCTCGCTCGCTGTAATGAAGTCAGGAGCAGTGCTGGTGGGATTGGAAACAGAGGAGCCTCCACTCCGGATTTCGAGAATGCTCGGGGATTCTCGCCCCATGTTGTTGCTTACAACAAAATCCTTCACAAGACGATTCCCTGTGGAAGTGAAGACGCTTTTCGTTGAGGAGCACTGGGCGCAAGCAGTACGGCAAAGCGATGCTGACCCGCAACTGGAAATTGACGGCGCTAGCCCGGCCTGCGTGCTGTACCGGTCGAGCGCTGCAGGACGGCCGTTGGGAGTGGTGATTTCACATCTGACACTCTGCGCATCTGCGCTGATGCAAGGAAAAGATGCTCAAGGCGAATCCGAGCGGGTGGCCCATAGATTAGGTTTTAACCGGGAAGTTGAGAGCCTGGAATGGTGGCGCATGTTGGCCGCGGGCGCATGCGTAATAAGCCTGGCAGGCAAACTAGCGCCCCGCAAAGTGGCAACTTTACTGCGCGATTCCAAAGTAACGGTCCTGTGGACTTCAGCCAGCATGCTGGAAAGACTCGCGCGAGAATTTCCCTGGGCGCTGAAAACTGTGGGTAATATTTTCTGCGAGGAACAGATTCCTTTTCAGGCAAGGTTCCGCGATGCTTTGCCCCCGACTTTATGGGAACGTATCTACTCCGTCTTTGGGTACGGCGAAACAGGCGGATGCTGGATGAAATACCCACTTACCGCAATATCCGGATCAGCATTACAGGGGCATCTGGCTGGCGGAACGCACATGGGGCTGCTTGACACCGAACTGAATCCGGTGCCGGATGGTTTTATCGGTGAAATTTGTCTAGGCGGTCAATTGGCTGACGGCTACTATCAAAACCCGCAGCTCACTGCGGCGGCC
The DNA here is from genome assembly GCA_035277785.1 of Candidatus Angelobacter sp. Lineage (GTDB taxonomy): Bacteria > Acidobacteriota > Terriglobia > Terriglobales > Acidobacteriaceae > Angelobacter. Next base: position 14,690 of record DATEJX010000130.1, on the reverse strand, counting down.
TGGATACCCGATCCATTCTCAACCGGCTACGGTGCGCGTCTGTACCGCACCGGCATCCAGGGATGGAAGCGCGCTGACGGTTCGCTTGACTTCTCTGTGAGCAGCGGTGAATGTCTGGTTGTGAACGGCTTCCGGATTGAAGCACGTGAAATAGAGGCAGCGTTGGCAGAACACCCAGGCGTGAAGGAAAGCGCCGTCGTTCTGCGGCAATTGCCCAGGGAGAGCAGCCCCAATATTGCCGCGGTAATTGTTCCAGCCGAGGAAGGGGTCGTGAAAGAAGAGTTGCAGGAATTTCTGAGCGGCCGGCTGCCGGCCGTGATGCTGCCGCAAGAATTTATCCAGATAAAAGCAATAGAACACAATGGAAAAGGTCTTGACCGCCGCTCAATGTTGCACATGGTCGAATTGCGCGAGGCTGCCGCAGCAATGCCGCAGTTTGAAGCGCCGCACACCGAAGTTGAAAGAATTCTGGCCTCCATCTGGCAAGAAGTACTCGGTGTGGAAACTGTCGGGCTGCATGACAACTTTTTCAACCTTGGTGGTGATTCCATTCTGAGCATTCAAGTGATAGCGCGGGCGAAGCAATCCGGTCTGGCATTGCAGCCTCGGCAAATATTCGAGAATCAGACCATTGCAGAATTATCAGTGGTGGCCGGACGAGTGGCTCCACAGCTGGAGCCTGAGCAAGGCATGGTGAGTGGAAGCGTCCCCTTGGCTCCATTTCAGGCGAGATTTTTCCAGTGGGAACTGAAGGTACCCCAGCATTTCAATCAATCCGTCCTTTTGCAGCTGGATTCAAGCGTAGATACAGAGTTGCTGGAAGAGGCGGTCGCCGGTTTGGTCGAGCACCATGACGCGTTGCGCATGAGATACGAACTCGGCAGTGATGGCTGGCGCCAGATAGGGCAAGCGGAAATCCCGGCTGGACTTTATGAACGGAAGGATTTCTCCGGACTGAACGAACACGAACAAAAGGAAAGATTTGAACAGGATGCGGCCCGGGTTCAAGGCAGTCTTGACCTATATCAGGGGCGTCTTGCGAAAGTGGTGGAATATGACTTCGGCAGCGAAAACGGCAGGCGTCTGCTGCTGGTGATTCACCATCTGGCCGTAGATGGAATCTCCTGGAGAATCATGCTGGAAGACCTCGAACAAGCATACCAACAAAGGGAAAAAGGACAAGAAATCACGCTGCCACTGAAAACAATCTCTTTCAAGCAATGGGCTGAGCATTTGCGGAAAGCGGCCGACCAGGAACAAATCCAGGAAGAGGTACAGTACTGGACGAAACAGTGGCCAATCAATCGGACTCGCTTGCCTCGGGATTATGCAGCGAACGAAGCTGGCAACTTGTTTGCCACCCAGGACAAGGTCATTGTAACTCTGGACGAAGAAGCGACGCGCCTCCTGCTCCACGAAGTGCCTGGTATCTATAACACTCAAATCAATGACGTGCTGCTGACCGTACTAGGCCGCGTCATGACGCAATGGACCGGACTTGAAGAAATTCTGGTTGATCTCGAGGGCCATGGACGCGAGGGCCTCTTTGGCGAGGTAGATGTTTCCCGCACTGTGGGATGGTTTAGCGACACTTATCCGGTGGTGCTGAAATCTGCCAATACTCAACTATGGAACCCGGTCCCGGCGCTCATCGCCGTGAAGGAACATTTGCGGGCCGTGCCCAACCGCGGCTTTGGATACGGGCTGCTGCATCATATGAGCAGCAATCCCGATATCCGGCGAAGTTTGGAAGAAGCACCCCAGGCCGAAATCATATTCAACTATTTTGGACAAATGGATCAACTTGTCCGGCAATCTCGTTGGTTCCTGCCGCTGGAAAACAATGGTGGAAGCACAATCGCGGGAGAGAACCACCGGCCATATGTGCTGGATGTAAATGCGATGGTGGCGCAGGACCGGTTGCTGATCCACTGGACATACAGTAAAAAATTGCATCGTCGTGAGACGATTCAGAACATCGCAGACCACTACGTGGATGGCTTGCGGCAACTCATCGCATCTTGTCTGAATGATGGATCGGGTGGATTTACGCCCTCGGACTTCACCGCCGATCACTTGACCCAGGAAGAACTTCTACAAATTGCGGCGCTTCTGGATGGATAGTACGCCAATAACTTTTTCGCGTTTGGAATATTCACATTTCCGCTTAAGAATGCAAGCCGCTCCGCAACCCTTCTCCATAAGTCCACAGTGACACGAATGATTCGGCTCGATGTTCCAAAACCAATTCCTTCCCTATTCAGGTGAAGCGATTTGCCGCAAAACATTTAACAGGAATCCTCCGCGATTCCGCAAAGCAGTGCTAATTGCCGGCTGACGAATTGTAAAGGGACAAATAATATGCAAGCTACTGCTGCGATTCAGGAAAGTCTTACCACCCGTTCTGATCATCTGATCAACCTTGGAAACACCGACTGGGCGTTCTGGCGCTGGGTGTGCCTGCGTGGATCGGGATTTCCCTTCCCGGAAATCTTTACGCTTGCGGCATCGTCTGGCTTGGCAGTGGCGACGGATGAGATCATTGCTGCAATCGAGGCAATAGGGATTGCGCAACAAAAAGCGCTCCAGCGGGTCAATTCGGCTCTGGACAATTTGCGAGCGGAAGGCCGCTGGAATGACAAATCAGCGCGCAAAGCTCTGCTCGATGCGCGATGCACCATTCTCAGAGGAGAGGTTCCCTCGGCATTACCACCGGATCTGGTTCCTTCAGAGTTACTGGAAGAATTCGCCGCTGCGATCCGGCAGTTGGAAGCAAAACGAAATAACTACCAGGCGGAGTTTACCGCATCTAGCCTGCAAACCACCGCGGCCATTCGCGAGATTGCTGCATCTCCCGAATTCCGTGAAGCAGTTATCTGGCAGAACCGGGTTGCCCTGCCAACGGCACTGGATCCTTTGCTACACAGTCCACTCAATGGCTCAGCGAGAGGTTCTAAACAAAAGCAGCGAGAAGAACTAGTAGCCAGCTACTGGCAACGTTATTGCACGAAGAATGACACAATCGGTTTTTTTGGTCCCGTGGCGTGGGCGCGATTTGTCTCCGGCGATGACCTTCTGACAATGAGGCCGGGAAAGTCCTTGCTGGCGAGACGGAGCACTTACTGGGAAACATGGGCCATGACCGCGCTGGGCGAGGTGATCGCACAAAAAGATAATGTCCAGCAGTGGATTCCACCCATCATCTTGCCCTTTCTCAGGGTTGAAGGTACGGTTCTGCTTCATCCCATGTGGGGAGCTGTTCGCATCACCGCAAAACAAAGCGCCTTGCTGCGCGAATGTGATGGCCGCCAGACGGCCAGGCAAATTGCTGTGAAGTTGCTGGAAATACAGCCACAGCTTTTTCGGGCTGCAAGCGAGGTTTATCAGGCCCTTCACGAGCTAAGCACGAAGAAGTTCATTTTCTGGAAATTCAATATCCCTATTTCATGCAATCCGGAAAGCGACTTGAGGCAAGCCGTCCAGCGAATTGAAGACAGGGAAGCCCATGATTGGGCTGTCGGCCTGTTGGATGAAGTGGAATCAGCAAGAGCGAGAATTGAAGTTTGCTCAGGTAACGCGCCCAAACTCGATGAGGCATTCCGGGATTTGGAGCAGATCTTCACCCGGTTGACTGGCCGCGCTGCCAATCGATTTCCCGGAAAAGTTTACGCCGGAAGAACAGTGTTATACGAGGATTGCCGGCGGGACGTGGAAGTGTTGCTCGGTCCGGAGTTGCTGACGTCGCTCTCTGGACCGCTCTCATTGTTGCTTCAGGCATGCCGATGGTTCACTTCCAGAATTGCGCAAGAGTATGAAGAAAAACTTTCTCAAATCTACTCCGGGCTGGTCCGCTCCACTGGAAGCAATGTAGTGGATGCGGCAACGTTGTGGTCGCAGGTAGTCCCCTTGTTCCTGAATGGGGCAGAGGAAATAATGGCCCCCATTCATGATGAATTTCGAGAAAAATGGGAGCGGGTACTTCCCATGCGCAGTGGGCGGGAGCCAATCACCTATTCATGTGAGGAACTGCGCGAGCGAGTGATGGCGGAGTTTGCGCCGCTCCGGAGGGCCTGGATTGATGCCTGTTATCACTCTCCGGATATCATGATCGCGGCATCCAGCGAAGAAGCAATTCAGCGAGGCGACTTCTCCTTCGTGCTGGGGGAATTGCACGTAAGCAAGAACACGATCGACACCTCGCTCTTTGTAAACCAGCACCCCTGTCCGGAAGAGTTGATGGCTGCGGCACGCAAGGATCTTGGAGACTGGAATGTGGCGTCGACAGGGTTACTTGACGACCAGTTGGGTTCACGCAACCATAGAGCATTGACCGGGCAGTCAGATTTTGTACTGGAATGCCTGGCGGACTCATTTGCCACTGATCGTTCCATGGCGCTCCCTGTTTCGTCGCTGGTGGTAGAACGTCAGCATGGAGAGCTGGTCGCAACAACACGCGACGGAAGCTTCAAGAAGCGCTTGATTGATCTAACTGGATCATTGCTCAGCCGGCTCGCGATTGGCTCTTTCAAGATTATATCTACACAAGACCATGTTCCCAGGATTTCCATTGACCGCCTGGTGATCAAGAGAGAATCTTGGAAGTTCTCTGCCTCAGAGTTGCAATTCGCTCACTGCCCGGATTCGGCGGAACGCTTTCTCCAAGCCCGCCTTTGGAAACAGGCGGCCGGCATGCCCCGCTTTGTGTTTTTCAAAGTGCCGGTTGAAAGCAAACCAGCTTATCTGGATTTTGAAAGTCCAATCCTGCTCGACATTTTTGCCAAAATGATCCGGCGCACAATCGAGGCGAGGCTGCCTGAGGCAACCATCGAAATCTCTGAAATGCTGCCTGGTCCCGAAGAATTGTGGCTGGCAGATGCCCTCAATCGCCGATATACGAGTGAATTTCGTTTTGTCGCTGTGGATCAACCTGCGCTGCCGAACGCAAGAACCTAGAATCAGCTATGTCTCATCTCTGAACTCAATCAGGACATCTTCGCCATCCACAATGACCCTGTGCATGGTCAGCCGGGCATTCAATTTTCTTCGCGTCTCTCCCGTCCCTGGATCAAATTCCCAACCATGCCAGGGACATACAATCTTCCCACTCACAATCTTCCCTTGGCCCAGTGGACCACCCCAATGCGGACACACGTTGTTTGTCGCGTAGATCGTTCCCTCTACATTCGCCAGACATAAAAACCTGCCAGCCGCAAAAAGCTCCTTTACTGTGCCCGGCGACGGCAGGTCTGACCTCAGGCCGATCTTGATTAGAGTTGTATCATCCGATTTGGACAAAGTCATCGCGGAAACCCAGGGGGCAGATTGAGATTCAGGCGTTCGGACGCTCGTACGGTTCAGCCATCGCAACCAGAGTGCGCCTTGGACCGACGAATGATGATCGAGCGTGTGCAGTAAGCATATTGTCAATCAGCACCACGTCGCGCGCTTGCCAGGGAAAGGAAATCATTTCCGCCTGATAGGCTTGGCGCAGGGACGCCACAACCTCGTCAGGAATAGGAGAGCCGTCGCCATAAAAGGTGTTATTCGGCAACTCATCCTCTTTATATGCAGCTCGCAGTGCAGCAGTCATTGCCGGATCAAGCGTAGTGACATGAAAGAACGTGGCATGGTTAAACCATGTGAGCTGTCCTGTATGAGGGTGCCGGGCAATCGCGGGGCGCACCTGCCGCGTGCGCAGCTTGTCTCCGATGCGCCATTCCCATTCAATGCCGGACCTGCGGCAATAATCTTCTACTGCTGACTTTTCCGCCGTCTGAAAGACAGTTTGCCACGGTAACCCAAAGCCGTTATTGAAGTTCCTGACGAACATCCAGCCTTTCTCGACGAATTTGTCTCTCACAGCAGGAGGCACTCTTTGATAAACCTTTCTCGTATCACCCAGAGGTGTCTCGCCTCCCCGCTGTGCCGGAATATCGCACCAGAAAAAGAGCTTCAGCGGAAACGTGTTGGAGTAGGAATGTTCGTTGTGAGGGAAGATACTCTGGTCAGCAGGATACTCCGTTGAAGTATAGATATTGTCGCCAACTTTGCTGCGTGGAGAGCTTCGTTCTTTGTACTCCAAAGGGGCGCCCGAAACAGTGCTCACAAACTGATGGAAGTCGTCCATCGTGGCTATGGAAAATCCTCTAAACAGAATGGCGCCGCGCTCGAGCAACTCAGTTTGAATAAAGCTGCGATTGTGTTCAGCCCAGTTGAAAACATTCACGCGATCAGAGGTCGGTTCAATTACCAGAGGCAGCGTTTGGCCAGGGTTTAGAGAGCCGGTTTTGACTAAAGCGTCTGAAGAGACAGCGATCTTGCGGCGCGCCGAGGCAACAGTCGCGGTAACCGTTTTGGACGTCAATTGGGTCATAGACACACCTCTTCATGTAACAAATCCAAGCCGACTCAGCTCAGGGAATCCTGTCAAAGCGATGTTTTGATCACAGGAGTGGGTGGATTGCGGGCATGCGCGCCAGATCGAGCGCGCAGAGTGCATTACGAACCAGTGGTTCCGAACACCCGCAGTCCCACAAAAGATAAGGGTTCAGCCCGAATGGTTTGCAGCCGACCAGATATACCTGTCTTGCTTCCATCCGGGCCGATTTGAATCTAAACCGTTTCTGATTACTCGTTCCGCAACGCGATTTGAGGATCAATCTTTGTGGCGCGGCGTGCCGGGAAATAAGTGGCCATCAATGCGGCGAAAACGAGCAGGGCGCAAGTTGTTACGAAAACGGTGGGATCTGTAACCCCAATCCCATAAATCATGGATTTCATCATTTTCGTGAGCATCATGGCTCCGGCAAAGCCAATGATGAGCCCAAATGTAATTAATATGATGCCCTGGCGCATGACCATACTCATTACATCCTTGAGCCGGGCGCCGAGTGCCATACGAATTCCTATTTCGCGAGTGCGCTGCGCAATGGAGTAAGACATTACGCCATACACCCCCACGCCGGCCAGCAGCAGCGCCAATCCACCAAACGCGCTAAGCACAAACATCTCAATGCGAGGCCGGCCAATCTCGTCGGTGACAACCTCTTCCATCGTTGACATGGCTCCGAGCGGCAACTCGCTATCAAGATCCGCCATCTGCCGGCGCACCTGACTGACGAAAGACATGGGATCGCGATCAGTACGGATGGTAAACCACATGGTCAGCATTGCCTCAGCATTTTGAGCATACGGCGCGTAAACCATAGGTCCGGCTTCCCGCTGGAGGGAACTGTAACGGGCATTCCCCACTACTCCAATAATCGTGAACTTTTGCTGGTCCTTGGGATAATCCTCGGCTCGCAACGATGGCGGAAGAAGCGAGATAGGCGGATTCACCGAGAGCTGCTTGCCAATCGGGTTCTCGCCGTTCATATAGCGCCGAACCAATTCCTGGTTGACAATGCAAACCAGCCGGGAATCCTGGTTATCATGAGCATCAAAAAGCCTTCCGTTGATGAGCCGAATGCCCATCGAGCGGAAATAGTCGCCCACTATGGGGCGATACTCTATGGGAGGCAGCTGTTCTACGCTGCCAGGCAACGGACGGTCATAAAACGTGACAACCTTGTCCCAACTCAAGCCGCTCACAGGCACATTGCTGGTTACACCCACGGAGCGGACACCGGGTATCTGGCTGATTCGGTCAGTCGCTTCCTGCAGGAACACAGCAGCTTTTTGAGTGGCTGCCGGGAAAGGATAGCCTTTCATGAGGTCCGGATTCGTGTATTTCTCCTGCGGCAGATTCACTTGAAAGATCAGAACATTGGTTTCATCGAATCCGGAGTCAACTCCGCGCAGCAAGTGCAGGCTTCTGATCATCAATCCAGCGCCGGCTAGCAACACCAGAGCGAGGGCGACTTCAGTAACCACCAGGCTGGCGCGGACTCGATATTGTCCTTTGCCCTCGCCGGAACCGTGGCTGCCCTCTTTCAGCGTTTCATTTACGTTCACTTTGGAGGAATGTATTACGGGAATGATCCCAAAAATAATTCCGGTAACCAAAGAAGCGGCCAAAGCAAACAGAAGCACGGCAGGATCAATATGAACCTGGGCAGCCCGCGGCAAAGTGCTGGGGCTAATCACACGAATCAAGCGGGTGGTCAAAAAGGCCAGGAGCACCCCGAAGATCCCACCCAGCAATGCGAGCACAGTGCTTTCGGTCAAAAACTGCCTCAACAACAACCCGGGAGTCGCGCCCAGGGCCCGGCGAATTGCGGTTTCCTTCTGGCGAACAATGGCCCGCGCCATAAGCAAGCTGGCCAGGTTGCCGCATGCAATCAGAAGCACAAAGCCTACAGCGGCCATCAGGACGAGTATCGCAGCGCGGATGTTCCCTACGACTTCCTGTTGCAATGAAGCGAGATTAAAGCTCACTCCTTTATTGGCTAAAACCTTTTCTCCAATTGAGTTCGCAATGCTGGTGAGATCGCTCGCAGCAGTTTCCCGCGATACACCCGGACGCAGTCGGGCAATCATAGTCAAATTGTGGTTGCCGCGATTGTTATATCCGGGAGAGACACTGAGAGGAACCATCATTTGATCGGTCAGATCCATGAACCAGAAATCCGCGGGCAACACTCCAATGATGGAATATGGTTCTCCATCAAGACTAATGTCCCGGCCAATCACCTGAGGATCTGCTCCGAAACTTCGCCGCCATAGCTTATCGCTGATAATCACTACATGTGGCGCGCCCCATTCTCCATCCTTGGCCTGGAAATTGCGTCCAAGCGGTGGCTGAATGCGCAGGATGGAAAGAAACTCCGGCGACACTACCAGAGTACGAAGACGCTCCGGATCCTGTTTGCCGGTCACATTGATGGGGCGACGAGTGTAAGCAGCAATGGCTTCGAAACTGCGGTTCTGATCGCGAATCTCGCGATAATCGGGATACGCGGTATTGGTGCGCTCTCCGCGTTTGCTGGTGGTCCATACGGAAACCAGGTTTCCGGAATCTTGAAAAGGCAGCGGCTGCAGCAGAAGCGTATTGACGACGCTGAACATTGCCGTATTGGCGCCAATGCCAAGGGCGAGCGTAAGCAATATAACCAGCGTGTAAGCTGGGTTCTTTACCAGCATGCGAATGCTGTGTTGAAAGTCGCGCAGTAACGTGTCCATTTTGTTCAGCCCCCCATTTCTTGCCTACGTGGGTCCACTGCTGACAGCTTGCCTATTAAAGACGGACCAGACGTCTAGAAGTCATCCGAGGCAGAAAATTTACTACATTGGTAAGAATTGTTCCACATCGATGGTACCTGAACTTAACGTTTCGTAAGGCTATCCTCAAGCCGGGATAGGGACCTTAAGGGAGTTTGCTGTAAAGACGAGAGCCCGGGGGCCAGATGCATGGAAGTGGACAAACCCTTAAAAATTAATGTCATACAGGTTACTCCTGCTTCAGCCTTCAGCAATTCACTTACATCTACCGGGGAAACTGAGTAACCAAGCCGCTCAAGCAAATCGCAGGTACAAGGAAACGTGGCAGGTACCAAAATGGAACTCCCAAGGCTCAACACATTGGCAGCCCAGGGCTCATTGACCGGCACTTCGATTAAGCGATATCTGGAAAGGGGAGAGCAATCCATCCATTGTGGATTTATCAGAAAAGTATCGTCTCCGAGATAAGAGGCGGCAGTAGAAAGATGCAAACAGCCACTGATCTCCACCGGGACCACCTCGTAACCATAGAATTGCACTATGGATTGCAGGCTCTCAATGCCATCTCTATTGGTTCGAGTAGAGCAACCGACAAACAACCGCCTCCCGTTTCCAACGACATCCCCGCCTTCGAATTTAGACGTTGCAGGAATAATCGCAATTTCCCGATACTTCTCCAGCACCTGCCGCATGCTTCCTAACTCATGCTTACGCGGAGCACAAGGCGAACTGATCACTGCGATTTCATCCAGGACGAGCGCCGTATCCTCCACAAAAACCGCGTCCGGCATTTCAGGCTGCGGAGGCAGGGTCACGACATCAATTCCCAGGCGCTGCAAGCTCCTGACGTAATCCAGGTGCTGCCTGGCAGCCAGGTCGTAATCAATCCAGGAGCGCTTCATATAAGTCAGCTCGCAGTTCAAGATTGCAGGGCTGAGAAGCCGGGTAAGAGCGACGAGTCCCTCGGTCTGGGTAGAAACAATCTGCATGATTCAACTCAAAATGGTTGTGAGCAGGGAACGGAATTGGTTAAAAAGAGGTTGAATTGGTGAGGATGAACTATCCGAGAGCTACGGCCATTGTTTCGTGCTCAGGTGCCCGGCAGAGAGCGGCAGCAGCTTCCAGGGCCTCATTGAAATAGCCTGCGATACGCTCGATCGTCTCCTGACTGTATGCGTCCTTGTTATAAGTCCAGACGTGGCGCAGGCGTCCGCCCATTACGCTGGCATCGATAGCGAGGAGATGGCTTTGCTGAGTTTCCGGCGGCTGCGAATCACCTGGCGATTCAGGTGTGCTGATGAAGGGTCCAGAGGCTTTCAACGTGGTATCGAATTGCCCCAGATAATTGAAACAGATATCCGCGTCCGGCATTTGCTCAAATCGTTCGCGAATGGAAGGATCGGGGTGGAGATAACGGAGTATGCCATAGCTGACGCCTCCGTCAGGCACACTGCGAAATTCCCGGCGCACTGATTCCAGAGTTGCTTCAAAGTTATCCGTTTGTCCATGAAGGAGCACGGGGAAGATGCTTGTAAACCATCCTACGGTCCGGGTGAGGTCTACATCGGGGAACAATTCTTCACGCCCATGCCCCTCCAGGTGCACTTGGGACCATGCATTTCCAGTCCAGCGCGCCAGGGTGATCGCCAGCGCACTCAGCAGAATCTCGCTGATTGGTGATTTCAATCTCTTCGGAGCGCCGCGCAGCAGAAGTTCTGTTTGCTCATGGGGAATGGCTGCTTCATACATTCGCATTGATGAACGTGGATAGCCATTCACAAGGAAATCGGTCGGCAGTGGAAGTGCCCGTTGCATTGCGGGCTTCAGCCAGAAGTCGAGATGAGATGTAATTTCAGGGCCTGCGGCATATTGATTCAGCCGGCGGGCCCACTCGAAATAAGATGTACCTGGGCTGGGCAGGTGCAATTCTTCACCGTTCAAGGCCTGCTGATAGGTGGTTTCCAGATCGCGCAGCAAGATTCTCCAGGAGACAACGTCCACGGCAAGATGATGCACGATTGCCAGGAACCGGCCAGGCAAATTCCCCATCTTGAAATATGCAAAACGGGCAAGTGGCCCTTTCTCAATATCGAGACTTCTCTGAATCTCATTCGCTTGCTCAGTTACCGCGGCCGATCTGCGATCTTCTGGAGTTTCGGAGAGATCAATAACGGAAAACATGTTTGCCGGATCGAACTGCTCGCTGCTTAATTTCCAGCCGTTATCCGTGTGATGAAAACGCGATGCCAGAGCGCCGTGTTGCTGGCATACCGCCATGAGCGCTTGGGAAAACGCATCGAGCTGAATAGCTTCGGGAGTTTGGAGCAAAACCGCCTGATTCCAATGGTTACGGTTGGGAATATCACGTTCAAAGAACCACGCTTGAATTGGAGTGATCGACGCCGTATTTAAATCCTCGACACCAGCTTCACGAGATGATGTCTCATCCGTAGCCACACCCGCCACTAATTCAGCAATGGTTTGGTGTTTGAACATGAGTTGCGTGCTGACCTTAATTCCTGCCGCCAGCGCACGTGACGTAATCTGCATCGCTATGATGGAATCGCCGCCCAGTTCGAAGAAGTTGTCATTGATCCCGACTCTTTCCAGTCCGAGGACGGATTCCCAGATTCCAACCATAGCGGATTCGCGCTCATTGGAAGGCGGAGAATATGTCGTAGTTTCAATCTGCAGCACCATGCCGGCGAGGTATTTTCTATCCACCTTGCCGTTCTCCGTCAGTGGCATCGTTTCCAGTCTGTTAAACGCATGGGGAATCATGTAATCCGGCAAAGTGTTCTGAAGATAGCTGCGCAGCGCGTTGCCGGTTATTTCCTCCATTCCCGGGTTGGCCGTTATGTAGGCAACCAGGCGCTTCTCTCCTGGCTTGTTTTCCCTTGCGACTACTACAGCCTGCCTTACGGCTTCATGCTGCTGCAGAACATTCTCAATCTCGCCAAGTTCAATCCGGAATCCGCGGATCTTCACCTGAAAATCGTTGCGTCCCAAAAACTCGATCTGCCCGTCGCTCAGCCATCGCGCAAGGTCTCCTGTCCGGTACATCCGCTCACCGCCTACTTCACTGAAGGGATCGGGCACGAACCGCTCCGCCGTCAGCTCCGACCGGCCCAGATATCCCCGCGCCACTCCTGCTCCCCCGATATACAGTTCTCCAGGCATCCCAATCCCTACTGGCTCTCCATGGCCATCGAGAATGTAAGTTTTCAGATCGGGTATGCGGCAGCCAATGGGACTACCTGCATTCCGCTCGGTATCAGCAGCCTCCAGCGGCCGGTACGTGACATGCACAGTGGTTTCGGTAATCCCGTACATGTTGATCAGCCGGGTATTTTGGTTTCCTTGCTGGTACCAGGGCTTTAGCGCGGCGACGTCAAGCGCCTCTCCACCAAACACCACATAGCGCAGGTGATGTGGTTTCCCACTCTCAGCCTGAGCTGCTATGAGTTGACGGAAGGCACTGGGCGTCTGATTGAGAACCGTAACTTTTTCTCGCAGCAGCAACGCATAAAACTCATTGGCAGAAAGCGCGATCTGGCGTGGAACCACAACTAACCGGCCACCATACAGCAAAGCTCCCCAAATCTCCCACACGGAAAAATCGAAGCCATAGGAATGGAAAAGTGTCCAGACATCTTCGTGGTTGAAGCCAAACCAGGCGGCGGTCGCAGTGAAGAGACGCACAATATTTCCGTGCTCGACCACCACGCCTTTCGGCTGCCCGGTTGAGCCGGAAGTGTAAATCACATAAGCCGAGTTGCCGGAACTCACATCCAGGCTCCTCTCGTCCAAGTTCGTCTCTGGCTGGTTGCTCCATACAGGGACCTGCTCGCTCAGATCCAGACTGGGCAGCTCCGCCATCCGCTGTTCACGTTCTGGGAAAAGATCAAGCAGATGTTTCTGCGTCAGGAGCACCGCCGGTGCGCTGTCCTGCAGCATGTAGACCAGTCGTTCGACCGGGTAGGCTGGATCGAGAGGCACATATGCGCCTCCGGCTTTCAGGATTGCCAGCAATCCAACCACCATTTCCAGGCTCCGCTCCGCGCAGATTCCCACGCGAACTTCCGGCCCCACTCCCAGTCTTCGCAGATAGTGCGCCAATTGATTGGCCCGCCGGTTCAGCTCTCCATAGCTAAGCACCGCCGACTCAAAACGCACGGCTTCCCCGTCTGGCCTGCGCTCGGCCTGCTCCTCAAATAACTTATGCACGCACTTCTCTTTTGGATACTCGACCTTCCGGTTCCACTCGTATTCCACCTGTCGCCGCTCGGCGTGATCCAGCAGGCTGAGATCACAAATACGGCGGCCGGGATTTGCGGATACTTGCTGGAGCAGGTGCTCCCAGCGGCGCAGAATGCGGGCGGCTGTTGTGGGCTCGAAAAGATCTGTATTGTATTCCAGGATTGCGAACAAGTCGTCGCCGCTATCTTCCACTCCGAGGAATAGGTCAAATTTCGCGGCATAAGAATCCACGGTTACAAGCTCACATTCAAGACCAGACCAAGAACGTGCAGGGGCTTTCTTGTCCAGATTGAAAGACGCCGAAATCAACGGCTGGCGTGCCGGATCGCGACGGATATCGAGGAGTTTTGCCAGCCTGCTAAGAGGGATATCAGAATGCTCAAAGGCCTCCATCATGTGATTGCCAAGCTGGGTCACAAAGTCTGAAAAACTGCTTAGCGGATCCAGCACGCTTTTCAGAGGCAGCATTCGGACGTTGTACCCGACCAAATCTCGATTACCAGAAGATATCTGGCCGGCAATGGAAACGCCGACGACGATATCTTTTTGTCCGCTCAGACGGTGAAGCAAGATTCCATAGGTGCTCAGCAAGGCTGAGAAGAGCGTGGAATTACACTGCAATGCCAGCCTGGCAACAGCTTCACGCCCCAAATTACTGACGGTCCGGGTAACGCTGCTGCCGCGAAAACTTTGCAGTGGCGGGCGGGGATGATCGGTGGGCAATTCCAGAACAGGAACACCTTCAGCAAAGACTTGTTTCCAATAACGCTCGGCCGCCTCAGTATCTTTCGATTGGCTAGCCTTTGCCGACCTCTCAATTTCAAGCACGAAACTTGCCGGCGGTGGAAGCTGGACGGGTTTACCTTCAACCAGGGATGAATAGACGGTTGCGAGTTCATTTGCCAGAAGGCCAAACGACCAACCATCAACGATCAGATGTGGCATGACGATCGCAAGTAAGTGATGGTGCTCTGATACCTCCGTCAGGCTTGCCCGCACCAGCGGTCCACGCTCGAGATCGAAAATTTCCGCAGCTTGCTCCCGGAACCATTCGGAAGACTTCGCTGCCTGATCCCCTGAGGTACTCAGTTTTTCCACTCGCAATGGAACTTGGGCTTGCCGATGAATGATGAGGGACTCGCCGCCAGGATCTATGGTGATCCGCAACGCGTCATGACGATCCACCAGTTGCTGTATGGCCTGACCCAGCATGCCGACAGAGAGTTTTCCCCGCAGATGGAGGCATAGAACTTCGTTGTAGGCTCGTGATG
>DATEJX010000129.1:0-35040 GCA_035277785.1 Candidatus Angelobacter sp. | reverse complement strand
TGTCGTCCGTAGCCAGGGTTTGCATTACTTCGTGCTCGCGTCTCGAATCCTTGTTGGGCTTAGGCTGGGGGATGCTTCTCCGCTACCTATCAGCACCCTACCATCGTGGGTAAAGAAAGTCAACGAATCGCCCGAGATTTGACCGCGTTCGGCATCAAAAATGCTAGGCTTTTTGCCGGGCGCTCCGGTGAGCACGAATTTTTGCTCCTGAGCCGTATATACCAGCTGACTTCCTGTGGCTCTTCTGCTCGGTTGCTGAATCAGGATATCTCCTTGAGCAACAATATGATCCAGTTGATTTCCGTTCTTGTTGCCGCCCTGGTCACGGGCTGCAAGCAGCACCTGCACTGTGTCTGAGGTCATGGTGAATTCCTCACCCCGCAGACGTACATTACCGCTGAAGACGGCCTTACGCTCTGAATCCACGTAGGAAAGCCGGTCAGAAACCACGTTTACAGGCGTGGAATTCCCATTTTTTTGGGGAGAGACGAAGACCGAAGTCACACGGCCGGTCCGGTCCGCCTGAGCCTGCAGGCTGCGGTGGGGCTTATCGAAGGTCAGACTGGGAGCTTCTACTATGTTTTGTCCCTGCCAGAGGCGAGCAGCTGTGTAATGGGCGGTGCCCCCGCCTTGGCTGGCTGTAGCGGATGTCCCTGTTACATGTACAGGGTCCCCCGAGGCCAGCATGGCGCCTCCAGGCTGCGATTTGAGGTCGTTGTAGGTGGTTTTCACATCCCCTCGGGCCACGGCATTGCCTGTCTTGCGGCTGAGGTGAACAGAGTTGGCCGTCATCGCCATGCCTGAATCCACGATCCTGGGAGCGCCGGTAAGAGTAAAGCTCTCGTCAGCAGGATTGTAGTGGGCACTGTCCGCGGTAGCCGTCCTCTGTCCTTCCTGGTAATGGAAGTCACCGGTCAGGTCGGCGGCCGCAATCTCGCCTTTATCATCAAATGTCGCTGTGATGTCATGGCTGCTTGCCGTCCGCTCCGGTTGACCTGGGGTCACAGACAGAATCGACGCATTAGGACTACCGAACACCGATGCAAGCCGGTTCTTGTTGTTGAACTCTGCCTGAAATTGGCCTGCGCTGATTGTGGTAGTCGTGGTTTTTGCCGCAGAGTCATGAAAGATAATTTGCGCAGGGCCACTGGAAGTGATGGCTTTTTCCAGAATGTTTCCCGGTTTTACCAGTAGATCAATCGCGGCGGCCTTAACCTGCTGCGATTTGGCCGTCGTTCCTTGCGTAAGGTCCACCGCATCTTCCGCGCGGGCTTTGCTCACCGTTCCGTCGGGTCGAAACGAGACCAGAACACGCCCAGCGTTGCCCTGCGCCGGTGCATTGCCACGGGTTTGAAACGTAACTCCGCCGGAAAGAGTTCCTGACCTGGGAACATTGTTCTCCGCCATTAATACTTCACCCTGAGGTGCTGCCATCTCAAAACCACGTGGCCCGGTGGCAGAAGCCTCAACATTTCCTGTCCCGGTAATCCGCTCTACAAAATTCTCATCGTTCAGGAACAGTGAAACCTTCTGCGCAGTGATGGTGCGCGGCGGCTGTTCTATATGTGCGACATACAGCACGATAGTCCGCGGATCCTTGCTGATGGTGGCGCTCTGCGCCGCCAAACTGGAACCCTGTTTTTCCACGCTGTTGATTTTTACCGCCGAGCGCAACGTGAGAACGCTTTTGTGTGAGTCATAAACCGCACCCACGGCCGAGCCGGCACCTTCAGGAATGCGGAATTCAATCTTCTGGTCAGTGCGGGCAATCCCGCTGCTCTTATTGAACGTGAGATCACTTGTCTTCACGTGGATTACGTTCTTGGTTTCCTGTGCTGACGCCTGATCAGGTTGTGATGGACCGGAAGTTGCATCCAGGTCTATGTGGACCTCACCCTCCGCAGTGATATCTCCTGTTCTTTGATCATAGGAAAATTCAGAGCCGTAAATCTGGTCTGACCTGTTTTCATCTCTCCCGTACACGATGATACTTACGTCCTGGAGCTCCGCCTTGCCGCCCTCTTTGTATTGCTGAAAACTGGCGGCGCGGATTGTGAACAGCGTCTTCCCCCCTTCTGATTGCGAGAAGGTGAATCCTTTGCCGCTCTTTTCAACGTTGGGTGGATTGCTCTTGGGAAGCCTTGTTATGGGACCGCTCTTCAGAATTCCGCGCAGATAAAAAAACGCCGCTATCAGCACCGCAAGGATTGCTCCTGCGGCGAAGAGCTTTCTCAGGCGCTTGGGATCAAGAGGCATCTGCCTTAATCATACCGTTTAAGTGGAACCTTGCTCATTTATGCAAGCTGGTTTGTTTTCGGTGAGAGTTCCCTTTTGCCGGCAGCAATTCCGGTGCAAAGATGAGTGAAATTGCATCTGTAGCGGAGCCTCCGTTCAGAAATTAAAGGCACGTAATGCGCATCGGTGGCACAGCCGCCTCGGCTGTGCGGATTGATCCGCTGAAAACGATTGCTGGACTGCAAAATAAAGATTCTTCGATTCGTCAGTTATTGTTCTGCAAAATCCAATGGATCGATCAACCTGATTGATCGAGCTCCGAGCCAGATATTTCCTGGCGCACAGCCGAGGCGGCCGTGCCACCCAGTACCCTGCGCAGCGCGAACCAAAGTCGTGGCTGCAGATCAAATTGTGAAAACAAATTCGGCAACCAACCGGTATTCAACAATCTGACTAGGTGGGTCAGTCTCTCTTAGCTGCCTGCTGCTATTTTCTGGGACCTGCCCTCCACCGCTAAATTCTCTGGGCCTAGTAGCGCAGCACCTGCGTACCGCAGATCACATCATGCAGTCCACGTTTGCGTTCCATGAATGCCACCATGATGAACCCCACATACATGACCCAACCGGAAAGGATCTTGGCAAAGAAACGGCCGGTGGCGCGAGCAAAGGAAATCCTGTTGCCCTGATCGTCTGTCACTTTCAAGCGAAGGATGCGTTTGCCCACGGTGCCCTGCCAGGACGAGCTGGTTAATAAGGCCTCGTAAAGCCAGCTTCCGACAAGAGCGGCGCCGGCGAACATGAATATTGAACCGAACATGCCGACAAAAACCTCCGGGCTGGGCTCCGTATTCTCTTGTGCCTGTTGAATGATCCTGAGCACGCTGGGAAAAATCAGAATGAAGTAGAAGGGTGCGATGACGATGCCCAGTAGCACATGATCGATCAGATACGCGGCTACTCGGATCCAGAATCCGCCGTAATAACCTTCGGGAAGCACCGGTACAGCGGGATAGGCAGGAGAAGTTGCAGCCGGATAGACCGGCGCTGCCGCAGCCGGGTAGCTGCCAACAGCCGCCGCCGGTTGCGGCGTCATCGCCGTAGCTGCCAGGCGCGCTCCACATTTCTGACAAAATCCGGCTATGCCCGTGCTCTGCGCACCGCACTCAGTACAGAAAACCACGTTGTCCGTCATGAAGCGGAATATAACCTCGTCACTATTTACTGTAAACAGGAATCGCAGCAGATGTTGATTTTCTGAAGTCCTCCAGCATCAGTTCCAGTCCACCGAAGTCAGGATGAAAGTTCATTGCCACCTTGAACACAAGGTCGAGCCGGTCTCCAGGCTGAAGGTTCTCAGCTGGCAGCCTTTCTGCCATCCGCCAGCCCATGGCTTCATAGCTAAAGCTGTCTTTTAACCCGTCAACTCTCTGCCTGACGCGCAGCTTGATGTGCTTGTCCTTGATCGTTCGGGGCGGAAGCAAGAGATTGACGTTAAGAGCGGCAAAGACCGGCTCAGGATTTCCCTGACCGAATGGCTCCATTCTGGATAGTTCTGTCAGTAGAGCAGGAGTGACCTGCGCAAGGGGAAGCTCAGAATCAATCGCAATCTCCGGAACCAGGTCTTCCGGAGTAAGTTTCGTCTGAGCAAACCGGTTCAAGCGATACTTTAACTCTGGCACCTGCGCGCTCGGCAATGCGAAACCCACCGCATGCGCGTGGCCGCCGAAGCGGGTAAACAACTCGCGGCAGGATTCAAGAGCGTCCAGCAGATGCAGGGCGGAAATCGAGCGGCCGGAACCATGCGCCTCTTCTCCCTCTTTGGCTACGACCAGTGCCGGTCGCCCGGTCTTTTCAACCACGCGCGAGGCCACAATGCCGACAACTCCCCGGTGCCAGCCCTCGCCGTCGAAAACCATGCAAAAGCGCCCCGTGAGGTCAGGCTCCGCTGCAAGTTGAGCATCGATTTCTGCAACAATCCGCGCCTCTTCGTTCTGACGCTCACTGTTGAGCTGATCAAGTTTTTCCGCGATCTCGCGGCACCGTTCAGGATCTTTGCAAGTGAACAGTTCGATCACGTCTTTCGCCACGTCCATGCGCCCGGCCGCATTGATGCGAGGCCCAAGGCGGAAGCCGACGTCACCCGCAGACAGCGCACGGCCCAATCCAGCCAGGCCTGAGACTTCCATCAACGCCTTCAGGCCACCATTGACTGGTCTGCGCAAACCTTCCAATCCCAGTCGAGCCATTACTCTGTTTTCGTCCACCAGCGGCACTGCGTCCGCGATCGTGGCCATGGCCACCATCTTCAGAAACGACGGGATCAGCCTTCCCTGCTCCGCCTGATCTTTAAATCGTGCAAATAACGCTTGAGCTATTTTAAAAGCCACTCCCGCGCCACAAAGGGCCTTGCACGGGTAATCGCATCCCTGCTGATTGGGATTGAGCACCGCCAGCGCATCCGGCACGCCTTCATGAGCCTCAGGAAGATGATGATCGGTCACGATCAGATCTATTCCCACTCGCTTCGCCGTTTCTGCTGCATGAAACGCCCGAATACCGGTATCGACGCTGATGACCAGCTTCACTCCCGCTGCAGCTGCGCGCTCGATCACGTCATCCTTGATGCCATAGCCTTCCTTGATCCGATGTGGCACATGGAAATCCGCAGTCCCCCCGCAGAGCTCGATCGCCGTTTTCAGGATCACCACTGCAGTTGTGCCATCCACATCGTAGTCGCCATAAATCAAAGTGGATTCTTGCCTGCCAATCGCCGCACAGATACGCTCGATTGCTTCCGCCATACCTCGCATGAGGTACGGTGAATGCAATTGAGACAAAGATGGTGAAAGAAAAGCAACAGCCTGAGCAGGGCTGCTAACACCACGAAGCGCCAAAAGGCGCGCCATGAACGGAGAAATGCCCGCTTCTTTTTGAAGCTCTTCTACCACGGCAGCGTGCGGTGTGAGATAGGTCCAACGCATGAAGGCTGGAGGGAGCTAGTCTTCTTCCTGATCCGTGTCGTCGATCAGGATGCCATCGTAGTCATCGGCTGCATCTTCGAGTCGCTGAAAGGACTCATACCACTCAGTCGACAGCTCGTAGGTAAACATGACGCCCTGGCAGGGGAAGCCCAGCTGAATCAGGCCTACCTTGCCGACAAATTCGCGCAGCCAGCGGGCCTCGTCCACGTCTTCTTCGCTCATGTATTCGATTTCCTGGAGCCGGTTCAACAGCAGATCAACGTCTTCCTTCTCCAGTTCGACGAAACTCATGGTGACAAAGCTGACGTCGGAGGCTTTGGCCAGTTCAACAAAGTCTTTCCAGCTGTCAGGGTGGTCTTCATCCGTGGCCCAGGGTACTGTGGCCACGTCCTCACCCACATACGCGTTAAAGCGTCGGAGACCATGACCCTCAATAAAGGCGATCATGTCATCTTTTAGGTTGTGCAGGTCGTGTTCCATTCCCTTGTGAACATGATATCGCGTTCCCAGCCTCAGGATTAAACAAACGGCACATCATAAGAGACAGGCAAAGCGACTACTGCCTCGCAACCTGTGCGATCAGAGCGGTTAGAGAGCTGCAGAACTCCCCCGTGTGCCTCGGCAATCTGCCGGCTGAGAGTGAGTCCAATGCCGCTTCCGCCGTGCTTGGTTGTGAAGAACGGAACAAAAAGATTGTCACTGTTAAGCAGCCCGGGGCCCTCGTCACGAATAAAAATTTCCACGCTGCGCGCGTTGGTGCGCCAGCCCACTTCAACGGAACCGGCCTGCTTGAGTGAGGGATCAAGCGACGCGTCCACCGCATTACGAAGCAGGTTGATGAGCACCTGCTCGAGCTGGTCAGGATCAGCGTCAATTGTCACCCGTGGCCCTTCAATGGTTTTCACGCTGAGACGTCTCTCCAGAGATGCCACCCTTTGCACCAGTGGACTAATCTCGATCTTCACTCGAGTCGGTGCGGGCATGCGAGCCAGCTGGGTATATGCCTGCATAAACCGGTTGAGCGACTCCACGCGATTTTCAATCACGCGCAACCCCTGTCGCATGTCTTGTGTGACATCTTCAGGCATGGAAGCTCGCGATGTGAGCGACGCCAGTGTCCCTGCGATTGATTTAATCGGCGCCAATGAGTTATTGAGCTCATGTCCGAGCACACGAATCAGCCGCTGCCATGCCTGCCGCTCTTCTTCGCGCAAGGCGCGGCTGAGATCCGAGACAATCAGCAACTGGTGAGGCACGCCATTTTCGCGGAAACTGGTGTGACTGATGGCCCATCGGCCGTGCTTCCCGGGAAACGTCATCTGCACTGTTTGCGGTTCAGTGGATTGCAGAAACTCCGCCAGGCCCAGTTCCTGGGCGGTAAGGCCCAACATGCGGGGAGCAATCCGGCCCATTAATTGCTCTCCGGCCCGATTCACAATGGTCAAATGCTGCTGCTGATCGAAAGTGAACACCGCGACATCAATTTCCATCAGCACTTTCTTGAGCAAGGCAGTGGCTTCCAGCGCGCTCACCTTTTGCTGCTGCAGGCGGGTGGCAAGAGCATTGATTTCGTAGATAAGATCGGCCAGTGAGTCGTCGCGGCTGCCGCCCCGCAGGCGGAATGAAAAATCATCTTCGCGGATGGCCGCCACCATATTGGATAGAGTCTGCAACGGACGAATCACCTGGCCGTGTAAAGCAGAAGTTCCAACCATCCAGGCCAGCGCCAGGAGCAAAGTGATGGTCCATTTGAATTCCACCGAGTGCCCGCTGAACCATAGAAAGATTTCAGCCACCACCACGCCCGGTGCGCTGATCAGCAGCGTCATCAGGGTGATTCGCGCATCAAAGTTCAGCTTGCTCCGCGCAGGCGGGCTGGTGGTAAGTGATACCGAGCCGAAGGGATGAAGCGGATCAGAGGCCATACTTTTGCATGCGGCGATAAAGAGCGCTGCGGCTTAAGCCAAGCGCCTCTGCTGCATGACTGATATTACCGGAGTGGCGCGTAAGCGCTTTCTTGATCAAAAGGCTTTCCACCTCTTCCAGGCTCATGTCCTCAATCTTCGCTGAACCGGCGCGTTCGCTCTCCAGGCCCAGGTCGGCAGACTGGATCTGCTCGCTGGTTGTGATCAGGACAGCTCGCTCCGTGGCATGATCAAGCTCGCGGACATTTCCCGGCCAGGGATGGTCGAGCATTCTCTGCATGGCAGCCGGCTCAAACCCTTTCACCGGCTTCCGATACCGTTGCGCATAGATGTTGAGAAAGTGTGCCGCAAGAAGTGGGATATCTTCCTTTCGCTCACGCAGCGGAGGGATGTGCAACTCCACAGTGTTAAGACGGAACAGAAGGTCAGACCGGAACCGCCCTTCAGCGGATTCGATTTTCAAGTCGGCATTGGTCGCTGACAACACGCGCACGTCCACCTTGTGCGTCCTGGATGAGCCAACTCTCTCCATTTCCCCTGTCTCCAGAACGCGCAGCAGTTTGGCCTGTTGCTTGAGCGGCACATTAGCGATCTCATCGAGAAACAGAGTACCGTGATCGGCAAGTTCAAAGCGGCCGACCCTGTCAGCTCGCGCGTCAGTGAACGCTCCCTTCACATGGCCGAAAAGCTCGCTCTCAAATGTTCCTTCCGGCAGTCCCCCCGTATTCACTGTGATCATGGGACGGCTACTGCGCGAAGACATCGCGTGCAAGGTCTGCGCTACTACTTCCTTTCCCGTACCGTGTTCTCCCGTGATAAGAACATTGGCATCGCTCGGCCCTATGCGGCTGATCAAGGTAAGCAAAGGTTCCATGGCTTTGGAGTGGGCGATAAATACAGGACGATTCTGCGCGCGCAAAAGGCTGTTTTCTGCTTCCAGCCTTTCGGCTCGCCGCATGGTCCGGTGTAGATCAACCTGTGTGCGAATAATCGAAAGCAGGCGCGCATTGTCCCATGGCTTCTGAATGAAGTCACGCGCGCCACGACGCATCGCCTCAACCGCCAACTCAAGGCTTCCCCATGCTGTCATCATAACTACCGGCAGACGGCTATCCATTGCCTGCACGCGCGACAGCAGATCAATTCCTTCCTGACCAGATGTGGTGTCACGCTGATAATTCAGGTCCATCAGCACCACGTCAAACTCTCCGCCCTGGATAGCCTCCAGGGCAGCATTTGGACTGCTGACGGTCTCTGTTTTATAGCCTTCAGCCTTCAGCAGAAGCCGCAATGCTTCGCGAACATCGGCCTGATCATCAGCAATGAGGACGCGCGCCGGCTCCAGCCTGGTCGCCGTGGGTGTTGTATTCTCGATTTCCTGGACTTTGGTTGGCACCGCTCTCTCCGCAAATAGTGACTTCAGGCAGTGGCGCTTCCGGGCGTTGCTGCCGAGTCTTCCACGATCCAGCCGTCCTTGAGTTGGATCACGCGACTACCGTACGCCGCATTCGCCTCAGAATGTGTGACCTGGATGATGGTCGTCCCCTGGTCATTTAATTTCTTGAACAGCTCCATAATCTCTTTTGCCTGCGCGGAATGCAGGTTCCCGGTAGGCTCATCAGCCAGAATCAGCTTTGGATTACCAGCCACGGCACGGGCCACGCCCACCAACTGCTGCTGTCCACCGGAGAGCTGGTTCGGATACAGGTCCTTCTTTCCAACAATCTGGAAGCGGTCAAGGATGTCCGCCACCATGGAAGCTCTCTGCGCACGCGGAATGTCACGGTAGCTCAGAGGGACATCAATGTTTTCCTGGACCGTAAGATTGTCCAACAGGTGATAGCTTTGAAAGACGAAACCGATATAACGCCGGTTCAGGTCCGCGCGTTTCTTACGATCAAGCTTGTGCACTAGCTGGTCAGCAAACACGTACTCACCGGCCCACCCGTCATCCAGCATCCCGACAATGCTCAGCAAAGTGGTCTTCCCGGCGCCCGATGGGCCCATAATCGTGACGAACTCGCCTTCTTTTATGTTCAGGTTGATGCGGCGAAGCAGCCACACCGTCCCGGCCGGGCTTTTCACGGTTTTTTCGACGTTATGAAGTTGAATCAAAGTCTCTTCCTTAAGTGGTTTCCTGGCAAATCTCTCTCATCTACTTCCATTGTCTCATTCGCAGCGTAAAGCCACCATTGGATCTACCTTGGCGGCCCTTCGAGCTGGAATGTAGCACGCGCAAACGGCCACCAAAACCAAAGTGGCTGCCGTTGCAATATAGGTCAGCGGATCAATGGTCTTGACTCCAAATACCAAATTTGACATCAGCCGGGAAAGCGCTCCAGCGGCTGCCAAGCCAATCAGCGCTCCCAAGCCAGCAAGAACCAAGCCTTGCTTGATCACCATCCGGAGCACATCCGTGATCTGGGCGCCAAGTGCCATACGAATTCCGATTTCCCGCGTCCGCGCGCTCACGATGTAGGCCAGGAGTCCATACAGTCCCACTGCGGCAAGCCCCAGGGCCAATGCTGCAAACACAATGAACATCCACATTTGAAAACGACGGTCCTGGAACGAACTCTCAATCAATTCCTGCATAGGACGAATGTCACTTACAGGAACGTCTTCATCCAGCGCAGCGATCTGCGCTCGAAGTGGCTTGGCTAGCAGCTTGGGATCCCCGGCGGTGCGCAGAATCACGATCAGATTTTGCTGTGCACCAATTCGATAGATGGTGCCTTCTGGCGGCGCGTCGAGACCCAGATCATGGGTGTCCCGGGCTATGCCGATGACTGTGTAGGCATCATCGTTCTTTGTGCCTGTAATGATTCTGCGCCCAATGGGATCCTGGTTCGGCCAGAGAGTCTTTGCCATCAATTCACTCATGACAATCACTTTGCTCTTCTGATCCAGGTCCTCGTGGCTGAAACTCCGTCCTTTCACAATAGGAGTGCCCATCGTTTTGAAGTAATCATCACGGACGTTGGTCATATCAGCGCTGCGTTGATCTGCCTCTGACTGGCCTTCAAGGTGAAACGTTGAGATCTCAATCAGGCTCATTGGCAGCGACCCTGAAATCGTCGCCGACTCAACACCGGGAAGCGCGCGTACACGGGCGAGCAGTTCATTCGAAAACGCAGACAGTTTGCCGTTGTCTCCAGTCTTCTCCTCAACTTTATATTTATCGGACGGGAGCTGGACAACTGCTGTGAGCAGGTGCTCCGGCTGGAAACCCGGATCCACGCCATGCACCGCCCGCAGCGTCCTGATCAGCAGGCCCGCCCCCACCAGCAACATGAGCGCAAGAGACAGCTCGGCGACAACGAGAATGGATCGCGTCCGGTTCCCTTGCCCGGAAAGTGACCGCCCGGTCTGGGCGAGTGCTTCATGGATTTTCTGGCGCAATGTGTGGAGAGCCGGGGCAAGGCCAAACAAAACGCTCGCGAGCATAGTAGCGGCAATGGTGAAAAGCAATACGCGCGGATCGAGAAAAGGCTGGTGCCCCTCAAGAAAATCTCTCGATCCAATCGTGACAATCAGGACAATGAGCCAGTGAGCCAGCAGCAAACCGACAATACTGCCGAGCATGCCGAGAGTCAGGCTTTCCGTGAGCATCTGCGCCAGAATCCGACCGCGGGAGGCCCCCAGCGCCAGGCGTACCGCAACTTCCTTTTTTCTTTCTGTAGCGCGAGCCAGCAGCAAGTTTGCGATATTGGCGCATGCGATTAACAGAATGAAACCGACTGCCACCTGAAAGATCAGCAGACGTTTGGTTGAATCGGGACTTCTATCTTCTGATCGCAAAGAGAAAACACTAACTCCTGTAACAGGAGTCAAACCCGCTAAATCATCTTTGCGAAACTGCTGGGCAATAACGTCAATATCAGAGCGGACCTGAGACAAAGTGAAGTTCGGTTTCATCCGGGCGATCATATTTACAAATGATCCTGGCTTGGCCGCCGCAGCTGCAGAAGTATCAAGGGGCAACAGCAACTGGGGATTGAGTCGCATTTCTCCCGCCATGAGGTTGGGCATGCGAAAGTCCTTCGGCAGAACTCCCACCACCACATGAGCCGCCCCGTCCAGCGTGAGCGACTTGCCAACGGCAGCTTTTGCAGAGCCAAAATGATCTACTGCATAGCCATCCGTAATGACGGTCACATTGTTCTGGCCCGGCATTGTTTCATCAGCTGAAAAATTGCGCCCTGCAGCCAGGCTGAAACCAAGTAAATCGAGAAGATTCGCGCTGCACCTGATGGCTTTAATCTTGGTAGTCCCTGATGGAGCGGCAACCCTTGGCTCATAGCTTCCAAAAGCAGCCACCTGTTGAAGTGTGTGAGTTTGTTCCAGCAGCGCCCTGTAGTGCTTGATTGGAGATAAAAATAAGCCGCCAAAGCTGGTCCCCATATCAGGCCGTTTATCCCACAGCGCAACCAGGCGATCAGCATCACGAAATGGCAACGGCCGCAGAAGGAAAGCACTGAACACCGCGAACATGGCCGCATTCGCGCCAATCCCCAGGGCCAGCGTGATCACTGCTACCGCAGTGAAGGCGGGAGCCTTCCGCAACACGCGAAGGCCGTATCGCACATCCTGAATCATGTTTCCTATCATCTACGCAGTTCCTCGTCACTCGTACCTTAGCGCCACCAGCGGATCCACTTTGGTGGCACGGCGAGCAGGAATCAGTCCGGCGATGCACGCGACTCCACCGAGAACAGCCACCACAATCAACATGGATACAGGATCAGTTGAACTCAAGCCAAAGAGCATGGAACTGAAGACTCTGGTCAACAGAAAAGACACCGGAATGCCAATGAGGATTCCAATTCCAACCAGCTTCATTGCTTCCTGCAATACCATTCGCAGGACTTGCGCCTTGTGAGCCCCCAGGGCCATGCGCACACCAATCTCACGCGTCCGGCGGCTCACTGTGTAAGACATGACTCCGTATAGCCCAATGCAAGCGAGTAAAAGGGCAAGAACGCCGAAGAACGTGGAGAGGCGTGCTACAAGAATATCTCGGGAGATGGAAGAATCGACCAGTCCGCTCAAGCTGCGCAGCCGGGTGACTGGTACGTTTGCATCCACAGCAGCAAAGCTCTTGCGAACCGGCTCCATCATCTCCTCCGGTTTTCCTGCTGTCTGTATTTCGAAATTGACAGCATAGAGCTTGTCCATAGGTTGGGCTGTGGGGATGTAGAAGCGGCGCTGCACCGGCCCACGCAAGCTGTGGTCGCGCACGTCACGGGCCACGCCGACGATTTCTATCGGCTTGTCCTTATGCTCCTGGTCGTCAATCCACATTTTGTGCCCAATCGGATTGGAATTACCGAAGTAGAACTTCGACATGGTCTCGTTGATGACGGCCACTCTCAGCGACGTAGGAGTATCTTGCGGACCGAACTCGCGACCAGCCAGAAGAGGTATGCCCAGCGCATGAAAATAATTGTCGCCGACCTGGTCCCAATACACTATTTTGTCCCGGTCGCGCGCAGCGGTGTAGCCCTCAATTTTCATCTGATCAGCCGACTCTGTTCCGCTGAACAACCCGTTCTCTGATGCAGTCACGCTGCGGACTCCGGGAAGAGCGCTGAGCTGCGCACTCATCTCGCGTTCATAGTTGGTGATCTGCGCCTCTTTATAACCGGCTGACACTGGATCGGCCAGGGCCATGAGAATGTGATCGCGGCTGTATCCAAGATCGAGATCTCTCAGATTTTTCAGGCTGCGCACCAGCAGCCCAGCGGCAAACAGCACCAGCAAGCAGACCGCAACCTGGGACACGACCAGCAGCTTGCCAATGGGAAAACGCCCGGAAGCTGGTTGTGCTGTAGTGCTCTCCTTTAACGTAGGTGCAACCGCCACTTTGGCGGCGCGCAAAGCCGGGACCATACCAAAGAGCAGGCCAGTCAGCAGGCACGCGCCTGCGGTGAAGAGCAGCACGCGCCAATCCGGTGTTCCGGAAAACGCCTCAGCGCCGCGCGCGCCTATAGCCAGTTTCAAAAGGGCGTCGGTACCCCAGCGAGCCATTACTAATCCGGCAATGCCGCCGGCGAAAGCAAGGATCAGGCTCTCAGTCAGAAGCTGACGTATCAAGCGACTCCGCGTAGCGCCAATGGCCAGACGTACGGCAACCTCTCTCTGCCGCGAGGTAGCACGCGCCAACATTAGATTGGCTACGTTAACGCAGGCGATTAACAAAACCAGCCCCACAATCCCCATGAGAAGAATGAGCGGATGAAAAAACTGCTCCCGCAGAGTTGAGAGGCCCCGCGCCCCTGCCACAACCGAAACCTTTGTATTCTTGAGCGCTACCTGATCATTGGGATCAAGCTTGCGACCCTCTGGTCCCTGCAGCCATTGCTGAAAGAGCAGGTTCATGTTGGCTTCGGCCTGGCTTCGGCTCACACCTGGCTTTAGCCGGGCTATCACTCGCAGCCATGAGGCCTCGAAATTATCAAGCCACGGGCGGCCAGGCATGATTTGTGGCTGCATACTGATCGGCACCCAAAAGTCCTGCTTGTCGCCAACGGTGTCTCCGAAAAATCCTGGAGCCGCAATTCCAACCACGGTATAGGGATATTTGTTAAGCCGGATCGTCTGGCCGATAATGCCAGGATCTTCTCCCAGCTTCCGCATCCAGAATTCGTAACTGACAACAGCCACAGGATTGGAAGATTTGGCGGTGTCATCCTGGGCCACCAGCATGCGTCCGCGAAATGGAGCTACGCCGAGCACGGAAAAGTAATTTCCGGATACGAGGTTTACCAGTGCTTCATCTGTCACGGCGCCGGCATTCGCAGTTTCCACGGTGGTGCGATGCTCTTCCCCTGAAGCCGTCATTCCGGAGAAAACGTCATTTCCGTCCCGCAAGTCGCGATAGAGCGGATAAGAGAAGATATCCGTTGTGGGAGTTCCCTGATTTCTGTTGTGGGCAACCGACGGATCACCTACAACCACAAGAGTTTGGGGATCGCTTACTGGCAGCGTTTTCAGCAGAACCGCGTTGATCAGCGTGAAAATGGCAGTATTGGCGCCAATGCCGAGCCCGAGAGTCAATATAGCCACAAGCGTGAACACCGTATTCTTGGCCAGCGTGCGCAGACCATAACGAATGTCCTGAAGCAAAGTTTCCATGTCTCCGTCTTCACCTTTAACGACACGAATGCGCGAGAGCACGTCACGCATTCATGCCTGAAGATAATTTCCGATGTTTATATCTGGGTGGTCGCACCCGTATCGTGCAGCGCGCCCAGCGCCCATGCCGCATTCTTCCGCGCTTCCGCCAAAGGAGAGTTCTTTAAAACGCGAATGAGCTCGTCAATGGAAGGATGGCCGATATTTACCAGGGCTGCAGCTGCTTCTTCACCCAATGTCATCTTCCCAGGGAAAGGATTGGAACGGTAGCGCAAGGGATCCACTTCACTGGTATCGCCCAGCAATTCGACCAGAGGATGCACTGCTGGCGCCGCCGCAATATGTTGCTGACCCAGCCAATAAGCTGCCGCAGCCTTCTCCTGAGCCCTGCCCGATTTCAACATACCAATGTGCCGCGTAATCGCATCAGACCTGGTGGTTTTGTTTGGCGAGGTAGGATTCGAGGTTCCAAACGCATTGAGTAGCAGTAAGCCGAGTCCCAGCAGCAGACCCAAGGCAGATATCTTAATCTCCTTCATATCCGGCTCCCTCAGCGGCTTGCACCCGCGCTCTCAAAGCAGGTACCAAAGCTTATGGCACTTTTCGTTCCGAAATGACACCATCATGTAAGCACCTGAAAACAAAGGGATACACCGTGAAAGTGCATAGCAGATAGAAACTGCTGCTGTTCGTTCGCGCATTTTCGCTGTGCGAAAACGAACACTCTTTTTCAGACCACTACTTGCCTTCATCACGCCTTTACGATGAAATGATCGGCTCCTCAAACATTTTCAAAAATTCAGGAAAAACTGTGGCATATCTTCAGTTTTTAGGCGCAGCAGGCACAGTAACCGGATCGAAACACCTTATCAACACATCGGACGATGGCTCCGGCCGTCGCGGGCTGCAGGTTCTAATCGACTGTGGGCTCTTCCAGGGCCAGAAGGAATGGCGGCTGAGGAATTGGAATGACATTCCGGTTCCTGCTCATGAAATCGATGCCGTGGTGCTGACACACGCGCACCTGGATCACAGCGGCTGGATACCACGGCTGTTTAAAGAAGGCTTTCATGGGAAAGTTTACGCAACGGCACCCACAATAGATCTCTGCGGCGTGGTGCTTCCTGATTCTGGGCACTTGCAAGAGGAGGAAGCTCACTTTCATAACCGGAAAGGAACCTCCAAACACATTCCTGCGCTGCCTCTCTATACGCTTGAAGAGGCCCAGGAGTGCCTGCGGTTTTTTGAGCCTGTGGAGTTTGGGCAAACCAGGCAGTTGAGCCCGGAGTTCTCTTTCCGTTTTGTCCATGCCGGGCACATCCTTGGATCATCCATGGTTGAAGTCTTCCTGCGACAAGATGCAAGGCGCCACAAATATCTCTTCACTGGCGATATTGGCCGCGTTCCATTGAAGCAATCGCCGGGAAAAGTGGTGCATACCGAGCCTGCGCCGCAGGAAGATGCAGAACTTCTGGTGATGGAGTCGACGTACGGAAACCGAGTCCATCCCAGTCAGGATGTTCGTCCGGAACTGGCGGGGTTGATTCAACGAACTGTTCAACGCGGTGGCTCGGTGGTGGTACCGGCATTTGCTGTGGAACGCACCCAGAAATTCCTGTTTCTCATCAAGGAGCTGATGGAAGCAAATCAGATTCCGCGCGTGCCCGTATTTATTGATAGTCCCATGGCCATCAAGGCAGTTGAGATCTATTTGAAGTACAGCAATGAATTCACGGAAGAAGCGCGTGAATTGATTGGCCGCTATGGCTCTCCACTTGAGTGGACCGGATTTAAGTTTGCTGCGACACAGGAAGAATCCAAAAAGATTAATGAAGTGCACTTCCCGTGCATCATCGTATCCTCCAGCGGTATGGTCGCTGGAGGACGAGTGCTGCACCATCTTATGCTGCGTTTACCTGACCCGCGAAACCAGGTGATCTTTATCGGCTTTCAGGCCCCGGGGACACGCGGCGCCGCTATCAAAGCGGGCGCACGAACGGTACGTATCTTCTCCCAGGAAGTGGAAATTCGGGCCCAAGTGGCAGCTCTGGAGCAATTCAGTGATCACGCCGATACAGAAGAACTGCTGCGCTGGCTGAAGGCTTTTCCCCACGAGCCGATGACTACCTATCTTGTCCACGGCGAAGCACGCTCAGCTACTTTACTGCAGCAGGCCATTTCATCAGAGCTTGGCTGGAATGTGAGGATAGCAGAGTGGCTGGAGAAAGTTGCTTTGGCCTGAATGACCGCTCCCCTGCAAGGCTAAACTTCGTTTTCGAAGTAGCCCGCGATCGCAGGAGCTTCGCGCTCTTCCAACACGGAAAATGACACTGGGCTTAGTCCTGGAGCCACAGCATTTTGCAGAGCGCCTTCCAGCGCGTGACGGAACGCTCCTTTGAGCAACTCGGTATCAATCAGCATGAAGCTGCCGGTGCTCTGGAACAGTGAGAGCTTGCCCAGTGGGCGCCGCCTGAAGGTACAAAGATCAAGAGTCAAGACCAGGCGTTCCCGACTGGCATTCCAGTGAACTTTAATCGATCGACCATCACCCGGGCCGTCAAGATATTCATCCGGAGCGAAGAGATCGTCGAGAACGATTTCGAAGCCGTCGAAATCATCCGTCAGGCAGTCTTCGAGTAATCTTGCGATGGCCGCAGCGCTATGCGTGGCTTGCAGCCCGGTGGCCGCTTTCCGCAACGCGATGTTGCGCGCAAAAACCTTTTTCTGCAAGACCAGCCGCTGTCCCACGCGATGGAATTCTCTAAATTCCGGATATTTGAGCTTACGCAATCCGAAAAACACCAGCATGAGCAGGATGGCACCAACCGGAATAAAGACGAGGGCCGATGGACTCAACAGAAAAAGACTCAGGACCGCGCAGAGAGCCGATATGCCGTAGAGCACCCACACCACCTGACGTTGTGTGAGTCCGAGCTCAAGAAGCTTGTGATGAATGTGTTCCCGATCCGCACCAAAAATGGAGTGTCCACTGAGAAAGCGGCGCAGAAGGCTCAGCAAAACGTCAGTGAGTGGAAGCGCAAACGATACAACCGGGACGATAAGGCTATCCAGCGTAGAAGTCTGGCGTTGCGACTCCGCCAGGACGAAAGCGCTGAGAATGAAACCGACAAAAAGGCTGCCGGAATCGCCCAGGAAGATTGATGCGGGGTTGAAGTTGAAGATGAGGAATCCAAACAAACTTCCGGCGAGAATGGTGGTTGCGATAGCTATACCGGGACGGCCGCCAACCGCCAGGGTGAAGATGGTGACCATGGAAAAAAGCGCTGCGCCCGCAGCCAAACCATCGAGCCCGTCAATAAGATTGATGGCATTGCACACCAGCACGACCCAGAACACGGTCAAGGCAAGACAAACAGCTTCAGCCCACATTCCGGCATGCGCGGAACAAAAACCAAAATGGATTCCACAGAAATACAGGCCCACTGCTCCGGCTATCTCAACCAGGAGCTTGGCTAGTGGCTTTACCGTTATAAGGTCATCCGCCAAGCCAACCAGAAAGAAGGCCGCGGCCAGGATGACAATTCGGCTTATGTCGCCATTGTTAGGACCGGTGGTCCAGCCGTGCTTTGACGTAAATAAATAAGCACCCTGAAGGAGCAGAAACGCGAGGAAAACTGCCACTCCGCCGAGCCTGGCAATAGGCGTGGAGTGAATGTGACGAGCAGAATCTGGAAG
Organism: Candidatus Angelobacter sp.; assembly: GCA_035277785.1. Classification (GTDB taxonomy): domain Bacteria; phylum Acidobacteriota; class Terriglobia; order Terriglobales; family Acidobacteriaceae; genus Angelobacter. Next base: position 17,064 of record DATEJX010000129.1, on the reverse strand, counting down.
CTTCGCCAGGCCGAAATGGCCAGCGAGATTACGAACGCACCACGTCAGGCACGCTGCTACAACGATACTTGCCAGGAAACTTACAAAATACTGCAGCATATCCAAATGGACAATCTTCTCCGAACCTAAGAGACGGACTGAATCTTGTTTGTCAGAGTTGCTGAAATCATACACTGATAGAGAAAGTGAGTGCAGCAAAAAATCTCTGTAACCACTTGTTAAAGAACATACTAGGGCTTCTCCCCGTACCTACAAGCGCACGAATGGCCATGGTCCGCTTTCTTAGTAAACCTTAATAATTTTAGTCCTGAACTAAAATCACCAACTGCATAGGCGCTTAGGCGAAGAAACGCCGCGAAAAACGTTTTTCAATTTTGCATCTAAGGGAATCAGAGAGGGGTTAAGTGATGAGAAGTGTTTCCCATTGGGGTGTAGCGGCTTTATGCCTGTTTTTGTCGTTTTCCGCATGGTCTCAGCCGGCGAAAAACAGTCAATCTTCTGCTGCGGACCAGCGAATGCAGGACCGCATCAGTCGCGAGGTATATCACGAACTGGTCATGTTGCCCCAGCTGACGATCTTTGACAATCTTTCATACAAGGTAGACGGCAGCACGGTGACCCTGATGGGCGACGTGCGTAACGCTGTACTCAAGGACGAAGCGCAGCACGCTGTAAAGAAAATTGAAGGCGTTGAGAGCGTAAATAACCAAATAGAAATCCTGCCCCCGTCACCCAATGACGACCGCATCCGACGTGCAGTGGCGCGGTCGCTCTTCAATGACGATCGGTTGTTCAAATATTCCATGGGATCAGTTCCACCCATTCACATCATCGTAAAAGGTGGACATGTGACTCTGGAAGGCGTCGTCGATAACCAGGCCGACAAGAATGAAGCAGGAATCAGGGCGAACTCAGTCCCAGGCGTGTTCTCTGTTCAGAACAATCTTCGCGCAGGCAGCTGAATCCCGTTTCGTGAATGACGAATCGAGAGCGACGTGAGACAGATGTGTGTAATCTCAAGCCGCATCCGGCTTAGGGCGCAGTACATTGATAGGCTGCGGAGCAGAAATCACCATAAGCGTGCCGCACACTGAACAATAGACGGAACCTGCATGCTCTACAACAGCGGGAACGGTTCGGAAACTGCGACTGCAACTGGGGCACTTCACGTCAACGATCTGAACCAATGGAGAATCCTGATGTGCTGGTGTGATAGGACAGCTTAACACGTTATGACACCTTTATCCGGTTGACCACGCCTCGAAACGAAGCATCTTTACCAAAAAAGAAATTCACAGATTTTGCGCGAACGCGAATACTCAGCGGGCAATGCCGTTGCTTGCGACAACGCGAGCTACCGCCAGCATGGCGATTGCCTGCGCTGATGTATCACGCAGAGCCTGCGCCCGCACCAGTGCATTCATGGAATTGACTTGTGCAGCGGCTTCGCCCACTTCCTGGACAACAGCGGAAGTATCGCTTTGTGGAGTGCGAGCGTCCCACGCTTCATTCACCGCGTCAAATGCCATATCAAAATACTTTGACGCCTGGTCTTTATGACCTGAAGTGCCGGCCGCAAAGCCATTGGCGGCTGCCTGGCGAGCGCGCTGTACGGGTGGCAGTCCGCGCAAGCTGTCAGTCTGATCAGTGCCAGCTTTGTCCATGGCTTCCAGAACAGATACGGTATCTTCCTGCGGGCGCTCAATTTCGCGCGTCTCACCAGCATTCTGCACGGCAGAGTTGGCCACGACATCTTTTTGGAGGGCAGCCTCGTATGCCGTTTCACCCAGTGCCTGCTGCATGGCTCCGGCTGTGATGTGAATCGCCATGGTGCGCAGTGCACTATCATCCAGCTTTGCCAGCCAAGCCAACAATTTCAGACCGGTTCGTGTAGCCAGATCCTTGTCTACGTCAGGAGCCATTCGCGCATACATGGCTGCAAAGTTTTCTGCCTCACCGGCGTAGTCGTGAGGGTCAGGAAGCGAATTGAACATCTTTTCAAAATGCTGTTGCGACCACGGTGTCTGGCTCCCCCGGGCCTCAATCACAGCCATCAGTGCGCGAGAGGGAACGATGCCTTTGTCGAGAGCAGCATCCAGTTTGCGAGAGACTGTGTCCAGAGTCTGCTTTGGACAGCTTGTGACTGCTCCGATTAACGACTGTTCAGCCTGAAGTGCGGCGTTCTCCGGCAGATTTTCCACAAAGCTAACAGCAGCCTGGCAATCAGCTTCGCCGCTCGCCATCAAAGAAATCGCAGGCTTCTGTCCCACCCTGATCAAATCAGATTCAATGCGAACTCCTTCATGCCAGAGTTTCCGGGCCATGTTACGGTCAATGGTAGAAACCACATCAGCAGCGCTGGCCAGCACGCGGAGTCGATCCTGCGGATCTGGTTCGGGCAGAGCCACCGCCATATTGACCGTATCAAGCACAAACTTCTGCTGCGGCGTCAGCTTCGCGGGCCTCGTCTGCTGCCGTGGTTGGGGCTTCGAGCTCCTTAGTTTGGGTGTCTCCTGTTGCGCCCAGGCGCCTAGAGACAAAGCCATCACAACAGCACCGAAGATAAGAGTCTTTGTTCGGTACAAGCATTTACTCCGTTCGATTTTGGACAGGGAGTCCTCACCCGGTGAGGACTAGGACGAGCGTACCGAAGCATCAACTCTGGTTCAAGCCTTCAGCCGTTTTTCTTGGCGCGGAGAGTTACAGAACCTTAGTCCTTTAGAACTCACAGGATATGCAAGCGAATCTACTCCGAAGCTCTGAGCTCCTCAACAATGTCGCGGGCCGCGCGACGGGCCTCCTCAGCCTGGTCTGGCGGGAAGGAGATTGCCCCCACACGAGCGTGGCCGCCTCCGCCATAGCGTTCGCAAATTTTTGCGAGATTGACCATGTTTTCTTTTCGCGTCCACGGATTCGAGCCAACTGCCACCTTCACGCGGAAGCTGCTGCGGCTGAGCCCGATACTGTAAACCGAGTCTGGGTGCAGATAGTAAGGGATGAACTTGTTATAGCCTTCCAGATCGTAATCGCTGATATCAAAGTAGATGGTTCCCTGCCTGCATTCAGAATGGCGGCGGATGATATCGATCGACTTGCGGTGCCGCTCCATGAGCGGCGGGATCAGTGAAGCGACAAACGGCTCCTGGATAACCTTGGCCAGAGGTTCAGCGACCAAAAAGGGGATTAATTGGGGAAGAAAATCAGAATCGTTGGTTGATTCGATGGCCATGGTGAGCTTCATAGCCGGCTCCGCCATCTCCACAGCTTGTTGCGGCGACTCGAACTGGGCGCCATCGATAATATCCGCCCAATGGATCAACTCGGCGACGGGCGCAGGATCGAAAGCAAATCTCTCCTGCGCCACACGGGCCAGAAACTTGGTGCAGGATCTGAATTCCGGATCGTAAAATTTCTGGCTGTGGTCGTGGGTGCGGTAATGTTCAGCGTCCTCAGGCGTCAAAAAGGCGCTCTGGTGATGATCAAACCACCAGGTGATTTTCGGTGAAGCGGAATACTTGAAATCGACGATCACATTCTCGTCGCCGTCGAATTCTCTTTCATCAAAAAGAGCGCCAGCGCGATGGACCAGGCCGGTAAATTGAAAGTCAACGTCGCTGCGAATTCGCTCCCGGTAAAACCGCGAAAAAAGCGCGGCTGAGGAAGTACCGTCAAAACATTTTCCATGGAAAAAGACCCTGACCTTCACGCAGCGCTTTTCCTTCCTGTTTTTCTGCAAATAAGTAAAGCTACTAGAAATGACATTCCGGAGCAGTTTCTGTCAAGCTTGCAGATTCCGCCATTGGCGAGGGCGGAGTGTGGCCCAGCGGGCTCAGCCTGTTTGAAGAAACTATTTGTAGATTGAAAACTGTCCGCCGGGTTTTTGCAGTTTTATGGTTATTTCCATGTTCGGCTGGCGCACTTCATAGTCATTTCCCCAAGTACGAAAACCCTGCGCGATCACCTGGATCCTGACCTTCCCATAAGGAATACCGTCAGTGGCGGCTTTTCCGTCTTCATGGGTCTTGAGTTCAAGGCCGTCCTGTCTTTCGTTCCCTTCTTTATCCAGCAGGTGGAGAACGACTTCAGCGTTCTTCACCGGCTTGCCGTTGGAATCCCGCACCACGGTGAGATTGACAGTAGCGGTGGGGGGCTTATCTGACTGCGCAAGCACGGCCAGCGAAAGAAACATTACCAAAATGCCGGCCTTTCTGAGGTGAATCATAAGGGTATTTTAGCAAGCACGGGGTGCAGTTGGCTGATTCAATTGGGTGTGCATTGGACGCTGGGAAGCTTGCCTATCTAAGAGTGCAATGTACCGTCTAGTTAGGTCAGCAACGAACGAAATGGTGAACCAAACTTTCGCACTTCTGATTCGAAAAGTTTCGTTCATAGGCGGCCTTTTGATAAGGCTGCCGTCTTTGTTTTTCTGGTTAGGATACGAGTGTTCGTCGCCGGATCTGCACCATCACAGTGGCCGTAAGAACAGTGGCAACGCCGACAATCTGCAACGGACGAAGGAATTCGCCAACAAAGATGAACGCAAACAAAATAGCAAATACCGGTTCAAGACAACTGGCGATGATGGCACGAGTCGGGTCCAGATATTTAAGGCCAGTAAAGTAAAAGAAATACGGCAAGAGCGTGGACAGGCAGGCAAACAGGAACAGAAAATTCCATTGTGTACCGCTGAAGTGTTCTGCCATCAGCCTTTGCGGCGGATTCACCGCAATCCATAACAAAGCCGCTGCCAGAAGCGCATAAAACATGATCTTGAACTGGTGATTACGGCTTACCAGATCCTGAGCAACAATGTTGTAAAACGCGAACGAAAAGGACGCGATGATTCCCCCGAGAACGCCAATCGCTTTCAGGCTGAGGCCGGAATGAAAAACATCAATGGCCAATGCAATACCTGTCAAAGCCAGAAGCACGGCAGAAACTCGAATTAGAGTGAACCGGTCACGCCCACGCAGCACCATCGTAATCAGAACCCAGACTGGCGCCGTGTATTGCAGCGTGATGGCGATGGCCACCGTAGATTTTTCGATTGCCAGGTAATAGAAGTAGTTCGAGCCGGCGAGGCCAAGAGTCCCTGTGAGCACGCACAACAGAAGATCGCGACGGCCAATGCGGAAAAAGCGAGGTCCATAGCGAACCAGTAGAAATGCTCCCAGAACTGCCACGGCGAAGGTAGTCCTTGCCTGTGACAGTACGAGGGGTGAAATTCTGGCGTGCCCGGCAAATACCCGGGCGCTGAAGATAGCTTTGCCTACAGTGGCGGCGGCGCCCCAGCAAAACGTGGCAGCAGCGATGAAGAAGTACCCCCGCCAGGGGTGCGACAACTGGCCGCTGCGGGGGCTGATCTGTTCTTCAGTGGCGCTAGTCGGCAAGCAACTGGTCCAGCCGGTCAGGATCGAATCCGATCATGACCTGCTCGCCAACCACAATGGTAGGTGTGGAACGGCTCTTATAGGTGCGTACCAGCTCAAAAACGGCCTGCTGGTCAATGCTGACATCTTTTACTTCAAACGGGATCCCTTTCTCCGAAAGGTAGGCCTTGGCCCAGGAACATGGCGGTCAACCGGGTGAGCTATAGACCACCACTTTTTTTGCTGTCATTCTTTCCTCCCCAACTTAAAGAATAAGATTCTGGCAATGCAATTGAGGTTTCATTATTTTGCTGCCTGCAGTGGTGTTTCACCCGCATTTTCTGCGGCGATTAAGCGAATTTCTGTGGTGATCCTGGCTGTGTTTTTGAGCATGGCAGCCACACTGCAGTACTTTTCTTCTGACAGAGCCACCGCGTCTTCTGCGGCTTTCCGGTCTACCGCGCCGGTGATTGTGTAGATCAAACGGATGGAAGTGTACACCGTGGGAGGCTCCGGAGCACGTTCGGCTTCAGCCCGCACCTCAACGGCAGTAAATGGCTGCCGCCTCTTGCGCAGAATGCTTACCACGTCAGTCGCTGTGCAGCCACACAGCCCCATCAGGACCATCTCCATGGGCCCCGGCGCGGTGTTGCTCTGCCGGTCAGAATCGATCATTGTTGCATGCCTGCTGCTGGCAATAGCAGCAAATCGCTCGCCATCAATCCAATTCAATTTGGCTTCAACCACTGGCGCTCCTCAAATTCCGCACTAGAATAGCAGGATTTCCCGGCGTTTCGATTACCTCCAACGGTTGCGAACGTCAGTAACCTGGGACAGGTCACCCTCAATGGCGGGCAGTACTCCCGGCAGAACGGCTCGTCCGGAACTGCTGAAACAGGAAAAAGTTTGGAACAAATATTCAAATCCGCGCAATGGATAGTAGGAGCAGAAGCACCGGGCAATAGCATGGCGGAATTGGCGAGAGATGACCAGGAGTTGCTCCGGCAGCTCTCGAAGGGTAACGAACCAGCCTTTACGGCGCTGTATGAACGTTACCAGGGGGCGATTTACAGGTTTGCACTGCACATGAGCGGCAATAACGCCACTGCAGAAGAAGCGACCCAGGAAGTGTTCATGCAATTGATCAACAACCCGCGCGGCTACGATGCCGGTAAAGGAACGGTGGCCGGCTACCTGTTCGGGATCGCACGCAATGTTACTCGACGTGCCGTCCAGGGTTCACGGTGCGAACTGGCACTCGAGGAAGAAGACTTGGCACTCGATGAGTTCGCAATGGCAGAAGAACTGGACGTCCTGGGAGAGCTGACCAACGGCGAACTGCTTGCTGCGCTGCGAGCAGCGGTTTTGGGCCTCCCACAACAATACCGGGAAGCTGTAGTGTTGTGCGATTTGGAAGAGTTTAGTTACCAGCAAGCAGGCGAAGTGCTGGGCTGTTCACCGGGAACTGTGGCTTCAAGGCTCCATCGCGGCCGCGCTATTTTGAAAAAGAAGTTGGGTTGCCAAAAGAACTTGAGTTGCCAAAGATGCGTGAGATAGATCCAATCCGGAAGCCATCCGAGGCGTTGCTGTCATCAGCGCTGCACCGGCTTGCCAAAGCGGAAGAGCGCAATGCGCCTCCTGAACTCGGGGCTAATTTGCTGGAAAAGTTTCGCCATCATCATCGGCGGAGACGTCAGATAAGGTCGGCTCTAGCGGGCGCACTTGTCGCTTGCCTGCTGGCGCTGGTGGGTATTTCCAGTATGCGCTACAAGGTACGCACAGCTCATCAACAGATTGCGGCGCCTGTTGCGGAACAAGCCCCTGCCGTTGCCGCAACCACCAAAACGACCGAGGTCCCGGATCCGCAACCCAGGCAGCATCAGGTCAGGGCATCAAGCAATACTGAAAGCCCTGGCCAGGCGGTCAATAAGGAAGCCTTTGTTCCCCTTCCCAGTTACGATCCAACTATAGCGAGCAGTGAATTGCAAATGGTGCGCGTGGAGGTCACCAGATCTGAACTGCGCATGCTGGGAGCGCGGGTGGCTGGAGATCTGTCAGACCGGCCAGTACTCGCTGACTTCATTACCGACCGGGACGGAACGCCTTACGCGGTGAGATTAGTTCAATAGAAAACATTTTTACCTAAAGGAGCATTTCATGAAACTGCATATCTTCCTGGCCGGACTGCTCTGCTTTGTCGGTGCCGGTTTTGCTCAAGAAGCTTCGCCGCCTCAGCATGTGGAGTTTTATTCCTCAAACAGCGGGCCGGGCGAACAGATGATGATTAACATCGGACCAGCGAACGGCGAGGTCTTTTTTTTCGAACATGCTGACCAAAAAATGGTGAAGGGTGCTCCTTACACCGCCACAGCCAGCACTGAGACCACCCAGGTGCTTGCAGATGGAAACCGCATTGTGCACAAGCAAAGCGGACTGATCGCTCGCGACAGCGAAGGACGTACTCGTCGGGAAGAAGTCATGGCTGGAATGGGACCGGTCCAGGTAAATGCGCCTAAGGTGATTTTCATTCATGACCCAGTTGCCGGGGCCGCGTACATTCTGGAGCCCGACAAACAGACCGCGCGGGCGATGAAGCATGATATGAACGGAACGAATATGGAGCAGATGCACAGGAAGATGCAGAAGGCATTTGCAGCCAATGGAGAACAGGGAGACGTCAAAACAGAATCCCTGGGCACCCAGCAAATTGAAGGAGTCTCAGCGGAAGGAACGCGGATAACGAGGACCATACCGGCGGGCAAGATCGGCAATGAGCAGCCGATCCAGATCACGGTGGAAACCTGGACATCACCCGATCTGCACACCACGGTATTGCAGAAACGCAACGATCCTCGGTTTGGCGAGACCGTATTCCAGCTCACCAATATCAAGCAGGGCGAGCCGGATGCGAGCCTGTTTCAGGTTCCGAGTGGCTATAAGACCGAGCAGATGCCAGCAATGGGCGATATGAAACACATGATGCTGATGCGCAAGCCCATGACCCAACTGCAATAGTTTCAAGTACCCGACCTCCTCTCTAAACACCGGTGACGTCAGCAATGGCGTGCCGGTGCTTTTTAGCATTCTAAGGTCTTCATCGTAATCCGATTAAACTTAATCCATAAGTCCGCTGGCCGGTAGCCTATGCTCTCTTTTCTCCTGAGTTCCCCGCCTTTCGAGGCTGGAGTCGTCTGTTAGTATTGCCGGTCGCTCCGCTTGAACCTTGAATGGGTCTGAACACATTCCAAACCGGGCAATCAGTTCCAGAGAGTGGAATCTACCGTGTGCTTCACGCGGTACATAGACTGCCTCACTCAGTGACAATCTGCAAAGGCGAGAATTTTCCAAGGTGCGCGAAATGTGCCCATATGGTCAGCTTTGAATTGATCCGCGCGGTCGAATGTCCGTTCACTTACGAACCCATGCACGTCTATGAATTGCAACCGGAAGAAGAAGCCGTTATAAGTGAGCGGAACGCATAGCGGGTATCGATCGAAATCAAAACTGAAAAATCTTTCATAATTAGCGTCGCCCTTCCAATCAGGTTTGCCTGCTCTCTGGCTCAAACAATTCTTCACAAGAATCAGACCTCCTGAATCCAGCAACTCGCATCGCAATGATCAATATCCGCACACAATCTTTGTGGTGCCCGAGGAGGAACCAGCCATGATGTTGCAATGTCCAATTTGCCATGTCGGATTCATTCATCAGGTGCTTGAGAACTACGAAGTGCTGGCAAGATGTGACACCGATACGCGAGTCGGCGGGCTTGAAGTGCTGACTTGCAGCAACGGACACATTTTCTTCGTGCGCAAATCTGATCTTTGCGCGGAACGCGCCGCAGGAGCTGCTGCATAACCGATCTTTGGGAAACCCTGGAAATGCAAAATCTGGTGCAAAGTTCAGAGCAGAGGCGACGTTGTGCGTACACTCATTCAATCACGAGCTTGTCAACAACGTTGCGGCCATCGCCGTAAGCGCGGGCAAGCTGTAGCGCCATTTCATGCTGCGTTGAACCAGTCACTGAGCCGGTGAGAGTCACATTCTGGTCATCCACAGCCGCCTTGATGTCAGATCCCTTATAGGCAGCGTTCTTGTTATCCAGGGCCTTCTGCAATTTGTCTGCAACATCTTTGCTGGAGCTTTGATGTTTTTTGGGGGCCTTCGTATCAGGCTCATTCGGGTTCACCGTGCCGCGATTCCCAGAAGGCCTTCCTGGAATCTGCATAGGCGACTGCGCAACAACTAGCCCTGAGCAAAGCAGCGCAAAGAATACAAGTTTGCGGAGCATACAAATCCCCTTTTTGAAACTTGGATGTAAACAGAATCGCGCAGTTTGGCTGGCGCCCTTAACGGGCAATTCAGGGTTCAGAGACTACGGTTGGAGAGCCTCAAAGAAGCACGAAAAGCAAGAACCAGGTTCTTCCGGGTCCCTGGTTCTTGATTGGATCGCAACTGTGAGCCATGCTTCTGGGATAGTAGAGTGGAATACTTCGTTAAGAAATATAGATGGATAAATTAAATTTGATAATCCGAATTGGCTCAGACCAGACGGTTCTCAGGCGGGGTCGACTCCGGCTCTTTTGAGGTACGTCATCCCCAATCGCCGGCACGGCGTTTGGCTTATCTTCGATTGTCGGTCATTGGCTCAGGATGAATCAGGACTTTGAAGAGCTCCGGAGCGGCTTGTTTAAAACGGATTTCCAGCTCCGTGGAAATGTCGTGCACTTCGGCTAAAGAAAGATCATCCGCCATTGTGCAATGGCATGACATATAAACCCGTCCCCGGACGCGCTTGATCTCCACTTCATGCATGTCCAGAATCTCCGGAAACTGCTCGACAATGGGCTTGAGCTTTTGCTCCAGCACGGCATCGCGATGAACAATATTCCCCTCCTCAATGGTCGACGGTTCACTCTCAATGTGAGTCAGGATCGTTGAAATTTCCGGAACCTCATTCCGAATCTCACTTTCCAGCAGAGTCACGACGTCGTGCGCCTGTTTGAGATGGAGTTTTTCATCCAGCTCCAGATGCAGCTCTACATGGATGCTGCCACCCAGGTCCTGAACGCTGACATCGTGCACGTTGAAATTGTTGCGCGAAGCGGTGGCGCGGATGCGGTCAAAAATGCTTTCACGGCCGGTCTCACGCGGAACCGAGTGGACCACAACATCACAATCCGGCAGGATGCGACGCACAGCCGCGGTTATCTCTTCCACAACCTGCTCCGAGCGTTGGAAAGTTACATTCCGGGCAAGGCCCACCGCGAGATCGGCGAAATAGCGATTGCCGGCGCGGCGGATACGTACTCTTTCCACCTCAATAACGCCGTTAATTTCAAGCACCGCGTCAATAATCTGAGTACGCAAACCGGCAGGAGCTGCATCCAGCAAGGCATCAACGGTCTGGCGCGCCAGTCGCGAGCTCACGTAAACAATCACACCTGAGACAACCAGAGCTGCAATGGGATCTGCCTTGGCCAGCCAGCCAACGTGCCAGTTGTGTCCGGCCCATACCATCGCCAATCCCAGAGCCACAACACCGCTGGAAAAAATGTCAGTACTGAAGTGAAGCGCGTCAGCCTCAAGCGCCTGACTGTCATATTTCTGGGCGATCCTGCGCAGACGGTGCGAACGCCACCAGTCCACCGCCATGGAGACAAAAAGTACGGCAAAAGCCGCCGGCGTTGGATCAATCTGGACGTGGTGATAGCCACTGAGTCGCCGCACCGCTTCCCAGACAATCCAGATACACGTCAGAAGAAGAAGACCGGTTTCGATGAACGCAGAGAAATTCTCTACTTTTCCATGCCCATATTGGTGTTCTGCGTCCGCAGGCTTGTCAGAAACGCGAACCGAAATGAGAGTGACAAAAGCGGCAATCAGGTCCAGGCCGGAATGGGCTGCTTCGGACAGGATGCCGAGGCTCATGGTAGAAATGCCCACTATGATCTTGAGCGTAGTAATGCCAATGGCCGCCACAAGCGAGTTGAAGGCTACGTTGCGCTTTTCCGCACGCATGCTCTCCAGTACCGGATTCAGCTCTGTGGTGGACATCGCGCCATTGTCTCAAGATTTGTCGGGGCATACCAGCATTAACCACTGTAATGTCCCATATCAAAATGCGAGCTTCGAACGCGGCGATTCCAGGGATCTCTGCCGAGGTTTAGCTGGATTCAGTTGAGGATTTTAGCCGCTTAAGGTCTTTGCGAGCATCCTTGAGGTCAGGTTTAATTCGCACAGCCTCTTCCATCTCCTGAATGGCTTCATCTTTCTTCCCTTGCTGCGCCAAGGCCTGTCCCAGATGCCAATGCGCTTCCCCAAGACTTGGACTTTCTCCTTCCGCTTCCTGAGTCAAATACTTGCGTAAATATGTTTCCGCCACTGCAGGATCCTTTTTGCTCGCCAGCAAAGCCTCGCCGGCGTAGAAGTACGGTGAAAGATCGTCTGGCACTCGCGTTTCCGCACGCAAGAGCACTTCCTTCAGCGGATCCAACTTCCCTTCCGCAGCGTAAGATTGGGCAAGCACGGAATACGCACGCACGCGCGTGGGGTTCACCGCAATACCGCGCGTCGCGTATTCAATCGCAGCCTGGTAATCAAGCCAGCGATCACGAAGAAACAGGCGGGCCGCGCTGACCAGCGCGTCATAAGAGCGCGGGTTACTTTGTACGGCGCTGATCTGGAATTGCTTCTCCTCGTCGTAACGCTTCTCGCGGGCGGCAACAGCTGCTTTGGCAAAATCGCCACGCACAGGATCAAGTTCGGCAATCCGTTGCGCCAACTCATGCGCTTTGTCTTTATTGCCACCGACCATCGCGGGCGCTTCCAAGTGAAACTCCATCAAAGACTCCAGCGCGTCAAGGTTGCCGGGATCAGCAGCAACTGCACGCTCAGATTCCTTGCGGATGGTCTTGGCCATTTCCACTTTGTCGAAAACACCCACATGCTCAATCTTGCGCCCGTACGCTTCTGCAAGATACACATGCGCGTCAGAGTTGCCGGGTTCCAGCTCAATAGCCTGGCGCAAAAGCTTGGTGGCGTGCTCATGGTCGTCGTAGGCCAGATCAATCCGGGCCATAAGCACCAGAGCGGCTGCATTTTTAGGATTGTTGCGAATCTCTTGCTCAAGAAGAGTACGGGCGTGCTTGAAATGGCCGTCGTGTACCAGAGAAGCCGGCGTGGCCTCGGCGGCGAAAGCTGCCACAGAAAAAATCAAGCTGCAAAGCAGGCCTTTGGCCTGGCGGGAAAAAAGACCCATACGTATTGGATAAAAAAATTGTTAGTTTGTTTCAGAATCGCTTCTGTTTAATCGAAAAAATCCAAATACGGTAATTGCCGAACCATGCACTCTTCAGCAACGAGAGCAACCGGAAGCAACCTCCCTCCGCAGGTCTGGGCTAGTGGCGGGCGGACGATGGACTTGGCACATTCCAGCATTGCTGATGCATGCAGAAGCTGTCATGCCCGCCAAGTCGTAATGAAACTGTGCTGTTGATGTGGTCCATATATCCATAAACGCACAGGACAAATCCTGCTGCCAGGCTGAATGCAAGAATGATGGCAAGAAAAAGTGCGGTATTGAAATCTTCCACATGGCTCTGCATGACTACACCTCAGAATGAAAGCCGCGCCCGGTGCGGCAACTTTCGCCGGCACACCGCGAATCTTCCCTGATCAAATATTGATCTAGCTCTTATCTACTTGAATGGATGAGGCATTCAAGCGCGTTTGTTGCCCGGGAATCTCTTTTGGACCAGCAACGGATCGTCGACTGTATGTCGTTTTACGATATTTATTACCTGAGAAAAGACAACGAGCCGAAACTCTCCGGCTTCCCTACTGGTAGCAGCTCCTGAAACACCAGGGAACATCACCGCTTGGGGCCGGATAAGGGGCCGAGACGGAAGAAAGCCCAGGTGTTCCAGCGAGCACAGGAGGAGTGAAGTTTATGAGCAGCATTCCCATCACACCCATCCGGACGGTTCCGGAAAACTTTGCGGAGCGTCCGCAGACACAAATTTCTTTGCAGCCGATTGCGGCGCCCTCCATTCTGGGCCTGTACGGCTTTGCCGGGGCCACCTTCATGGTGGCGGCGCATATGGCGCACTGGTTCGGTACATCACAAACCGCGATGGTGCTGTGGCCGTTTGCCGCGTTCTTTGGCGGACTGGCGCAGTTCCTGGCCGGCATGTGGGCCTACAAAGCACGCGACGGCGTTGCCACCGCCATGCACGGAATGTGGGGATCATTCTGGATGGCCTTTGGCGTCCTCTGGATTCTGGTAGCCGCAGGAAAAGTTACCGTCCCGGCCAACGGAACAGCATTCCAGGGCCTGGGCTTCTGGTTTGTAGTACTGGCCGCAATCACCTGGGCCGGAATGGCAGCCGCGGCAGCCGAATCGTCAGTGATTGCTTCTGTATTGGGGTTCCTGGCGGCAGGGTCAACCATTGCTGCAATAGGCGAGTTGGCAGGAGTGGAAGGCTTGCGTGTCCTGGCCGGCTGGTTATTTATTATTTCCGCCATTATCGCGTGGTACGCGGCAACAGCTCTGATGATGAACGCGGCTTACGGCCGTAAAGTCATGCGTCTGGGCACCAGGCGCAAAGCAGACGAGCTCCAGCTAGGCTTTGGCGAGCCCGGCGTGCTTCGCGGCCAGTAACGAACTGAGAGCCGCAGATCAAGCGCTGATCATTGCAGGTGAACAGATCGGCATAAACGGATCTGCTTCATCTGCATAGATTGGCCCAATCTGCGGCTTAACTCCCTCGGTTATCCTGCCAACGATCAGCCAACCACGCCCGGGTTCGGCGTCGGTTCGAATCCTGAGCCAATCGCATCCCCCACCCTCCGTGTTCATCCCCATTCATCCCCACTCATCCCGGGCTATGAAGGTCTGATCGCCCGCGATCGCTCATGCAGAGGGTCGCGCCGCCGTGTTGTTTCCCGCTTACGCGCGATGTGGCGATCAAGACGATTGCCACCCCCCGCCCCCTTTTTCGTCAGCTTTGTTGCAAACAAAGATGCTTAGCGGAAATCGACCCTTGGGTCACCCAAGATTTCCTCTGGGTCACCCAACGTTTTCCACTGGGTCACCCAGACTTTTCCACGGGGTCACCCAAGCAACACCCCTATGCTGTGGGTTGCGCACCGTCCGGGATTAGCAACGTGAGGGGCATGCGGAGTCCATGCTCCGTGAAATATTCAGTTTTGAAAGATCGCACCCGTGATCTACGGCGCCTCCTGGGAGGCATTTTTTCGAGCCACGAACAAGCATTGAAGATTGCCTGAACGCCAGTCTGCATGTTATCGTATTTTATTCGCTCTGTCACTTGAAACTAAATATCGCGGGCCTTCGTCGCCTGCCCGGCAAGGCTGGCTTAAGTTCTTGCAAGTGATCACAAGTACAATGAGCACCATCAAAAAAGAGGAAGAATGCCAATTCGCAAACAAGACCTTGAAGCCCTTGACTCCGTATTCCTGGCTCTCATGTGTAAAAAAATGTCCCAGGATGAGAAAGCCGCGCCGGATGCGCGTGAGCAGGCACGCAAGTTCAAAGAAGAATGGTTCCTTCTAACTGAACCTGAAACCCCACCCAAAAACCAGAAGGAACTGGATCGCGCAAAAAAGGAACTGGAGGACCTGAGGGCCCGCATGATCGACTTCCTGCTGCCACATGTCCAGGCGAGTTTTGCCCCGTGACCGCACTTACGGCCGCCAGGCGAATGTGCGATAGATTCCTATCCCAAGCGGGATGACCCAGCCATACAGGAGAATCTGATAGAGCCAGATCAATCCGTAAACAATCACTGTTGCCGCGATTGGATGGCGATTGCTGAATTTGAAACCCCAGATTCCGGATTTGCCAACAGCAAGCCAGGCGCACACGAACAGCATCCAGCCGACGCCTATTGTGAACAGGTACTTTCCGCTGATCTGGCTATTCCCCACAAGGACGGCCAGAAGCACCAACAGCGCAATCTGCGCTGCTTTTGCAAGCAAATACATTCGTTTTTTGCGTTTTTTCCATGCATCATGTCGGTGGATAGACTCTATCGTAGGACCATCAGGTTCTGGCGGCAGTGATGAAATCACGTCGCGTGCGGCAGTTAAATGAATGCCGTGCGCCAACAAAAAGTGGCAGGTAGAGCTTTCCGGCTCCCGCAAAATTCCCAGCAACAAATGCGCTGGACCAATGCCGAGAGAGTTGAGCCTGTCAGCTTCTTCGACCGCATATGCAAGGATTTTTTTTCCCTGGTTGGACAGCGGCACGGGAAAATTTTCTGTGTAGATTGCGCGATCGCTGCTTTTCGGAAGGTCAGTTAGCAGCCTATTTTCCAACGTATTGAGCTTCAGACGGTCATTCAGCTCCGGCTCACAACAACGCATGATCCCAAGCAGCACGTGCTCAGGTTCTATGTACGATGATCCGGCGGAAACGGCTTCCTGTTGAGAGAAAAAAATTACCTGCCGCGCTCTTTCTGTATAGCGTTCGTACATTGCAACGCCTGAACTCAGGAGATTTTAGCGTTTGGCCAGATACTCCTGCACGCTCGGCACTCCCTCCACCCTTCCGGCGAAAATCTCTGCGAACTCGTGCAGAAGCTCTTCATGGATGATGCTGTTGCTGGCCAGCACCTGACGGCTGTCAATGGAAAATGGCTGCCCGCTGAAGTTGGTCACTGTGCCTCCCGCTTCCTGCACGATCAGGACGCCCGCGGCGGTGTCCCAGGGATTCAGGTTGAATTCCCAGAATCCGTCATAGCGTCCGCAGGAAACGTAGCAGAGATCGAGCGCGGCCGAGCCGGCCCGGCGCACGCCGTGGGAACGCAGCGTGAGCTGGTAGTAGAAATGGATGTTCGGGTTCTTGTGGCGTTTGTGGCTGGGAAACCCAGTCGCCACCAGGCTTTCCTGAAGGTGTGGAGTCCGCGAAATGTGGATCGGCGCCCCGTTCAGCCGGGAGCCGCTTCCCTTCTCGGCGGCAAACATCTCGTCGCGGTTGGGATCGTAGATGACGCCGGCAATGCGCTCACCGCGATATTCAAGAGCCATGGAAACGCAGAACACCGGATAGCCATGAGCAAAGTTTGTGGTCCCGTCGAGCGGATCGATGTACCAGCGGTAATCGCTGCCGGTTTCATTGCGGCTGCCCTCTTCGCCGATGAGATCATGCTCCGGCCAGCGCCGCCGGATGTGTTCCACGATCAGCTTTTCTGAGCTGCGATCGGCGGTGGTGACCAGATCAGCTTCGCCCTTGTATTCGATGGCGACCTTGCCGAAGTAGGACATGAGCAGGCCTCCGGCTTCGCGGGCTAGTTCCTGCATGGGAGTGAGAAAGTCCTGCTGAGGCATTAACGGGTGCGGCGCCCGTTATCTTCCGCAATGTACATGATCTCGTGCTTGAAGATAAACAGATTGGGAGCGCCCTCACGGGTGAGCCGGATCATGGCGGCGTCATAGTATTCAACCCAGCCGCGAAAGGTCTCGCCGGAGAGAAGTTTCACCGCTACCGGCGTCTGTTTTTCACCCAGCGCCTTAAGGTAGGTCGGCTCCATACCGGTTTCATCGGGAGGAGGTGTTTTGGTCGGTTTCTTGCCGAAAGCTGGAGCACCCGCACGAAAAGCCATGCGCACATTGTAGCGTGAAATCGCGCCGCTCGAAAGAATTCTCTCTGAGGACGAGTACTTTCGTGTAG
>DATEJX010000128.1:0-26939 GCA_035277785.1 Candidatus Angelobacter sp. | reverse complement strand
TCCACCTCCGGCGGAAAAATGTTTTTGGCTTCTTCAAAGCGCACGAAGGGAGCGCTGCCGCCATGCGCCTCTTTCCACAGCAGGATATGCTTGCTCCCGCCATTGAAAGAGCGCGATTTTGTGTTGTGCATGCTCTCGGTGCCGGATGCACTGGCATCCAGAATGTGAGCGCCATCTTTAAAGTAGTTGCCGATGATCAGATCTGGATGACCATCGCCGTCGACGTCAGCAAACAGGCCCGCGTTCGAATACCATCGCTCCTCGCCGGGAACCAACTCCACCGGGGTGTAATCCGCGGCGGTTAGTCGAGACGCATGCCCGGGCGTGCCGGAGTTGCGCAGGAAAGCGACAGGCGTTCGGCCCCAGTAATACACAACTACATCGAGCAGCCCATCCTCATTGATATCGCCGATAAGGCAGCCCATCGGTGCCATAGTCGTTGGGTTATAGCGAGCCGGCTTGAGATCAAATGCCTGATAGCGATCTCCAGTCGTGGGCGCATTCTCAATGCGAACTTGGTCTGTGCGCGGATCAACAAGACAAAGATCATTGGATAAACCATCACCGTCCAGATCACCCGCCGCAACCCCGGCTCCTACAGAGGAAATCCAGGCCGAAATGCGCTTGAGACTCGGGTGAACGGCGCGCACGGTTTTCGATGGCGCCGTTGTGTCCACCGGCAGCGTGTAGCGCGCAAAGTGGAAGCGGGAAGCTAGCTGGCTGCGCGCGCTGGCTGAGATGTGCGGCTCTTTCGCCAGGAAGAACAGCACAACCACAATGACGCAGGCGGCTATTCTAGTTGTATTTTGTCGAAGCCACTTGTTGCGAAATAGCTGGGTCATGGAATTCCCCTCGCATTGCTGACTGCAAAGGCGAGAGCAGCATCTGCAGCAACAATCGCCATTGCTGATAAGGATTAGGGCTGGTAAGGCTTATCTTGCTGAGGGCCTCATCACAGAGTGCGGCAGCATCCTCAGCACTCAGCTGGCATAGCATCCTGCATGCAAGGTCAGTGTGCTGAGCTGGATTGCCCGCGAGCAAGCGTGCCTTGGCCGCGAACACCGCACCTTGAGCCAATGCCGGACCGTGCTTAGTGGCCAGCACGATTGCTCGTTCAATTTCAGAGATTGTTGCTCCACCTGCATATCCACACGCCAGGCCAACACCGCTCCACGCATCCGCATGAAAAACTGGATGGTATTGGCTGATTGCGATTGCGATTCTCTCCACATCACAGCCGTGTACGAACCAGAGACTGCGTCCAAGGCCTTGATAGAAGACATGCAGACTTTCCTCTGAGAGCCTGGTTGCGGATTCGATTGCGGTTTGAAGGTGGAAATAACCTTCATGAAACCCAAACCCATCAACAATCAGCCACCGCAGGAGGGGATCAAAATTGGCGATGAACTTGCTCAACCGCCAGCGAAGCCAGGGCACACGAGCACATGCCCAGCCGGCGCCGACGTGAAGCATATAGATATGGTCTTTTCCAGCATCGTTCATGAACTGCAGTAGACGCGGCGAACCAGATGTGAAAGCGTCAAGAAGTGTGAGAGCCATGGCTGCGCCTTCGTAGGCGAACCCACGGTATTCGCTCTTAACCTGCTCAAGTTGTTTACCCAGGGCACTAGCCTGGGGGGCCACGAGTGCTGCGTGGTAGCCCGCAAGAAAGACTTTGCCAATGTGCTCCAAGCGCGTGCGCACGGCCGGATTTGGACAGTAGAACCCGCGCCGCGCAACCTCAACTTCCTGCGGGTCAATGCGCAACAGCTTGGCGAAAATCGGCAACATAAATCAGATCCGGCGCGAATGGACCGATCTCAGAGAAGTTCCTGCGTCGTGGACAGTGGATCGAGCCGGTAACCGGTGCGGCAAAGCAGGAAGGGTGGTCTCTTCGCATGGCCTGACTGATTCGAGATCAACTTCTACCGCAAACCCCCGCCCAATCGAATCCAGTGAGACCACTACACGTGCCTGATTTACTTGCCGCACCAGAATGCCCTGCAAACCCGCTAGCGCTCCGGAAGTGATAGCTACACGTTGGCCTTCATGCAAATATTCATGTGGTACAGCTTTTCCTGATTTCACGCCTTGCCTGATCCAGCCTATTTCGTCCTCTGTGAGGATCGCCGGTGTGTGTCCGGGACCAACCATATAGAGAACGCTTGAAACAGTCAGGGCACGCAAGCGGTCCGAGTAAGGGAGACGAACAAAGACGTAGCCGGGGAACAGTGGCAACTCCAGCGTGACTCGCCGGTCTTTCCATTGGCGTAATGAAGGAAACGTAGGCAGAAAATATTCAATGCCTGCTGCCCCTAGCCGCGCTGCAGTTGTCTTTTCCTGGTTTGTACGAACAAACAAGACAAACCAGTTGAATTCATCTGGATCGAGTGAAGATAAGCCAGCCATGGTAACCGTGTAGCGAAGAGTTGAGCTGAGAGTGTGCGTAGCTTCGCCCCGTCACTTACAGGGCGTATGTGACCTTGACCCCGCGGAGATGTTCAGGAGAGTAGCCGCGCTTCAAAAACCTACACGCTAAGCAGGAAACCTCTTGCGTGAAGGCAGCTATGGCAGTGCTGAACCGTGTTCTGCTTCCGGCGCCGCCCCTATCAGCCCCGGAATGCGAGGAAAACAAGGTACGACGAAGCACTTGTCGTGGCAATAGCCAGGGGCAGCCGATGTGAATTTTTTCTAAACTAGTTCCCAAAATGGAATTCCAGGCGGCGCAAAAGGGGCGTCTGAGAGGAGTGTTGCAAGCAAGGCGGCGCAATGGATTGCGCCGCCTACGGAATGACTACTGAGCCTGGGTAACAGAGATGCACGCCACCACGGCAGCCGATCCCGTCGGGCCCTGGATTTGCTGCGCACCCTTTGTGGCGCTTGTTGTTGATGGGCTGGTGGACTGCAACCCACGCGTTGTGTTGCAACTGGCTGGCACAACCGGGTGCGATGCGTTGTGAATTGGCTTGGGATAAAACCCACCCGATGGGAACGTGGTGGAAGATGGGTACCCGGTAGGCGCGCTGGCGGAGTAGGTGGAATTTGTGGAGCTCAAGTTAATAGCTGAAGCAGCCTGGTGTCCCACATAGTTTGCGGAATTTGTGACACTTTGACCGGCTTTGACGAAGATAATGTCGGCATGCACGGTAAAGCTTGAGTCAAAGGTTCCATCCGTGCGGACGGTCACGGTCCCGGTAGACGGCGACAGAGAATCGGGTTGCGGCAGCACGCTGGTAGAAATTTTTCCTGCAGAATTGTTGAGAGTGACGTAAACATCCACCGGTTGGTTATTGAAGGTCACACTTGAGGTGCTCTTCATGAACAGGGCAGTCACTTCCAGCGGAACCTGCCCGCCGCCCTGCGGCACGTCCTGCGTGCGATGCATGATTGTGTCCGTATTCCCTGTGCCGGACTGAATGGGGACTCCCTGCAGGGGTACATTTCCCAGGCCAACCGAACTCAGGTCAACGGAAGCTCCTGAACCAGTCTGCAGCAGGTCATATCCTGCGGTTTGTGCTGAAGCCGTCGTCAGTGCACACAGCAGCACCAGAGATGGCAGGCATAAAGCGACAATCCATCTTGCTAGTCTAGGCGAGAAAGGCTTCTTCATAAGGGTTGATTCTCCTTCGTCCTGCTGAATTAAAAGCTTTTTGGGGAAAGGAGTCTTCTCCGGGATTGCGAAAATGAACGAAGAAATGGAAAGCAGCTGCAACCAGTTTCAAAATGGAACTAACGCTTGGTCTATCTGGAGGGCAGTGTGGCTTCGTAGGGTATAAGGGTAAGCCGCAGCGTTGCCGTTTCCCCCGCAGCCAGGGAGACGGTCTGGCCCATATCTTTCACATCGCTCAGAACCTCAGGATCCAGGGTGGCATCGCGAACGACACTTTCAAAAGCAAACAAGCGGTATTTACCCGGAGGTACGCCTTTCAGGGAAAAACTACCGCCTCCGCTGACGCTGACCGAACGATATGACTGGGGTGAGCGCCGATCTGCAGCCAAAGGAGCAAGAACCACCGTGGCGGCATGGGGCTGACCGTTTGCTTCCACCGTACCTGAGACGGCCGCTCCATCCCTGGCAAGAACAATGCTCAGCGGCCCGGCGCTTCCACTCTGCAAATTCAACATCCCATCCGGCATCTGGGCATCACCAAGAGCCACGGATTTGATCCAGAAGCCCTCCGGCAAATGTTGCACCGAGAGTGCCCATGAACCCGGCGATACTCCCGCAAGGCGAATGCTTCCGTCCGGCCCGACTTTGCTCTCTGGCCTCAACCCGGGGAAAATGCCCTCCAGCGGGAACAAGTGAAGGGCCAGACCGGGGGGAAGCACAGATCCATCTTCCATGGAAACGTTGCCCGCAAGTTGAGCTGACGGTGTAAGTGCCAGAGTCACCTGCTCCGGAGGAATGCCAGCGCGTATTTCAATGGGTACTCTTGCCGAGAAGACTTGTCCACTGGTAAACTGCGAAGCCACCAGGATGTAAGATCCCGGAGCAACACCCGTAATTTCAAACCGTCCCGTCGTGGGATCTACCACTGCTGGCGTGCGGCCCACGAATGACGCCGTGCCGTGCTCATTGGAAGCCAGAATCACCTGGAATTCATTAGGCAACAGCTTTCTCGGGCTCAGGAGACGGCCCCTTATGCTGGTCGCGCGGATTCGCTGCAACGAAATGTTGATGTCGGAAACATCACCACCTTCAGGCAGGGCAACTGACGTGGCAGCATCAAACTCAGCTGCGCCGGGATAGTAGATGGGGATATAAGCATCCTGAACTTCAGGGACGAGTGCGCCCTGTTCAACCGGATGAGACAAAGGAGAGCCGTTGGGCGCTGCCAGAATAAAGTAGCGGCCGGCCGGCAGTTCGAAACAACGGTACTCGCCCAGGTCGTTTGACGTGCTGCCGCCTACGAACGTGAGTTGTGGGAGTCCGGAGCTATAGCTCATACGCAAAACCTGAACGCCGACTCCCTGTACGGGCTCGCCATCTTCATCCATTACACGACCGGAAATGGCTCCCAGCGGGGTCATACGAAAAGCGATGTCATGCAGCTCTTCCCCGGGGATAACGCTGAGAACAGAACTCGGGCCGTCAGGAGCATGCGAACCATAGCTCTGGCGCACAAAACCGTGTCTTTCAACCCATAGCCGGTAAGAACCGGGGGAGAGATCAAGGTGAAATCGCCCCTGGGGGTCGGTATCAGAGCTGATAGGTGATGAAGCCTGCGCTGGCCCTGCAGCTAACCGCGTATAGATTACGTGCGCCCCCTTTACCGGTGAGCCGGTCAGCTTGTTGGAAACCGAACCTTCCACCACTGCAGACCTTTGTTCCTGGGAACTGCAGGGAAGAAAGCTTGTAAGGAGCACGGAAAGGAGTAAAGCGCGTTGGGCCCGGCTGAACATGAGAAATTTGCGGCATTATAAACCGGGATTTTGCCGAGCGTGAACTGATGAAAAGCCTACACCGGATCAGAATGATGCGAATGCACCGCGCACAGTGCGCCTGGGAATTGATGCGTTCCTTTTTGGAACTAAACTCCCTGCCGAATTGAGCATCTTAGCTACTGCATGAGGAGAACTGTGGTGCCCGTTTCCTACAGTAAGGGGATGGATAGCCAGCTTCAGTATGTCGCCTGGAAACCGTAGTGGACATTCCTGCCCGATCCGGCTTATCGTTTTGATCATCAAAGCTGCGGCTGGGAAGCTGGAGGCCACAGTGAATCGAATCACGCATCCGTCTCGGGAGAAGGTTATGGCGTGGCGATCTTGTCTGGCTAAATTCATTCCTCTGTTGCTGGTTTCATGCAGCGGCCTCGTTCTTGCGCAAAACTCCGTTGACAACGCCGGAGTGTATCGCGTCAATGCGCGGTTGGTCACGGTTGACGCGCAGGTGCTCGAAAAGAAAAACGGCCATGCCGTAACGGGACTCACCTCGCGCGATTTTCAAGTCTATGAAGATAAGGTGCCGCAACAAATCAGCTCGTTCAGCCAGGATGAACTGCCGCTTTCCGTGGTCCTGCTCTTTGATCTAACGGACAGTGTGCGTCCGGTGCTGAAGCCGCTGGCCGATGGCGCGCTCGATGCCCTGCGGCATCTCAAGCCGCAGGATGAAGTAGCGGTCATGACTTATTCAGCTACAGCGAACCTGATTGAAGATTTCACCACCGACCGTGCCCGCACGGTTGATGCAATCAAGAAGGCCAGCCGCACGGAGAGCAGTGAGGCGGCATTTTTTAATGAGGGCATCTTCCAGGCAGCTGCGCGCCTGCAGAAATCAGGCCATCTTGGCAACCGTCGCGTGATCATCTGGCTCACGGATGATATTCCCAATTATCCTTCTGATGAGGTCAGGCGGCGCTACGGGCGCAGCCTTGGTAAAGCCAAACTACACAGCGAAAAAGAAGCTACGGAAGAGCTCTGGCGAACCGGCACGGTGGTCTGCACGCTGCTCCAGACCAGCCAGATTTCTGATGACGAGTTCTCTCTGCGCATGTCCAAAGCCGGCGAAACCATGGTCAACAAAATGCTTTATCCGCCCGGCGACGTGCATAAATATGCCCAGGCTACAGGTGGACAGGTAGTGGAATTTAGTCGTAAGCGCATCGATCAGCGGCTGGCATCTTTAGTAGATGATATCCGCATGCGCTATACGCTGGCCTACCATCCCGTGGGGCAGAAAGCCAGGGGCAGGTTCTGTGCCATCGAAGTGAAGCTGGCTCCAGAAAGCAAGAAAGCTCACCAGGATGCGATGGTAGAAGCCAGAGCGGGCTACTACCGCTGAAAACGCAGAACTTCATTCTTCGCTGACTGAAGTGAGAACTGCGGCGGAGTTGATGCCTTCAGCGATCTCAGGGATGATCCCCAGTTGCACATAAATAGGATGGACAAGCTCGCGGATGCGTCCCAGCCGCAAAGCGAATATCCCTGCTCCCGCGACGCAGGCAGTTCCTCCAATCGCCAGCGCAATCGGAGCGCCCAGGCGGGCGGCCAGCCATCCGGAGAGCAGGCTCCCGAACGGCATCATGCCCACGATCGCAACGGTGTAGTAGCTCATCACGCGGCCGCGCTTATCGTCAGGCGTAATGGTCTGCAAGATGGTATTGCTGGAGGCCATCTGCTGCATCATTCCCAGCCCCACCACAAACATCAGCACATACGATAGCCACAACCAGCGGGACGCGGAGAAGGCAATCAGTCCGGCGCCGAACGCAGCCGAGGCTAGCCAGATCACGCGGCCTAACCCAAGAACGCTTTTGCGCGCGGCAAGAATCACCGCGCCCGTGAGCGCGCCCACGCCTGTGGCGCCCATGAGAAAGCCCAGAGTGTGCGGCCCGCCGTGCAGAATCTGCCCGGCAAAAATAGGCATCAGCACCATATATGGCATACCCATCAGGCTGGCCACGCAGAGCAGCAGCATCACATCGCGCACCGGCGCAAAGCCTGAGACGTATTGCCACCCTTCCTTCAGATCGGCCAGCGTGTTCTTGCCCCGGCGCGTCGGCGCAATGGCTGCAAGCTGCATCAGCAGCAGGGAAGCGATCACCGCCAGATAGCTGAAACCGTCAATCAGAAAGCAGTACCCTTCGCCGACCACGGCAATGATCAATCCGGCAACTGACGGACCGATGAGACGCGCCATGTTGACCATGGAAGAATTCAGCGCGATGGCGTTGCTGAGGTCGGCGCGATCGGTGACCATCTCCAGCACAAAGGCCTGGCGGGCTGGCATATCGAACGCATTGATAGCGCCCTGGAAGGCGTTGAGCCACAGGATGTCCCAGGCAGTGATGCGTCCGGTGAGCGCGAGCACCGCAAGCGCAAACGACTGGAGCATCGCGAGCACCTGCGTGACCACCAGAACCCGATGGCGGTTCCAGCGGTCCACCCACACGCCGGCAAAGGGCGCAAGCAGAAACGTAGGAAGCTGTCCGGCAAAGCCAACCAGTCCCAGCAGCATGGCGGAGCCGGTGAGCCGGTAAACCAGCCAACTCGTGGCGATGCGCGTCATCCAGGTTCCAATCAGCGAAACGCTCTGTCCCCCGAAGAACAGCCGGTAGTTGCGATAACGCAGCGCTCGTAGAAGAAAACGGATGCCTTCAGCCTGGGCCGAAGGCGTCTGGATGGAGTTGGAATCAGCCATGCGTGAAAAGAGGGTGCTTATGCTGAGATGCTTGCGTGACCAATGTAGATTCTATGATTGCAGAAACTCGAGCAGCATCGCCCACGATTGTCGCGCGGCGCGCGGCTGATATGAGGCACGTTCGTCACAGTTGAACCCATGGTCCGCATCTGAAAACTCAACGTTGGCGTACGTTTTTCCGGCACTGCGTAAAGCGTCAATCACGGCGCCGCGCTGCTCCGGAGGAATGTGCTTATCCAGGCCTCCCCAGAAGAACAGCATGGGAGCATGCAGGCGCGGAGAGCGGTCCAGCAGAGCAGGAGCAATGCCGCCACCGTAAAAAGATGCCGCAGCATGAAGCGGCAGGATGGAGTTGGCCAGGAATGACATTCTTCCACCCATGCAGTATCCAGTGGAGCAGATGCGATCACGCTGTACATTTTTCTGCTTCTGCAGCCACTCAAATGAGGCACGAAGATCGGCCTCCGAGCCGGGAACCGTCATGGTCCCCATGTGTGGCCTCACGCCGGGAAAGTCGCTATAGCTGCCTTCAAATCCGGGAGCTGTGCGATGAAAGAGTTCCGGAGCTATGGCAACGTAACCTTGCGCAGCAAAGCGCTCGGTCACGTTCCGGATATGGGAGTTCACGCCAAAGGCTTCCTGCAAAACAATGATTCCGGGATGAGCAGAGGAATCGTCTGGACGGGCAACATAGCAGTCCATGTTGCTTCCGTCTGAGACGTTCAGTGTGATCTTTTCCTTTGAGATGTTGGTCTGGGGCAACGCAGGTCTCTCCTTTCTTCACGAAATGTTCATCATAGCAGTCTGCGTCCGGCGTCGCGTGCGCCAGCAAACGCCTGCGGCTCCTGATTTTTCGCGTGTGAAATGCATGCAACAGATTCTCAACTCGCTTGCCTCTCATTTAGAATCTTGCGTTGCTTTGCAAGAGGTGATTTGTGCCATTGCCTGAATACCATCAACTGGTCAACGAAGCCAAAAAGGAAATCAAGGAAATTGATCCCGCCGAACTCAAGCGCATGCAGCAATCCGGCAGCGACTTCAAACTCATTGACGTCCGCGAGCCCGACGAAGTCGCTCAGGGCTCAATCGCGGGTGCGGTAGCGCTGCCGCGAGGACAACTTGAATACAAGATCGATACCATCACCACGGACAAGAGTGAACCCATCGTGTGCTATTGCGGCGGGGGCGGCCGTTCCGCATTGGCAGCGCAGAACCTGAAGCGTATGGGGTTTAAGAATGTGATGTCCCTGGCCGGGGGATATAAAGGATGGAAGGCGGAGGAGAAATAAGCATTCGTGATTGATTGGGGTACGTGGCTATGAGCTGTTGGCTATTGGCTCTTAGCCAAGAGAGCCAATAACCCAAATCCAACAAGCCAAGAGCTGCAAGACCGAGCGACTGACAGATTCTAAAACCAGCAAAAGTTCATTGCTTCATCAGTATCTATCTTTGAGAGGGAGACCATGAAACTCAACGGAATCAAACTAACCTGGCTTGGACACGCAACATTTCTCATTGAGAGTCCAGATGGCAAGCAAATCCTCATTGACCCCTGGGTGATGAACAATCCCATGACGCCGGCGGACAAGAAGAAATTTGACCACATTGACGTCATGCTTTGCACGCACGGGCATGGCGATCACATTGGCGATGCCGTGGAGCTGGCCAAGAAGCACAACCCCAAAGTGGTGGGCGTCTACGAGCTCTGCATGTGGATGAACAAAAAAGGCGCCAAGCAGATCATGCCCATGAACAAGGGAGGGTCACAGGAAGTGGGCGACATTTACGTGACCATGGTTCACGCTGATCACTCCTGCGGGATTGAAGATGATGGTCAAATCATTTACGGTGGTGAGCCCTGCGGATACGTCATCCACTTCAAGAACGGCCTCAAGATTTACCACGCGGGAGACACCAACGTTTTTGGCGACATGCACATCATCCACGAACTCTATCAGCCAGATTTGGTGATGCTACCCATCGGCGACGTCTTTACCATGGGCCCGCGCGAAGCCAGCTATGCCTGCAAACTGCTCAAGCCCAAAGCCGTCATCCCTATGCACTTCGGAACCTTTCCCTTACTGACGGGAACGCCTCAGGAGATGGAGCGCCGCATCCAGGACATGGGCATTGAACTCCACACCATGAAACCCGGCGAGACTCTTTCCTGATGGGCGTGGAAGGCATTGTCAATCCTGCGGTGGAGCAATATATGGCTTCGCTCCTGCCGGAGCGCGACCCTGTTCTCATGGAAATGGAGCAGCAGGCGGCGCAGCGCGACATTTCCATCGTCGGTCCCGCGGTAGCACGAGTGCTGTATCAGTACGCGCGACTGATCGACGCAAAGAAGATCTTCGAAATGGGTTCAGCCATCGGCTATTCCACAATCTGGTGGGCGCGGGCCGTCGGCGACGGCGGCCAGGTTTTCTATACCGATGGTGATTCCAAAAACGCCGAAGAAGCTCGGGGCTACTTTCAACGCGCAGGCGTCGCCGGCCGCATTCACCTGGGCGTTGGTGACGCTCTGGAATTGCTTTCCGAGCAGAAACAGCAGTTCGACATCATCTTTAACGATGTGGACAAGCAGGATTATCCGCGCGTGTTGCACATGGCTGCCAGCCGACTTCGCCCCGGAGGTCTTTTTATTACTGACAACGTCCTTTGGTCCGGTCGGGTGACGCAGCCGGACGCAAAAGAAGAAACCACGCGGGCGATTCAGGAATTCAACCGGCGTTTGTGGGCCTCCAATGAATTCTTTACTACCATCCTGCCCATCAGGGATGGTGTCGCCGTAGCGGTGAAGAGCTAAAAGAACCTCGGCAGCTCAACCGAGCCGCCGAGGTTTTCCTATTTAGTGAACAGCCAGAAATCCGTGAAAGGCGAAAGGGAAACTGGTGTCTTGATACGATCCGACAATCGCCTGGCGGAAGTTGATGCTCCACGGGGTTGTGCCCGCTCCGCCGGGAAAAGTGATGGGAACGGGATGCAGGACTTCTCCCTGCTCTCCGGTTTCGCTGGCTTCCGAATGGAATGTCACGAAGCCGTTTCCGCCCAGCGCTGTAGCGCTGCCCACAACGTCGTCGCGGGCATTGACTCCGTTCAGGTGCGTATCAAATCCCCCGATGCGCTGGAAGACATCGAGATCAGGGCCGGCTTTTTGCCACGCGTTGAAAAAGTCCGAGCGGAACAGATCGCCAGCGATGACACCGAGATTGGAGATTCCGTTGATGGTTTCACTTTCTCCACCGATGACGTGATTGGTAATGTCCAGCGTTGTGAACTTTCCGCCCTTCCAGATGAATCCGGTAACGCCGTTTCCTACTACCGTCAAAGAGTTATTCACCCCATTGGCAGAAGTAAACATGCTGCCTGGCTGATCGATGTGTTGCAACTGGCCGGTATGATGAAGCAGAAATCCGTGCAGATGACCGTCGCTGGTGGCGAATGCTCCGACTACGTCGCCGCCATCGTTCACGCCGAAAACTTCTGTTTGAATAGAACCAGGAACGTCGATAGTGCTGAACTTTCCATTGATCACCTTGAAGCCGTGCAGTTGACAGCTAAGAAAGAACTGGCAATCGGAGCGGCCAATAATGTAATAGCCAACGATTTCGCCGAGATTGTTGATGCCTCGGGCCACAGTGCCATTTGATTTCGGGAAACTAAAGCTCACGTATTTAAATGTGGGAGAGTTTATCTGGCTCAGCGCTGCGCCTGAAAGCGCCAGACACACGATTAGTAGTTCAACCGCTTTGCGTTTCATAACTGGGCCTCCTTCAATGCCCATGTAGGCGGGGAGCAGCTACTCGTTTGCGATGCTGCTGCTGAAACGGCTGTGGCCCAATCAGAGATGAGCCAAAGATAAGTTTTTGCCTTAATCCACGGCTAGGCGAGAAAAAGACAACCGGGCCGTCACTCTTTTTTAGAGAACAAACCCGGTTTATAGGCAGGGAGTCTGGGACTTCTATGCTGCTCTGGCGCCATCAGCCCAGGGATCCAGAACCACCTTGGTGCAGTGGTCCTTCTTGTCACGGAATACCTGGTACATTCTGGGTGCGTCATCAATCGGCACACGGTGACTTACCACAAAGCTGGGATCAATTTCGCCGCGTTCAATACGCTCAAGCAGCGGCTTCATGTACTTCATCATGTGCGTCTGTCCGGTTTTCATGGTAATGGCTTTGTTCATGTATTGTCCGATGGGGATGTTGTCCACGAACCCGCCATAAACACCGGGCACTGAGATTGTTCCGCCCTTGCGGCATGCCATAATGCACTCGCGCAACACACCGGGGCGATCAGGTTCAATCTTTAACGCCTGCTTGGCGCGGTCGATCAGGTAGGTTGGGCCGGTGTAGTGAGCCTCCATGCCCACCGCATCAATGCAGGAATCAGGGCCAAGATTGCCTGTCATCTCCTTCAACCGGTCAAGGACGCTGTCCACGTCAGTGTAGTTGATGATTTCGGCTCCAGCCTGCTGCGCCAGGCGAAGGCGGTAATCAAAGCGGTCAATGGCAATCACTCGCTCCGCGCCCAACAGAAAGGCGCTGCGGATGGCGAACTGGCCCACTGGCCCGCATCCCCAGATAGCCACCGTATCACCGGGACGGATATTGGCGTTCTCCGCACCCATATAACCGGTAGGGAAAATGTCAGAGAGGAACACTACCTGTTCATCGGGAAGACCATCCGGCAGCTTCAAGGGACCCACATCAGCAAAGGGAACTCGCGCGTACTGTGCCTGACCTCCCGCGTAGCCTCCCAGCATATGGGTGTAGCCAAACAGTCCTGAAGGTGAGTAGCCCATCAGCTTCTCTGCCATCCAATAGTTCGGATTCGAGTTTTCGCAGCAGGACCATAGCTGCTGTTGACAGAAGAAGCAGTTGCCGCAGGCGATAGTAAAAGGGACTACAACGCGATCTCCCACCTTCAGCTTCTCCGGCTTAATCCCGCCTCCCACTTCAACCACTTCTCCCATGAACTCGTGACCCATAATGTCGCCCTGTTCCATGGTGGGCATCAAGCCGTCATAGAGATGAAGGTCAGATCCGCAAATGCATGTGCTGGTAATGCGCACGATGGCATCGCGCGGGTTGAGAATCTTTGGATCGGGAACCGTTTCCACGCTCATCTTCTCTGTGCCCATCCAACAAACGGCCTTCATGCCAACCTCCTTTTTGCCTGCAGCACTTCACGCATGCCTGAGTCACGCCGGATCGACTGGTCCGGATCAAGGGCGCGAGCAGCTGCCACAACCCTCGAACGCGGGCCGTGCGACTGCCCCTCTACGGTCGGAATCTCTCCCGCTTCAATCAGCGCTTTAAACCGGCGAAGATCCTGCCGCATCATGAACCCGGGATCCTTGCCCAGCAGCCTGGCAATGGCTCCGCCAAATTTGCCTGCCGGTGGGGAATAGATGACATTCGCGGAAACAAAAGTTCCTCGCTTGCCCGGCGCCTGCCGGAACTCCACATATCCATCTACATCAATGTCCGAGCCCGGGAGCGAACGCCATGAAATCAGTTCCCCTGGTCGTTCAGCAACGATCTCTGCGTCCCAGCGGATCCGTGAACCCAATGGTCCGGCTGCGACCCAGCGCGAGCGGCGGTCGTCAACGAGGGAGACGCTGTCCAGGTGGCGCATGAATACAGGCAGATTTTCCAGATTGCGCCAGAACTCAAATGCTTGTTGTGGAGAGCAGTTGGCCTGCATGGTGCTGCTGGCAACCAGCTGCGAGGGCGAGGTATTCAGACGCGAACCGGCAATCGCCAGCAGTCCTCCTCCGGCTGCAACCGCGAGTCCTGCTTTTGAACGACGGGTAAGACCAAATATTGCGAGCGCGCTTCCTGCCGCCAGTGCAGTCCAGCGTGGAGCTTCAGCTGGCAATCGTGAGCGGCTGCGCGCGGCATTCCTGGGACGAATGCGTACGGCTTCTGCCATAACCAATCCTTCCTTCTGATTTTTTTGAAGTCTTGCGATCCAAGAGATATTTGGTGGGATGCCATCACCATTGGCAAGGTGCCCTGAAAGACTGTTTTTTCGGGTGTTGTTGCCGACGTGCTCACAGCGGAAATGCTGGCTCGGCGCACGTTAAGGATGTGGCTGGTGTGCGGGCGTTGAACAACGGGATTTATGCTCTCGCCGGACCGCTACTCTCCGGAAACCGTAATCACCACTGTTCGATCACGCCCGCGAACATCGCATTCCAGATGAAATATCTGCTGCCATGTCCCAAGCACCGGCTTGCCGCCGGAGATTGGAACAGTAAGAGACGGCCCAAGAATGGTGGCCTGCAAGTGCGAGTGGCCGTTACCATCATGCCAGGCCTGTTCATGGCCGTAGCTTCGGCTCGGTGGAATCAGCTTGTCCAGAAGCTGCGGCAAGTCCTGCTGCAGTCCTGGTTCAAACTCAATGGCCCCTATAGCCGCTGTGCTGCCAATGTTGAAGATGTGTGCTATCCCGGTGCTTATTCCTGAGTTGGCAACAATGGCAGCCACATTGGCGGTGATGTCATGCATGTCAGCGTGGCCTTTGGTATGAAGTGAAATCTGCTCTTGGTGGACCATGAAAACATCTTAACGGCCTGAATGACCAGATGGTTTTTTGGTGGACAAAGAAACTGGCTTATCGTGTTGCCGGCTGGAGCTTAAGAGCGATGCCCTCAGTACGTTTCTCAGCGTAAATCAACGTGCCTTTTTTCTTCCAGCGGACGGAGAGCTTGCGCGCCAGCGCCGGATCACCCGTTTCTGATTTCGGTTCAATGCTCATCGGCCACAGATCCAAATCCAGCTTGAGCCAGCACGGGCACGATTTGGTGATTACGTCCCACACCGGTCGCGGCGGCGTTCCCACCTGTATCTCGCGCGGCTCAACCTTTTTCATAAACTGCAGTTCCAGCGGGATGTCCCAGCCAATGCTGTCTCCGGGATTCAGGGTAATGGTGTAATCCTGGGGTGGTTCTTTTTGATCCAGGCCAGTCTTCAACGTCTCCGGTTTGTGGTTTTGAACACCATTCGCTGGAGAACTAGGGTGAGGAAGCACCCAGAGCGGCTGGCCGCCAGTGGGGGCAGTAAACAGATACTCGGTATTGGCTACAGGCGCGCGCCGCAGCAGGATCAGGTTCTCCTGGCCGGTATTCTCAGCCACCAGGTTGACCGCCAGGCGGACCTTGACTGCATTGTCGTCTTCCAGAATCCGCATGCTTGTGACTGTTCCAGAAACTCTAAGTTGCGAGGTCCTCTCCGGCTTCCCGGATTGATTGGCATCCTCATTTTGCTGGGCGAATGCGGAAAGAGAACAAATCAACGCTAAGAGTAGCAGCTTGCCGCAGAGCGACGGGAAAGTCCGTCGCGTGTTAGTGCCTTCAGCTGCGCGAGCGGATGACGGAACCATGCGCTTTTTCATAGCGGGTTCTCCCGGCGTGTGTACTTTCATCCCACGAGCGAATAGCGGGGCAAAGTTTAGCTGCGCAATGTTGCCGAAGGCAATATTAATCGTGATGCGCCTAAATGTGGGCGGTAGCAGCAAACTGCTGAACATTCTCGCGCAAGCTATCCATCAACGCCTCTTCACAGGTGGACTGGATCACTGACCGATAGTGCTCTCCCAGGAAGACGCGCAGCTTGGCGGTGTCCATGGTGCTGGAGCCCAGCAGATAAGGCAGGGCTTCCGGAGGGATATCTGATACGCCCAAATCCCAAAGCAGCTTGAGCGCTTTGCGGCAGATGGCACGTCCTGGCACCTGCTTTACTTCAATGTTGGCGATCTCTATGCAGCGCCGGAGAGAAAGAGAATCGCCACGTCCGGCCACGTTCAGAATGGTGAGCGCCGGGTCAGCCTGTTTTCGCGTCAGCATATGGGCGATGAGCCGCGCCATGTCATCCACATGCACAAACTGAAAACGATGTTCCAGATAGTTGCCGCGAGAGGGAAGCCAGAGCGGCAATCGCGATCCCTTCCGGCGCAGCCGTTCCGCCAAACGGCCTTTACCGCCAGGCACTCCGCGCAGCACACCCAGTTGGTAGTTCTGGACGCTTGCTCCAGCGTACACATGCGACCGCAGAATGTAGGTCTTGCATTTGCGCAACCCCCTGGCGCGTGCCTGTACTGTTTCATCAGCCTCTTGCTGTTGCAGCGCGTAAGGAAGACTTTGAGCGTTGAGCGGCGCGTCTTCCGTGACTGCCTTGTCCAGCTCCGGCCCGTATACCATGGCGCTGCTGGGGAAGATGAATTTATCAATCCCCCCGATCATGCGGTTATGTTCCGCGATAGCTTCAATCACACGGCTGGTGCCGGCAACGTTCACCATCCACATCTGCCGTGGACTGAGTACGCCACTCCGCAGCGGGTCCAGAATGAAGGCAAGATGCACAATTGCTTCCGGCCGGTAAGCGCGAATCAGGTCCAGGAGCTGGTCACAGGAGCGCTCCTCACCCAGATCCATTTTTTCGAAGCGAAACATTGCGCCCACATTCGCCGGTTCGCGTATGTCAGTGCCGATGACTTGAAAGTCATCCAGGTTTTCGAGCAGACGCAGTCCCAGATTTCCTGCGATGCCGGTGATCAGAACTGTCGGTTTGCCTGCCATGTCTCGGGTGTGCGGCTCTTTGTCAAAATGATATGGAAGCGGGTGAGGCAAGTCATCGTAGCACAATCAGGAGACGCCGAAACTAAGGTGTGTGTCTGGTGTGAGCACTTTCGGCAAAAGGCGAATGGCAGACCCACAGATCCCTCATGGCGGGGCGTTGCGGCCCGGTCCAGCTCGGGGAATAACCTGAGCAACCGGGCCGCAGCAGAGCTTTACCTCTTTGCGCCGGGCGGAGTTGGCGGCGCCGCCGTCGGTGACGTTGCCGGACCAAAGTACGTATCGTTGTAGTCGGCTTTCACGGATGAGGTGACGCCTTTGAGTGCTTCTTCCATTTTCTGCCGGTGCAGGGTGCGAACGACCTCTTCCTTCACCTTGTCCGTCGCCAGAGTTTCTTTCTTGTCCACTTTATAAATGATGACGGCGGTTGGCTGATCATCCCGATAGACGCCGCCCTGCGGCAGATCAAAGATCGCTTTATCGGTTGCGGCCGGAAGCGCTCCTTTGCGGACTGGGCCAATCTGCGTGCTCGGCGGCGTGGTGGAGAGGCCGAGTTTACTGTAAGCGTCCTTCTCCAGCGCATCCATGTCCTCACCTTTTTTGGCGCGCTCCTGCATCTCATTGCCAATTTCCGTAGCCTTCTTGGCGAAGTCGGCTTTTTCGGCGTCGGTCGCCTTGGGCTTGGCAGCATCCGCCTTGGGGATGTACAACCGCCGCAGGGTTGCACTTATGAACTCGTCCTTGTGCTGGTTGTAGTACGCGTCTATTTCAGGTTGAGGTACGTTCTTGTATTTCTCATCGAGCTGACGCTGATAAGCCTCAGCCAGGCCGCGAAGGCGAAGCAGCGCGAACTCCGGGCTCTTCTCCACGCCGGCCTTTTCGGCTGCGTCGGCGATGGCGAGCAGTTCCACATAGCGCTGGGCCAGAGTGCGGCGCATCTGAGGCGTTTGCGGCTGGTTCGGAGGAATGACCAGGTTCAACAGGGTATCAAACTGTTTCTTGCTCACATGCGTCACACATGAACTATTGGCTGCCGCACTCTTGGCAGCGGGACGAGGCCCGCAAGCACCGTGGACTATAATGACCGTGGCTGTAGCTGGAAGCGCGGCTTCAGCGGACGCAGCCCCTTTTTTCGTTTCTTTTCCTTCCGAGGGCTTTGCCGCAGGCGAGGCTGGCGTGGCGGATTTGGGTGTACTCTGTGCCGCTGCGGGCGTTTGAGTCGGGCTGGCCGTCTGCGCCACGGCGGTTCCGGCAGCGAGCAGCCCTATCATGGCAAGTTTCAACATGCGTAAAATCCTTTCTTCATCAATAGCTTGAATGCAAAACATAAGGTAAGAAGTGTGTAACAAATCGTAGCACGAGGGGGATGGTGCTCATAACTGGTTCAGAAAATTCTCCAAGACTTGCAGGTACTTTTCTGGCTCTTCATAAGAGGGCAGGTGTCCGCTGTGCTCAAAGAAAACCACCCTCGCGCCAGGTATGGCCTGCTTGAGGCGCCACGCCGTAAGCGGAGCCACATTCATGTCATAGCGGCCATTGATGATCAGAGTGGGGAAACTGAATCCCCCAAGTTTCGGGGTGAGGTCCATATTTTCAGTGGCTTTAGACACTGCTTCTGCAACCGCTGGT
Source organism: Candidatus Angelobacter sp. (assembly GCA_035277785.1). Lineage (GTDB taxonomy): Bacteria > Acidobacteriota > Terriglobia > Terriglobales > Acidobacteriaceae > Angelobacter. The sequence goes on along the minus strand of DATEJX010000128.1, from coordinate 8,586 downwards.
TCAAATCCCAAGTCGCCCATGCGGCTCATGTAGGCGTCGCGCTTCTCCGGCGAGTAGAAAATCATGCGGAAGTGGTTACGCAGACTGGCTCGCGCGGCGGCATCCGTATCAGGCCCGAGCTTCTGCATTTCCTTTTCATCTTCTTCATGAATGTCAGGGAAGGTTTCAGGAAGCAGATGCACAATGCTCTTCCACGACGGTCCGGGGGAATCAGACAGGATGAGCCGGGCGACATGCTGCGGGTAAGCAGCGGCATATGCCATCACGACCAGTCCTCCGTAGGAATCGCCAAGCAGGGCAAACTTATCAAGGCCCGATGCCTTCCGCACCGCTTCTAGGTCCGCCACCTGCGCGTCCATGGTCTGTGATAATGCTGCTGATGATTGCGGCGGCTTGGATGATCCCGTGCCGCGCTGGTCATAAAAAACCACTAACCGAGTGCGGGCCACGCGGTCCCACAAATCGTTCTGCACCATGTACGCGTGGGTCAACCCCGGCCCGCCATTTACCGCGATGATTGGAAGTGCGGTTCCGTGGCTGCCCAGAGTCTGGTAAGCGATGTCCACTTGTTCGCTGTGCGCCACACCCTTGGTATGCGCGACGGTTTGGGCGTACAGAGCTGTACCAAACACAGCAAGCAAGACTATCGCGACAAGTTTCATACCGAATACTGTATCAGTTCACATCCAGAGTGGGATCAATGAGGTTTTGAAGGGCAGAAGACAGTCTGTTGATGCGCATGGGATCCACAGAAAGGAACAAGTCTTAATGTGACTAAGAGATGGCAGCTCCAGGAATATTTAAGGGCCAGAGCTTCCGGGTCCCTGGCCCTTAATAGCAGTCGACGGATGAGCCTGCTTCTGTAGCAGTAGAGCAGCAGGGCCCTTGTTTGATATATGTCGCAATAAGAATTTTTCCTTTTTTTGGTTCTCCTCTTATAAGTTTAAGTAAAAATTTTAGGTGGTTCACCTGAGATAATCAGCTGTCTTTCTTCTTTCTCGGCTTGATCGCTTCCCACATCTCAGGTGTCATCAGGTCGCCAAGGTGGCTGAACTCTGCGGCCCCTTTGAGCCATTCGCCGCCGTCCATCACAATCTGATCGCCGTTAATGTAGCCGCTGCGGTCACTCACCAGGAAAGCGGCCAGGTCAGCGAGTTCTTCATGAGTTCCGAAGCGGCCGAGAGGGTTGCGCTTCTTAGCCAAATCCTCCAGCGACTTCACCGGCATAAGCCGTGAGAAGGCTCCTTCTGTGGGAATCGGTCCCGGAGCAATGGCGTTGAAGCGAATGCCGCGCGGGCCCCATTCCACGGCGAGGCTCCGAGTGAGGTTCAGGACTCCGGCTTTCGCTACTGCCGACGGCACAACGTAAGGCGAGCCGCTCTCGGCATACACAGTAGTAATGTTGAGCACATTGGCGTGATGTCCGGCCTGAAGCCAGCGCTTGCCACACGCCATGGTGCAGTGAATGGTTCCCATCAAAACGATTCCAATCACAGCTTCAAACGCGCCGATCGAGAGGTCCTCTGTACGTGAAATAAAGTTGCCGGCAGCATTGTTCACCAGGACATCGAGCGGCCCATCCTTCCAGAACTCAGTGATCATCGCTTCCACGCGCTCTTTGTCGCGCACGTCACAAGAAAAGGTCTTTATGGATGCGCCGGGCTTGCCAGCGCGTAATTCGTCGTCGGCTTGCTTGAGCGCCTCTTCGCGGCGGCCGCAGATGTAGAGCGATGCGCCGAGTTCCACGAAGCGCTTGCCCATGCTCTTACCCAGTCCGGTAGCGCCGCCGGTGATAAGGATCCGTTTGCCTGCGAGTAGGTCGGTTTGAAACATGGCAAGGATTTTACTTGAGTCTAAAGTCCTAGCGGACTCGCACCACTGGGAGGTCCCGCTCCGCTGCCCAGCTTTCCCATTCGCTGGCGCTGCGCTCGCGAAATGCCCTTTCAAACGCGGCGTGGTCCGGCTGAGCGATGTTGAGTTCGCTCACGAGCCGCTGTGCAAAGTGTGGTTCCAGTGCTGCTATTGCCACCCAACCTTCACTGGCCTGGTAAACGCCGTAGAAAGGTGAGGCGCCGCCAAGAATGCCACCACGGTTTGTGAGTCCTGCTTTGACCGGTGCGCTCAGCTCTTCGGCGCAGTCGGACAGGGAAATCAGCGCGCAGCCGGCTTCTCCTGTGCGCGCAAAATGGAGCAACAAAGCCAGCGCCTGACTAACGCAGCGCTCCGCGCCGGCCAGATCAACGAAAAGCGTTGACGGCAGTTCAGGCGGCGTGACGAGTCCCGTTTCGCCCAGATAAGTAAGATCGTGTCCGCTCTTTTCCTCTTGGGGCGGCGGATAGCCGATGATTCCGGCAAAACACAGGCGAGGGAAGCGGCCGTGCAGGGTTTTCCAGTCGAGCCCAAGTCTTGCGAGTGCTGACGGCCGATACGATGCGAGCAACAAATCAGCCTGGCTGAGCAGGGAATCAAGCTGCGCCCGGCCATCTGTGCTTTTGAGATCAAGGGTGACAATCGTCTGTCCCTTTGAGAGTGAGTCATACCAGCCGCGCGCGAAGATCTTGAGCGGATCTCCTGTTGGCGGCTCAACTTTGGTGACGGTAGCTCCCAGACGGGCTAGTCGAGATGCAGCAACCGGGCCGGGCGTGTTGATGCTGAGACTCACCACGTTAATGCTGCGCAGCAGTTCGGAGTTTTCAGACATGCCAAGCGAGTCTAGGGCAGAGACACCTCCTGGGGCAATGCCTGTGTCGAGAGTCCAGAAGTCAGCATTGATCAACCGGGAATCATTCTGATCAGCGTTCATCAGGGGTAAGTTTTCTGTACATGCTAAAATCCGCAACGCTCATCAGGAGAAAACATTCATGCTGCGCAAACTTGCCTTTGTGCTCGCCATACTCACCATCACCGCTGCTGCAACCGAGCGCCAGAGCAACGCTGACTATCACGCCCGACGTCAGGCGCTGGCGAAAGCCATGAGCGCCGATCATGGTTCACTCATTCTGTTCGCACCCGTGGAACCGGAAGGGCAGAACGATCTTTACGGCTTTCGCCAGGAAAACAACTTCTACTACCTCACCGGCTGGCCGGAACCGGGAGCTGCCATCCTCATCACTTCAGATCCATACAGGGAGGTTTTCTTTCTACCTGAGCACAACGCCACACAGGAAAAGTGGACTGGCCCCAAGCTCGGGCCTGAGAATCCTGATGCGCCCAAGCTCACCGGCTTTGACAAAGTGGAGAGCCTGGACAATATGCACGATGAGCTGCTGAAAGTATTACCGCAGCCGCGAGCCATGGTGTATGCAGATCTCGGTAGCAACGGGCAGAGCACCGCTTCCACTGGTCCGATGGAATGGCTGGGGCGGACCAACTCTTTTCCCAACTACATCAGCTTCCGTGATGCTGTGCCTTTGCTTGCCCGCTTGCGGATGATTAAAGATGCAGGCGAGGTTGAGTTCATTCGTCGCGCGTCCACTGCGTCCATGGCCGCGCACGAGGCGGCGCTGAAGGCCATTCATCCCGGTGTTTCTGAGCGCGAGATTTCTGCTCTGATGCAGTACGAGTTCGGCAAACGAGGATGCGAGCGTCCCGCGTATGCGCCGATTGTCGGCTCGGGTTTTTATTCCACTGTGCTGCACTACTCCGATGATTCACAGATCATGGAGGACGGTGGCCTGGTCGTGATGGACGTAGGCGGCGAGTATTCGATGTACGCCACTGACATCACACGAACTGCGCCGGTCAACGGCAAGTTCACTACTCGGCAGCGTGAAATCTACAACATTGTTCTTGGCGCACAGGAAGCCGCTATCCATGCATTTGTGGCCGGCAAATCCCAACTCACCGGCAACAGCCCTGAATCCCTCAATAAGGTCGCCCGGGATTACATTGACTCCCATGGCAAAGATATCCATGGCCAGCCGCTAGGAAAATATTTTATCCACGGACTCGGGCATCACGTTGGCTTGAGCGTGCATGATGCGAGCGATCCCACTGCGCCGCTCAGCAAAGGCATGGTCTTCACTCTGGAGCCCGGCATCTACATTCCAGAAGAGAAGCTAGGCGTCCGCATTGAAGATATGTTTTACGTCGATCAGGATGGCAGGCTGGTGATGCTCACAAAGGGTCTGCCTCGGACCGCCGACGAAGTAGAACAAGCGATGAAAAAATGAGCGGATCGATAGTGTGAGACTGCCAGTCTGAAGAACGCTGGTTCGCGGTAAGATTCAATGATCCTTGGCGCTACTGACCGAAGCCGCTTCCTTCCGCGATTATGGCCGCGCTCGTCGCGACCTGGAGCAGCTTCGTGCGCGTTTTCCAGCCGAACTGTTTTCCGCGACGGTCGCTCTCCTGTCTCAATGCGCAGACCCGGACCAGGCGCTGAACCTGCTGGAACGACTCATTGGCGGCAGTGACGAGTCGCTCACGAGATTGTTCGACAAGGACCGGGTTCTGCTCCACCATGTGGTGACCATCTTCGGTCAAAGCTATTGGCTGGGAGAGGCCATTGTCAAGGATCCCAGTCTGGTTGAAGTCGTTAGTCGCGAAAAGCATCTTGAACATTCTCTTGCTCATGAGGATTTCCGCCAAAACCTTGAACATTTTCGTTCACGATCTTCTGAGACTGACCCCTCAACGCTTCTCGCCGGCTTCAAGAAACGCGAGTACATACGCATTGCCGTGCGTGACATGCTGGGCATTGCTACCTTGGGGGAAACCACCGCTGAACTCTCAGCTCTGGCTGATGTGATCATTGAATGCGCGTTGCAAGAGGCCGAGCGTCAGGTTCTCAGTCGGTTCGATCTAGCTGTGCGTCCCGAACAACAGAAGATGAGGTTTGCGGTCCTCGCTCTGGGCAAACTCGGCGGCAGCGAACTGAACTACAGCTCTGACCTTGATTTGCTATACATCGTTGACAACACCAGCATTGCGGTCTCGAGGGAAGAGTTCACCCGCGTCGCCCAAATCCTTACCGACGTTCTTTGCCGCACCACTCCAGAGGGACCGGTGTTCCGGGTGGATCTTCGCCTTCGTCCGCAGGGCAGCCAGGGAGAACTGGCCATCAGCCTGCAACAGGGGATAGAGTATTACTCCCGCGATGCAGCCGATTGGGAGTTGCAGGCGCTGATCAAGCTCCGCTATTGCGCCGGCGATCAAAACCTTGGCCGGGCCTTCATCGCCGGAGTGCAGGCGCGTGTTTACACACCAAACCTGAACTTTGCGGCCGTTGACACGGCGCTGCGCTCGCGTGAGCGGATGAGTTCGCGCCATCGCCTGGGCGGACTGGCTTCTGCGCACGGCCAGGCAGTAGACGTGAAGCTCGACCGGGGCGGCATCCGCGACATTGAATTTCTGGTGCAGTGCCTGCAACGGGTTTATGGGGGAGAAGAGAAGTGGCTGCGCGCTGGCGGGACATTATTCTCGCTGCAAAAACTGCACGACAAAGGCCATATCAGCGGAAAAGATTTTCACGATCTCACGCAGGCCTATGAGTTTCTTCGGCGGCTGGAGCATCGCTTGCAGTTGCAACGCGGGCAGCAGCTGCATCGTTTACCTGCGGCGCAGGAGCATCTTCTCGTGCTGCAGCGCGCGATGGCGTCCGGCAATGTGACTCATGACACTGCTGATCTTATCCAACGACTGCGGACCCATATGGAGGATGTCGCTGCCATTTATGAGCGCATCATCTTCAGCCAAAGGCGCCGGGAAAAACATACCGGCTCTGTGGTTCCCGCTGCAAATTCGCTGCGCGAGATGTCGTACGACCAGGTGCTCGAGCGTATTGCTCCGGATTCGGAAGCGTTGCATGAGATTGCTACGCGATCATATCCAATCCACACGCGCAGAAACCTGCACCGCTTTCTAAGCTCTGCCATGACCAGCGCAGAGCGCTACGCAGAGTTGTTGAAAAACCCTCAGGCGGTGGAGAAAGCGGTGGTTCTGCTTTCTTCCAGTGACTATTTGACTGACATTCTCGTTCGCCACCCGGATGCCATCCGCGCGCTCGATCATACGCCGTTCGGAGAAGATCGCGCGTACCCTGCGTCAGGCGTGAGGACGGCCAGCCAGCAGGATATTGATCCGGCTCACGCCCTCAACCTATTGCGTAACCATTTCCGCAAATCGTCCTTCGCTGTTGGAGCTCGCGACATCCTTGCTCCACGCTCTGCTTTCAAATCCATGTCTGAAAGCTCTGCTCTCGCCGATGACGCGATTCACCAGGCGCTCTCAATCATCAAGGGGCAGGACGTTCTGGCCGTCTTTGCTCTCGGCCGGCTGGGGACCGAAGAGTTCGACATTGCGTCGGATGCCGACCTGCTTTTCCTGCGCGGAGCCAGCACCGATGCAGATGCTGCGCGAACCTTGGCCGAGAAACTGATCCATGCCTTGGCGGCATATACGCGTGAAGGTTCCCTCTTTGCTGTCGATGCTCGCCTTCGTCCACATGGCAAGGAAGGTGATCTGGTGGTCACCCCTTTGCAGTTGGAACGGTATCTCACACAAGAGGCCCAACCATGGGAGGCGCTGACCTATACCAAGCTGCGCTTTGTGGCTGGGCGGGAAGAACTTGCCACCTCGGTGCTGCCAACGGTCCAGAACCGCATTCTCGAGCTCGCATCCAAGGCAGGGTTTCCTCAAGCCGTGGTTGAAATGCGGACGCGTCTTGAGAGATCCAATCGATTTGCGCACAGCTTCAAGCTGGCTCGCGGCGGCTTTTACGACATTGATTTCATCGCGTCATTCCTGATGCTGCGGCACGCGTCACTTCATTCCGGAAACACATTGCACCGACTGGAGTACCTGCACGGTCAAGGATTCCTCGAGACACGGGACTTCGGGGAACTACACGACGGAGCAACGCTATATCGCACCGCGGACCATCTCATCCGCTTGGTAACCGGGCGTGCCCGGCCGGAGTTGTCGGCGGCAGAACATGCGCGGACGGTTGTGCAAGATCTGGTCCACACCATCCTGCGACAAAAAGAATCTGGAGATGTGCAGCAACGGTTGAACCTCTCGGCGGAAAAGGTACGTGCAATTTTCCGTCGGATACTCCAAAGCTAACGTTTGTATCAGCTCTTCGATGGCGTACTCAATTTTTCAGATCTTGAGATGAACGCAATCTCACTTCACCGCGACGGCCAGCGTGTCATGGTGTTCGCGGATAAAACGCCGCAGATACGGTCCGATCTGGCTGGGCGCATCGAAGCCAGCGGCTTTGGCCGCTGCTTCCTGGTCCTTTGCGGGGACGTCTGCGCTTCCCGCATAGTGTTTCAGATCGCGAAAAACGCCGATGGTGAAAATGTCCCAGGCTGCGCCCTGGTCGCGGACAAAGATAAAGTTTTCCGGCTCTTTGATCGCTTTAGCGTAAGCGTTCTCCATCTCACGTTCTTTGTATAGATCAGGAAATTTGCCGGGCAGGGATATGAACATCTCCACGTGAAAGAGACCGCCGTCTGCAAATGCCTTGCGTAGCTCAGTGAGAGGTGGTCCGTAAACGAACAGATCTTCCTGCCAGGCAATCTCTTCCGTCAACTGTTTTGCGCTCTTTGCTTCTGCCTTGCTGCGCTTGGCGATGCGGCCACTCTGGTAGTAATCGGCATAGCTTCCCATGGGATAAAGAATCATCAAGTCCCAGTGGTCGCCCTGGCTGTGGCGTATCCATAGTGGCAGTTCGTCGCCCGCGGCTTTGAGATCGGCAAAGCGTGCTTTATTAAGTTCAATCAAATCCGTCAGTTTGCCGGGAGCAGCCTGTACCAGGCTGACTTTGTACAGATATTGATTGCTCTGGGCAAGAGCAGAGGGGCAGAACGCAGCAAGAAGGGTGCACAGCAGGAGTGTGATCTTGGTCATAGATGGCTTTTCCTTGAGCAGAATAGACTATCGCGTCTTTGCACTGCTGTTTGGCAAAAGAGCCAATTGCGCCAGCGCAGCAGCGGATGGTACCTTAAGAAGTTTGCAATGTGAACGATTTTTGATTCGTGGAGGAATCAGGAGATGGCGTCTTCATACAACAATAATCCCCTTCCGACGGGCGGGACTCTCATTACCTTCAGCGGCGGCAAGCTGCAGATTCCAGATAACCCCATTATTCCGTTCATTGAAGGTGACGGTACCGGGCGGGACATCTGGGCTGCATCTGTCCGCGTGTTTGATGCCGCAGTGGAGAAGGCCTACAACGGCAAGCGGAAAATCCATTGGTATGAAGTCTTCGCGGGAGAAAAAGCGTTCACAAAGTTTAAGAACTGGCTGCCCGAAGACACCATTAACGCTATTCGTGATTTGCATGTCGCCATCAAAGGACCTCTCACCACCCCGGTTGGCGGTGGCATTCGGTCACTCAATGTTGCGCTTCGCCAGACGCTCGACCTCTACGGGTGTGTTCGTCCCGTGCGTTATTACCAGGGTGTACCCTCGCCGGTGAAGCATCCGGAGCAGCTCAATGTTGTAATCTTCCGCGAGAATACCGAAGACGTTTACATCGGGATTGAGTGGCAGCAGGGAACGCCGGAAGTGAAAAAGCTGATCGACTTCCTCAACAACACCATGCTTGCGGGATCCAAGAAGCGCATTCGCGAGGATTCC
>DATEJX010000127.1:0-18077 GCA_035277785.1 Candidatus Angelobacter sp. | reverse complement strand
ATTGCTGCCTCCCGATGTGATTCCTGGCGTTGCGCGGCAGCAGCCTCCTGATCGTCCGGGTCCGGCTCGCGAATTTCTTCCTCACGCCGGGGCGGTTCCGGCTCGCGAATGTTGGCTTTGCCTGAATCCATTACCGGAGTGGTTCCGGTCTGGCCGGAATTGGCCATCTGTCCTGAGTTGTGATCAGTGGGTGGTCCCACGTGTACTTCGTTGCCCTCCTGTGGCTTGGTCGTGGTGTTCACCTGCCCGGAGTTGAAATTTCCGAGTTTACCCCTGAGTTTGTCGAGCTCTTCCTTGCCTTTTTCAATTCCTTTTTCTTCCAGGTCCTTTTTTAGCTTGTCGAAATCCAACTCCCACCTCCGGGCATTTGCGAGTTTAGATGCGAAGCCTTGGCTTAGCAGCACAGAAGACGAGAAGCTTAGTCATAACCGAGACTCGTTCTGCGGTTGACGTGCCGCGCGCCACAGGCGCTAGAATTCAGGCGAATTTATAGCGAATCTGCCAGGGTAGTAGAACGTAGCTTTCCCTTGACGATGTGCGGTTTTTTGCACAGAAGATGCTGGAGTCCTCCCGGGATAGATTGGGATACTGGTTGAAATGGCTCGGGATGGCATTGAGGTGAAGCTTGAGTTAGGCCGGGATGAGGTCGGGATAAATTGGATGAACAGGGAGGTGGGCGGGGGTGTTTTCAGCGAGTGCATGACTGGTTCATGAGGGAATCAGGCAACCAAAGCTGCGGAAAACGGTTCAATTAGACTTTTGCGCTCGGCTGGAGCAAAGTATTGACATACAACACAGCAGCTACTCGGCCGCATCCTACTGGCCAGCGGCCTAATAAGGGCAAATTGACACAAGCAAAGAAAATCACTGCATCCGGACTGTCAGAAGCAGAGGCGATTGAACGGGCCAAAGGCGGTGACGCGGAATCGTTTGAAGCCCTTTATGGGTTGCACAAGCGTCGTGTGTATTCGCTTTGCCTGCGTATGACTGGCAACACGGCTGAAGCCGAGGACCTGACGCAGGAAGCGTTTCTGCAGTTGTACCGGAAGATTGCCACGTTCCGGGGCGAGTCAGCGTTTTCCACCTGGCTGCACCGGCTGGCGGTGAATGTGGTGCTGATGCACCTGCGCAAGAAAGGCCTGCCTGAAGTTTCGCTGGATGAGGCGCTGGAGCCCCAGCATGAAGACGGGCCGAAAAAAGACATTGGCGCCCGCGATATCGTCCTTGCCGGATCGATTGACCGGGTGAATCTGGAGCGGGCCATTGAGAGCCTGCCGCCGGGTTATCGGATTATTTTTGTGCTCCATGACGTAGAGGGCTACGAGCACAATGAGATTGCAGAAATGATGGGCTGCTCCATTGGGAACAGCAAATCACAACTGCACAAGGCGCGTATGAAGCTGCGCGACCTGCTGAAGCTCAGCAGAGCCGAAAAGGCCGCCCGCCACTAAAAGTGCGGCTGGGCCAGCAACCCAAAACGACCATTTGACAGGGGCGTTCTGGGCCGTTGGGGAGAGGATGAAGAAAAAAATGACTTGCCAGCAATTCCAGGAAGTGCTGCCGTACATCATTGAAAGCGGCGGGAATGAAGAAGAAGAGGGGCATTTACGGACGTGTCCATCTTGTGCCGAACTGGTGCGGGATCTGAGATACATTGCCGAACAGGCCAAATTGCTCTTACCCATGCACGATCCAAATCCGCGCGTTTGGAACAACATTGAGCAGTCCTTGCAGCAAGAAGGCCTGCTCCCGGAGGGTCGAATGTCCCGCCAGGGACATTCATTGACATACCCGACCCCGACACAATCGAAAAGCTGGACGCCCCTAGGATGGATTTTGGCCCTGGCGGCCATCACGGTGTTTACTGCCGTGGTGGTGACCTATAAACCTCACTTGCCCGCAACCGTGGCAACAGCGCAAAATAGCAGCACTCAACCAGCACAACTGGGAAACGATGACCAGCAGGTGATCAGCCAGATATCACAGCAGGACCCGCAGGTCCGTCGTGCGTACGAAGCCGGGCTGAAAGAGGCCGATGCGTATATCTCTGATGCCGAGCAGGCAGTGAAACTGGATCCAGAGGACGCAGCGGCGCAGGACCAACTGGTAGAAGCGCACGAACAGAAGGAAATGCTGTACCAGATGGCGGCTGCAAGATCATCGCAGTAGGAAAATGGAAGCGTGCCTGCCATGACCCAATCCCGTGTTCCGCGGCGGTGTGTACGAACTGCCTTCGTCCGTGTGGCTGCCATGCCTGTTGCGTTTGTTTTTGCTATGACACTTACCGGCTTGGCCGCAGAAGCTCAGGCCCAACCCGAAACAAACCGCAAAGAAGCACGGCTCGATATCGCACCAGGTGGCAGCATCAATATCGTCAACAATGCTGGTTCAGTAAAGCTCAAGGGCGGAAGCGGCCGCCAGGTCCTGGTGGCCTACACGCTTCATTCAAACAAAGTGGAAGTTGACCAGGACAGCACGCCCGACAAACGGCGCATTGAGATTCGTTCGCATGCTCTTCCGCAACAGTCTCCAAGCTCTGATGAAGCCAGAGTGGACCTTGAGGTGACTGTGCCCGCTGGAACAGCAATTACGGTAAGCACAGCCACCGCGCCCATCAACGCAGATGGCCTAAGCGGCGACATTACACTTTCATCCGACACAGGCAAAATCACCGTGAGTGGGGTTGGGCGCTCGCATCTGAATGTCCGCAGCGTTGCGGCCCCGGTGGAACTGAGCCACGTGTCACTGGGATACGTGCATGTCACATCCAGCGGCGGCGCGGTACAAATGACCGATGTGACCGGGCCTAAGGTAAATGTGGCAACCGGCAGCGGCAATATCACCTACCAGGGAGACTGCTCAGGGGTAGGTGATTACCTTATGACCACGCACAGCGGGAACATTGATGTAAGTTTGCCCGAAACCGCATCCGTAGATTTGAACGCGCATTCCGCGTCCGGCACGGTAGAAAATGATTTTCCCCTCCAGGCAAAGAAACACCCAGTGTTTGTACCTAAGTCAGGCAGTTCCTTTGCAGGTACCTCCAACTCAGGTTCATCTTCGGTTGAGCTCCGTTCATTCAGTGGTAAAATCCGCGTAAAGAAGCAGTAACAATCGCGTTCCACGCCGCGAAAAATTTCTTTTCATGACGCGAGCACTATCAACCCGGCGTGTGTTTCTGGTCGGGTTCATGGGTGCCGGCAAGTCAAGCGTGGGACGCGCCCTGGCTTCGCGCCTGGGATGGCGGTTTTGTGATCTCGATCAGGTGATTGAGAAGCGAGAAAGCAAGACGGTGGCGGAGATTTTTGCGGAACGCGAAGAAGCAGGTTTTCGCGTGGCGGAAACCAAAGCGCTTGAGGAATTGCTGCAAGATCCTTCCTGGAAAACCGATCTTGTAGTGGCTCTGGGAGGCGGGACATTTGTGCAGCCGCAGAACCGCCGCATTCTGGAAGAGGCGCAAGCAATTACGGTTTTGCTGGAAGCGCCGGTAGATGAACTGCGCAGGAGATGCACAGCGGGTGGGAGCGTGCGTCCGCTGGCAGGCGACCTCAAGCGTTTTGAGTGGCTCTACGAAGAGCGGCTTGCGGCATACAAGATGGCAAGGCACAAGGTAAACACGATGGGAAAGACGGTGGAAGAAGTGACCGCAGAAATCGCAAGCATTCTCACGTCAATTACGCCGGGATCGCAACCATGAAAACAGCAGGAAGCTTCGCGCTGATTCTGGGCCTGGCTCTTCTCCCGTCATCGCTTTTGGCCGCGAAACAAAAAGAGCAAAAAACCGCGGACGGCAAGGTGTGGGATTCAGGCAGCTTCGGGATTTTTGTGAACGGGAAGCGGGTAGGAACGGAAAAATTCAAGATCCAGCAGCATGGAGATTCCAGCGTAACCACCTCAGAACTGAAGATGCAGCAGGGGACCTACAAGGCCAACCAGAAGGCAGAAATGGATCTGGCGCGAAATGGCGATCTCCAGTCATACACGTGGGAATCAAGCCAGCCGAAAAAAGAAGAATGCAAAGTCGATACTAAAGATCAGCTTCTGGTGGAGCACATAACGCCGGCGGACCAGAAGGCACTCGATATCCAGCACCTTCTTCCAGCTTCCACTGCCATCCTTGACGACAACTTTTTTTCTCAGCGTGAAGTCCTGCTTTGGCATTACCTGGCCGCTTGCTCCAGGACAGCCAACCAGCTTGCTTGTAAGCCCGCGACATTCCCAGTCCTGATCCCGCAACAACATATTTCAGTGGACGCAACGCTGCAATTGCTCGGGCATGAAGAAGTCAGCTCCAGCGGAGTTGAACAGCAACTGAACAAGGTACAACTCGAACTGCACAGCCCACAGCAGGTGGTCTGGATGAACGATAAGAGCAAGGATTCCGAGCTCCGCTGGATTCTCTGGGTAGATGAGAATTATAAGGTCGTGAAGATTACGGTCAGCAACAGCAATGTGGAAATCGTGCGTGACGGCGCCAGTTCGCCGGTTTCAGTTGGAGCTCTTTCAACGGCTCCCCGGAAGTAGACTTATGAATGAAGTTCGTAAATTCGGTTTTATCGCATTGTCCATCATCCTTTGTACCTGCTTTGCCACGGTCGGTTTTGCCGAGCAGAAAGACACTAAGGGCGGCGGCAGTAAGGTATGGGATTCCGGCAGCTTTGGCATTTTCATGAATGGCAAGCGTGTGGGAACAGAAAAGTTCACCATTGAGCAGCGGGGTTCGCAGATGAGCGTGGCCACCTCTGAGATCACTGTGGATGATGGACACGGCAAAGTCACCCAGACTGCCGAAATGCATGTGGCTCCCAACGGAGAGCTCCTTTCCTACGTGTGGAAGGGGCTGACGCCGCAGAAAGAGCAATCCAGCGTGGAGCCCAAAGAGCAGTTGCTGGTGGAGCATGTGGTTCCAGCCGACCAGAAAAAGATGGATGTTCCCTACATCCTGCCGCCATCCACGGTGATTCTGGATGACAACTTTTTCTCTCAAAGAGAGCTGCTGGTGTGGAGATACCTGGCCACGGGATGCATTATGAAACCAAATGAAGGACGCATGTGCGCCCCGAGCCACTTCGGCATCCTGGTTCCGCATCAGCACACGTCCGCTTCTGCCGTGATGGAGTTGATGGGCAGAGAAAAAATCACGGTAAAGGGCCACGAGGAAGAGCTGAATAAATTCAAGATGGATTCGGACGGCGTTGTCTGGAATTTCTGGGTGAGCGATGACTACAAAGTCCTGAAAATGACGGTCCCCTCCAGCAACGTTGAAGTAGTTAGAGACTGAGAATCGATTGGGTAATTTGGTAATTGGGTAATTTAGCAATTCTTGCCGGATGGCCATCGTACGTTCTTTCAATTACGCAATTACCAAATTACTCAATTACTAAATTACTACTGAATTCGCTGTCCTTCCGAGCACAACGCCAAGCAGCAATCGCGGTAAACTACCAGAAATCCCCGCAGTAATATGAACAACCACCGCTCTGACATTGTTTTCTTTTTTGGTGTGCTGATCTCATTGTGGGTCGCGTACACGGTGCGCGATGTGCTGATGCTGATCTATGTGAGCGCGCTGTTTGCGGTGGTTCTGGCGCCTGCCATCGGGTTGATACAGAAAATGCGAATCAACGGCTGGCGCGCGGGACGTGGCTTTGCGATTGTCTTTCTCATCCTGATGCTGCTCTTGCTGGGAACGCTCTTCATGATATTCGCGTTCCCCCCGATCTATCACGATGCGCGGCAGTTCTCTGCTGACTGGCCCCGGCACATGGCCGGTCTCACTGAAGAGCTAAAGCATCTGCCGTTCGGCAACAAGGTTGATCCGGCAGAACTCCAGAAATACGCCACGGAGATCGTCGGCGGCGCGGGTGGATTGTTCCTTAATCTTGCAGGAGGAATTTTCGGGCTGTTTACGGCAATCATCCTCACTGCGTATTTCATTATTGATGGTGAACGAACGCTCCAGTGGGTGATCTCGCTATTCCCTCTTCACCAGCAGAACCGCCTTTCTGCGACTTTGCTGCGTGCCAACAAACGCATGCGCAACTGGCTGATGGGACAATCCATCATGATGGCGTGCATGGGAATTGCAAGCCTGGTGGTGTATTACTCGCTGCACCTCAAATACTTCTACATCCTGGCAATGTTCGCCGGAGTTGCGGATATCATCCCCATTGCAGGGCCAATCAGTGCGCTGGTAATCGCCGGCAGTGTGGCCGCGATGGACTCGCCGGAGAAAATGTTCGGCGTAGTCATATTTCATGCGGTTTATGCCCAGTTTGAAGCTGCGTTCCTCTCGCCCCGCATCATGCGCTCGACGCTTAAGCTCTCACCGCTGGCTGTGATCATTGCCCTGTCACTCGGCGGCTCCCTGGCTGGCGTGATCGGCGCCCTGGTTTCCGTGCCGACCGCAGCGCTGGTGATGGTGCTGGCGGATGAATATCTGGTCAAAAAGAAGAGCGCAAGCGCAGCAGCAGCGGATTAAACGGCAGATTACAATCTGGTATGGCCGATGATCCAAAGTCATTCTATGACCGGCTCGCCGCGAACTACCATCTGATCTTTGAAGACTGGCAGGCTTCTATCGACCGGCAGGCCTCGATTCTGGCACCCATTCTCGAACATGAATGCGGACGGGCAAGTTCGAAGCGAATTCTGGATTGTGCTTGCGGAATCGGCACGCAATCGCTCGGCCTCGCCAGCCGTGGATTCAGCGTCACAGGTTGTGATTTCAGTTCCGCCAGTGTTGACCGCCTAAGAAGTGAATCAACGAGAAGAGGTCTGAGTATTCCCTCATTCGTAGCAGACATGCGGGATTTGAGCCAGGTACCGGGCAGAGATTTCGACGCGGTCATCTGCATGGACAATGCTCTGCCGCACCTCGAGGATGACGAACGAGTGCTTCAGGCTCTTGTACAGATACGAAGCAAGCTCTCTTACAACCAACTGCTGATGGCCAGTCTCAGGGACTATGATCGTTTGCTCCGAGAGAGACCGGTGGTGCAGGAACCGGTGTTTTACCGCGGCAATGGCAGGCGTCGCATCGTTCACCAAATATGGGATTGGATTGATGATCGGCGTTACAGCTTTCACTTGTATATAACTTGCGAGACGGAACAAGGCTGGGAAAATCAGCATTACGTCTCCTATTACCGCGCGTTGCTGAGGGACGAGCTAGCTTCGCTGCTTCAGGCAGCCGGGTTCACCAACATTCGATGGCTTTCTCCAGCTGAAAGCGGCTTTTATCAACCAATCGTGCTGGCCACCGCAGCATAATCTGCTGAGGTCCACATGCTGCTTCTGGGCCAGTGCTAATTCGCCGCAATGCTAAAATCAGAAGTTACGAACCCCATGACCAACAAGATTCCAGTAGGCATTGTCGGCGCCACCGGCACCGTAGGACAGCGTTTTATCCAGTTGCTTGAGAACCATCCCTGGTTTGAGGTGGCGTGGCTGGCAGCTTCTGATCGGTCTGCCGGAAAAAGCTATGCGGAAGCCGCCACATGGCGCCTGCCGACGCGCATACCCGAGAAAGTTGCGAAGCTGACGGTCAATGCGGCCACTCCGGCGAAAGATACACCTAAGCTCGTTTTCGCCGCGCTGGACGCGGTGGCAGCCAAAGAGATTGAGCCCAAATTCGCCGAAGCCGGTTGCGCCGTGGTGTCCAATTCCAGTGCTTTCCGCATGGCGGAAGATGTTCCCCTGGTGATTCCTGAAGTAAACGCGGATCATACTGCGCTGATCAAGACGCAGCAGTGGTACAAGAAGAACGGCGGCTTCATGGTGACCAACCCGAACTGCTCCGCGATTGGACTGGTGCTTGCACTGGGCCCGTTACACCGCAAATTCGGCGTAAAGAAGATTTTTGTTGCCACTATGCAGGCGGTAAGTGGCGCAGGATATCCGGGCGTTCCGTCTCTCGACATTGTGGGCAATGTGATTCCATACATCGCTAATGAAGAGCCGAAGATGGAGGCGGAATCCCGCAAGCTTTTGGGCACGCTGAACCATGATCGTGTGGTGCCCGCCGATACTCTTCTGAGCGCACATTGCAACCGGGTCGCAGTGGAAGACGGTCACACGGAATCCGTCTCCATGCAACTGGGAAAAAAGGCCAGCGCAGAAGAGATCATCGGCGCTTGGAACGAGTTTCGGTGCACGCCGCAGAAGCTCAATCTGCCATCAGCGCCGGAGCAGCCGGTGTACTACGATCCTGCTCCTGATCGTCCGCAGCCGCGCCTTGATCGTGATCGCGGACGCGGCATGTCTGCCGTTGTCGGTCGCCTGCGGCCCTGCACTATTTTTGATTGGCGATTCACTGTTCTGTCTCACAACACGATTCGCGGTGCTGCCGGCGCGGCCATCCTCAACGGCGAACTGCTCAAAGCGCAGGGATATCTCGATTGAGCCAGCGGCCTTCAGGCGGGCGGGCCGGAGTCGTCAGCATAGGCGCTGCAGTCGTTCTCGTCGCTGGTTTTTGGATTTTCGTATTTCCGCATACCGGCTTCTACAACCGGTGCGTAGTCAAGACACAGCTCGGTTGGCTACTGAAGGATATAGCACCGCCGGCAAATACAATTACTCTTGGCATCGACGCACGGTCAGGAAACTTGGACATTCCAGGAGTTAGCGACTTGCACATGGTCTCAGGTCAGTACATGACCGACCAAGATTTCGACGCGGTGAAGAAACACTATCTGGAGGAGTTTCCTCGTCACAAATTTGTTTTTAAAAGTGAAGGCAGAAAGGACAGAGGTGACGTCGACATCAGCTTCTGCAGGACAGGTTATCAAGCCACTCTATTTTGGACGAACGGACCCAAAGTACAAGGAATGAGAATCTATACCATCATATTAACCAAATATGCAGGTATCGGATGTTAACCACTGGTGGATTGTCGGTCTCCGACTCCCTCCGTGCCTCCGTGTCTCCGTGGTGGATTCTTTGCGAGGTGTGCCGATGATCGTGATGAAGTTTGGCGGCACCTCCGTACAGGATGCGCGTGCCATTGACCGCGTGGCGACCATCGTCCGCGAGCGAAGAGCAGAAAAACCTGTGGTGGTGGTAAGCGCGCTGGCGAAAATTACTGACCAATTGCTTGCTATGGCAGCCGCTGCCGGCGACGGCAATCGCGACCGGGCGCTGGAACTCTCTCGCGCCGCGCGTGAACGGCATTACAACACCGCGGTTGATCTGCTGGGTGCTCATGCCTTTGAACAGATTGCGCCGGAATTAGAGGCCGACTTCAATGGCCTTGATGAATTGCTGCGCGGCGTGGTGGCAGTGGGCGAGCTGACGCTTCGCACCACCGATACCATTGCAGGCTTCGGCGAGCGGATATCGTCCAAAATTGCCGCAGCAGCCTTTTCCCAGCGAGGCATTGAAGCTTGTCACGTCGACTCGCGCACGTGCATTGTGACCGATGAAAATTTTGGCAAGGCGGTGCCGCAGTTCGAAGAGACAGACGCGCGCCTCGCCGAAATCATCAAACCCCTGCTGGAAAAAGGCAGAGTGCCTGTGATGGGCGGTTTTATTGCCGCAACACGCAGCGGCGTGTCAACCACGCTGGGCCGCGGCGGGTCAGATTTCAGCGCAGCCATTGTAGGTGCAGGGTTGAATGCAACTCGCATTGAGATCTGGACGGACGTGGACGGCATGATGACCACGGATCCCAATCTCTGTCCTGTGGCGCGGCGCATCAAGACCATTAGCTTTGAAGAGGCCGCCGAGCTGGCCTATTTCGGCGCCAAGGTGCTGCACCCCGCCACATTGCTTCCTGCCATCCACAAGAACATTCCTGTGCTCATCCTCAACTCCAGCAATCCGAAGTGTGAAGGCACGCGCATTACGGCAACAGCGCCCAAAAGCAAAAGCATTTTTAAGGCGATTGCCGCTAAGAAGCGAATCACAGTAGTAGATGTGGTGGCCACACGCATGCTGATGGCCCATGGATTCCTGAAGAGCATCTTTGAAGTTTTTGCCAATCATCGGTGTCCGGTAGACATGGTTTCCACTTCTGAAGTCAGCGTCTCTGTCACGGTGGATTCCAATGAATCCATTGCCGCCATTGCCGCTGACCTGGGCAAATTGGCCGACGTGAAATATGAAGGACGCAAAGCCATCGTCTGCCTGGTGGGAGAAAATATCCGCAATACTCCGGGCATTGCAGCCAAGGTCTTCGGCGCAATTTCTGACGTGAACATACAGATGATTTCCCAGGGAGCCTCAGAGATCAACATAAGCTTTGTGATTGACGAACCAGACGTGCCTAAAGTAGTGTCACGACTGCACCAGGTTTTCTTCACCGAAGTGGATTCAGAGGTCTTCGCGTGAAATTACTCGTTTTAGGCCGGGGAAAAACCGGCGCGCTGGTCGCTGAGGTGACCGAAGCTCGCGGACACCAGGTCCGCTGCATGTCCGGCAGTGAAAACGCGGGCGGACGTGGCCTTACTCTGGAGTTGTTGCGGCAAATTGACGCTGTAATCGACTTCACCACGCCGCAAGCCGTGATTCCCAACATCATCCGCTGCGCTGAAGCGCGCGTGCCAGTGGTGGTGGGGACGACGGGATGGTACCAGCATATCGCGAGCATTCGTGAGCTAATCAATGAGCGCGAAGCCGCGCTGGTGTTTGGCTCAAATTTTTCCGTAGGCATGAATTTCTTTTTCAAGGCTGTACGCGCAATTGCTCCGGTTCTAAAGAACCAGTATTCCGGCAACATCCTGGAGCGCCACCACGTCCACAAAAAAGACAAACCTTCCGGTACGGCAGTTACGCTGCAGAAAATCCTAGAAGAAGGATCAGGTGTGAAGCTGGAGATCAATTCGGTCCGCGAAGGTGAGACCGTTGGCATGCACCTTGTAATGCTGGATTCCCCCAATGACACCATTTTGCTGACGCATGATGCCAAGTCACGCATGGGATTTGCTGAAGGCGCAGTTCGCGCGGCCGAGTGGATCAAAGGCAAGACCGGATTTTATGAGTTCCCGGAGATCGTTGACCTTTTATAGACAGGTCGGGGAACTGGGCCCCGCAGATGCGAAGCCCAGTTGAACATGTCCTGATTGCTTAGGCTGCAGCGCGTGACTCTTTCCTTGCTGTAGCTGGAGTGGTTGCCTTGTTGATAATCTGTCCTGCCAGTTGCAGCACTGAAGTGCGAAGTGTTCCCTCCTGCAGAGTATTTCCAATCAAATTAAGCTCAGCGGCAACTGCAAACGGGAACGGCGACGGCCCGGGAATGGGACCATGGATATGGGGCACGGTTCCACAAACGAAATCAATTTCGTCCGCGATGGTTTGTTCCAGACCCGAGGTGAGCTCTGCTCCCTGGTCTTTAGGCAGGCGCGAAGTAACATCTTTAACAGACAGTTGCGCCAGAAAAAGTGAAGTAATAGCGCGCGGCGGAAGCGGTTGCGGATTGAGTGCCGCGATCACTGCCGGATTCAAGAAGCTGGCAACATCGAGCGGTCCGGGATCAGGCGGCCCGATGTGGGGCGGACGTTGTTGGAGGTAGGATTGCAACGGATGGTGTATCCCGCTGCCCAGAAAAGGATTGTGCAAAAGGGATCTAACAAGTTCTTCCCAGGACCCGAAATAAGATGGAACCCACGGTGTACTCATAAGTGTTTTCCTTTCGGTTGTGGTGAAGTGAATGAACTTGGAACCGGGAGGGCTGGACCGGAATCCCGGAACCAGGGCTTCCGTTGAGGCTTTCCAAGATACGCCCGCATCCACCAAGTCGCAAGTCACACGAAAGCCCGCTGCCGCAAACTTATGCTTACGGACTTACGATAATCTCCGTACCGCAAATTGAAAATCGCATTGGCCAGACGACATTTCTCCGATTATGCTAATAAGCACCATGAAACTCCAAGGCTGCGGTACAGCGCTGATCACGCCTTTTCGTGAAGATCAAACCATTGACCAGGAACGGCTCCGCCAATTCGTCGAGTGGCAGATCAAGTCGGGAATTCACTTTCTTATTCCTTGCGGCACCACGGGTGAAACGCCCACGCTGAGTAAAGAAGAATGGCTGCGCGTGATCGATATCACTGTAGAAGTTGCCGCCGGGCGAGTGCCCATTGTAGCGGGAGCCACTTCCAATGACACTGCTGATGCTGTACAAAAAGCCCGCGAGCTGAATAAACGCAAAGGTGTGGACGCCATCCTGACGGCCTCGCCTTATTACAACAAGCCGACCCAGGAAGGCCAGTACCAGCACTTCAAGGCGATTGCAGAAGCAGTGGACAAGCCGCTGGTGCTTTATAACGTCCCCGGGCGGACCAGCGCCAACATTGAGCCTGCCACGCTTGGAAGGCTGGCGAAACTTCCCAACATCATTGCGGTAAAGGAAGCAAGCGGGAATATCGGGCAGATATCTGAAGTATTCAACCATGTGCCCGACACGTTCCTGGTGTTCTCAGGCGACGATGCAGTCACTCTTCCCGTAATCTCACTTGGCGGCGTGGGAATTATCTCTGTGGCATCCAATGAAATTCCGAAAGAAATGTCAGAGCTTACTGCCGCGGCGCTCAATAATGACTGGAAAAAAGCCCGCCAGATCCACCGCAAATACCTGCCGCTGATGCAGGCAAATTTCCTGGAATCCAATCCCATGCCGGTGAAAGCTGTCGTGGCGATGATGGGAAGAGTAGAAGAAGTTTATCGCCTTCCCATGGTGCCGGTGAAACGCGAGACTCGGGTCAAGCTGCAGCAGATTGCATCGGATCTGGGATTGCTGGAGCCGGTTGCCGCCACTGTTTCTGATCTATAAATTGACGAGCTGCGGAGAATGTTATGTTCACCGCAGCTCTTCCATTGCTTCATCCAGCACGCGCTTTGGCGGGCGCACCATTTCTTCAGGCAGCAGTCCCAGCGGCTGGTCCACCAGATTGAGCACATCAATGAAAGTGGGCGCCTGCGGATTCACATAGAACACGCCAGTGAGCGTCTCACCTTTGTCATGAGCTTCCGTAAGGACCTTGAGCGCATTCACTCTGTCCGTGGCATCGTAGTCGCGCCCCAGTTTGCGCAGCCGCAGAGACGAACCATCATGCATGCGCACAACAGTCGTTGTGCCGGCATCGTAATCCACAGCAATGTTCTCAAAGCTGGGAACAAATCCTATTTCATGCACCGGCTCATCATGATCTTTCAGGTACTTGTATGACTTGGTTGAACCCTCGTGATCATTGAAGGTAACGCAGGGTGAAATCACGTCAATCATCACTGTGCCCCGGTGCGCGATGGCCGCTTTCAGCACGGCTAGAAGCTGTTTTTTGTCGCCGGAGAACGACCGTGCCACGAGAGTGGCTCCAAGTTGGATTGCCAGAGCGCAGGTATCAATCGGAGGAAGATCGTTAATCACGCCTGTTTTGAGCTTGGCGCCCAGGTCAGCCGTGGCTGAAAACTGGCCTTTGGTGAGCCCATACACGCCGTTGTCCTCAATGATGTAAATTACCGGGAGATTGCGGCGCATCAGATGCACGAATTGGCCAACGCCGATGGAAGCAGTATCGCCATCGCCGGAAACTCCCAGCATCATCAGCTTGTGATTTGAGAGCGCAACTCCGGTAGCCACAGAAGGCATGCGTCCATGCACAGCATTAAAACCGTGAGAACGGTTCACGAAGTATGCAGGACTCTTCGATGAGCAGCCGATTCCGCTCAGCTTCACCAGATTTTCCGGGACAATGCCCATCTCAAAGCAGGCGTCAATAATGCGCTCAGAGATGGCGTTGTGGCCGCAGCCGGCGCACAAAGTGCTCTTTCCGCCACGGTAATCAAGCACGGTCAATCCGGTGATGTTGGTCTTCGGCGCTGGCGTTGGCGTTGAGGTCGCCGACATTTACTTACCCTCCTGGGAAACAATCTCGTCCGTGATGGACCGCGCATCCACCGGCAGCCCGTTATAGTGCAGCACGCTTCGCAACTTCACCACCTGCTCCGCTGCTATGTCCAGCTTCAACAACTGGAACATCTGGGCGTCGCGGTTCTGCTCGACCACATAAACTCGATCATGGCTCGTGATGAACTCATGTACGTCCTGGGTGAAAGGATAGGCGCGCAGCCGCAGATAATCAGTTTTTATACCGTACTCTTTCTCGAGCTGATTGTGCGATTCATACATCGCCCAGTGCGTGGTTCCGTAGGCAATCACGCCTGTTTTTGAAGTCCCGCTCACTTCCTTTACCGGAGCAGGAACAAACTCTCTGGCTGTGTCAAACTTGCGCGCCAGGCGGTCGACATTGTTCTTGTAATCGTCCGGGCGCTCGCTATAACCGCCACGCTCGTTGTGTCCACTGCCGCGCGTAAAGTAAGCTGCCGAAGGATGCTTCGTTCCCGGCAGCGTGCGATACGGAATACCATCGCCATCAACATCCTTGTAGCGGGCAAAGCCTCCCGCCTTCTCCAATTCCGCTGCGTTCAAGACTTTTCCACGGCTGATTGGCTTTTCCGGATACGCAAATGGCGTGCTGGCCCAGTTGTTCATACCCAAATCCAGATCAGACAATACAAAAACCGGCGTCTGAAATTTTTCCGTCAGATCAAATGCATCCATAGCCATGCTGAAGCACTCGTCCACCGAACTCGGCAGCAGCATGATGTGCCTGGTATCGCCATGAGAAAGGAACGCAACGCTCAGGATGTCGCCCTGCATGGTGCGCGTTGGCAATCCGGTGGATGGGCCTACGCGCTGCACATCAAAAATCACTCCTGGAATTTCAGCATAGTAACCCAGCCCCACAAACTCTGACATCAGCGAGATTCCAGGCCCCGATGTTGACGTCATGGAACGAGCGCCGGCCCAACCTGCTCCCAACACCATGCCGATGGCAGCCAGTTCGTCTTCTGCCTGCACCACGGCAAAGGTGGCCTTTCCATCAGGACCAATCCGGTACTCTTTCAGATAATCAATCAACGCCTCAATCAACGAAGTGGAAGGAGTGATTGGATACCACGTAACCACAGTCACACCGGCGAACATGCATCCCAGAGCGGCGGCAGAGTTGCCGTCGATGATGATCTTGCCCTGGTTCTCGTTCATAGGCTCGATAAAGTACGGGTCCTGTTTGGTGAATGTCGCCTTGGCATAGTCATAGCCGGCGCGCACTGCGGCGATGTTCAGCTCGGCAGCTTTCTTCTTTTTTCCGAACTGCTTGGCCACCGCTTTTTCAGATTCATTGAGGTCGATTCCCAACAGGAAGTCCACCACGCCGACGTACAGCATGTTCTTCACCAGGCGGCGCAGCTTGGCATCGGGGCAAACCGGCGCTACCAGTTTGTCGAACGGCACGGGATAAAAACTGACATCGCTGCGCAATGCATTCAGGTTGAGTGGCTCGTCATATACGCAGGCCGCTCCGGAAATCAGCGACATTACATCTTCTTTCGCCGTTTCAGCGTTCATCGCCACAAGAAAATCGATTTCTTTCTTGCGCGCAATGTAACCTTCCTTGCTGGCGCGGATGGTATACCACGTCGGCAAGCCCGCAATGTTCGATGGAAACAGGTTCTTGCCTGAAACAGGCACGCCCATCTGAAAAATGCTGCGCAACAGCACAGTATTGGCAGACTGCGATCCTGAACCGTTGACCGTACCCACCTGAATGGAGAAATCGTTCACCTTGCGGCGGTCCTGAACTCCCTGCGCCGTTTTCTCTTGTATGCCGATATCAAGCGTTGCCATGAATTCCTGTTCCCGTTTTAAGCCCCCTCGTGAGTGGCTGTTGGAGTGAGCAGTTCTTTGACTCTTATACTGGGACTCCTATACAGGCGGTGCACCCCGGACGGAGTCGCAATATCTTATTATCTACTCTTTGAGATTGACTGTAACCTGATTTTACCGCAGTGGCGGGCATCACATCCGCTTTAAGCAGCTGGATGTTCTGACGAAAATATCAGTCGGTTTTGTCCTTTGCCCGATAACCGTCCCGGGCCACAACCTGATAAGGCTTCCTGTGCCCGGAGGCCGTCACCACTTCAACTTTGATTTTGTGCCAGGCGCCGTCACTTGCAGTGTGAGAGGGACGATAGGCAAGTATGTAGTGGTTGCGAATGCTCTGCCCGATGGTGCGGAACACGTCTGCAAATTCCTGGGGCGACGTGGCGAAGAAAAACTGGCCGCCGCTCATCTGAGCGAAGGAGCGCATCTGGTTCGTTTCCTGACGGTGCTCCGAATTCCGGTCCGTCTCAATCGTATAAATCGCAATGCCCTTTGCTGACTGTATTTTGCTGTAGACCTCATCCAATATCTTGCGGCTGAAAGTATCCACACCGCTGGCCAGCAGAATGATGTACTTGCGCCCTTCCACAGACTGCAATCGGTCCACCGTGTCGTAGAGCGCATCAAACAGATTTACTTCACGTGAGAGAGGGAGAGCGACGGTATCGAGGGAATTCTGCAGAGCGCTCCTGTCCTGCGTAAAGTCCTGTAGCATGCGGGGCCGCTTGTCAAAGAGCACTACGGCGGTCCAATCATCCGGCGTCAATGTGCGCATGAAATAGAAGCACGAGCGTAGCGCATCCAGTTGCTGCGGAAAGGTCTCAGCGGAGTGCTCCACCAGCAACACGGCACTTACAGGCGCACGCGACTGCGCCATGCTGGTGACTTCCTGCGGCACACCATCTTCCAGCACACGGAAGTTTTCTTTGCTCAAATCATTGACGAAATAGCCGTCTGGATTCAGTACGCTCACATCAAGCGTCACCAGCGGAACTTCCAGGCGCATGGAATAGGCCGGCTTCGCATTTTGCTGATTCGCTTCTGAAGTCTGGCCTTGCGCATCACTTCTCTGCTCTGCAGACTTCTGCTGTTGAGAATGAATGACAACAGAGGCTCCCGGAAGCGGCTGGTAATCATTGCTCTGAGCCAGACAGGCATTGGCGCTGAAAAAGAGGATGTCCACCGCCAGAATGGGACAGCTGGCTTTAAGTGCACGAACGAGCCATGACATACAACGTGCCTCTGTTGAGGCAGTATAGTCTCATCAGCGCTGGCGGGGAACTTCCGCCGGCGTAACGCCATCCTGCCTAAGGAGTACAGCCATCATGCCGGCAGACCAATTTTTTATGGCAGCTATTGAGGAAGCCCGCCGAGGTCTGGCGGAGGGAGGCATACCCATCGGCTCCGTGCTCGTTCACAATGGAAAAATCATCGGCCGCGGTCACAACCGGCGCGTGCAGAAAGGCAGCGCCATTCTGCACGGCGAGATGGATGCTCTGGAAAACGCGGGACGGCACCCGGCCTCTGTGTATCGCGAGTCGGTGCTTTATACCACGCTCTCTCCCTGTTCCATGTGTTCCGGAGCCATCCTGCTTTATGGGATTCCCGCAGTGGTTGTGGGCGAAAACCGGACTTTCAAGGGTGAAGAAGATCTGCTACGGTCCCGCGGCGTCGCTGTGGAGGTGCTTCAAGATGAGGACTGCTTCCGCCTCATGCAGGATTTTGTCCGATCCATGCCCGCGTTGTGGAATGAGGACATCAGTGAATAACCGTCTCACGCAGCCTCATCATCATCTCTGCGACGCGGCGGCACGTCATCCGGCCTGCCGTACTCCTCATGCGTGTGAACCGGGCGCTCCGGATGCGCTGCCGCGTCTTCCACGCCGTCCACTGCAGCGGCTTCAATCGCCTGATCAGTATCGGCAAGCTCTTCCACTGACTCATCATTGGCTTCTTCAATCGACGACAGCCGTTGTGAGTCTCCTGATTGGCCCGCGCTGTCCGGCCCGACCTCACCTGGATCACGACCCAGTTCATCCAAGCCGGCTCGTTCATCGCCCCTCAACTCAGGTGAGCGCTCGTCCTTCTCTTCCGCCTGGGTATTTTTCTTTTTCCGTGCCATGCAATGCTCCTTAGCCACTCAAGCAGAGGTGTCTCTGATTTCAACCTCTAATAAGTGTTTGGATGCAGAGATTAACGAGTGCAACATTGGACGCATAAGAAAGGGAGAAAACGTTACTTTTGTCACAGGTTTGTTCCGGATTTAGAACAAAACACAGATACCAGAAACCCCAAACGGCGATATGCTAATTTTGCTGCTGGGGAAGAAGACCTGTAATATGAAAGAACCACTCCG
>DATEJX010000126.1:0-12639 GCA_035277785.1 Candidatus Angelobacter sp. | reverse complement strand
ACTCCATTGACATCCGCTTTCAGGATAAAACCGCGTTGCACTTTGTGATTGATCCGGGCTTTCTTCTGGAAACCGAATATGACGATTGGAAGACGGGAAATTTTCGCCGCATCAAGCGCTGGCCTGCCATCCGCTCTGCATAATGAAACCAGCTTAGGGCAAAGAAAAAATGCCGCAAAGCATCCGTGCTTTCCGGCAATTCTGCATTTGCAGCTGACTGCTTCTCTCTCGGCGAACGGCAAACCGGCGCGCTGAGCATTTCATTTCGCATGCTACATTTGTGCGTCATGATCAATCGGCCCTTCTTCCTGATCCTGCAGTTGCTCCTGTTCGCGACTGCAACTATCACGGCGCAGAATCAAGAATCCTCGCCATCGCACGCCGTAAACCTCTCCGCAGAAACGGCGCAGCGCTTTACTGATCTCGCGCTCGCCTGCGTGCACAAGGAATATCCCAACAAGATTGCGCACGCCATGAACAGTGATGCTGACGTGGAGCCGCCGCGCAAACTTACGCCCGCGTTTTATGGCTGCTATGACTGGCATTCGTCCGTCCACGGGCACTGGCTTCTGGCGCGGCTGGCGCGCACGTTTCCCAATGCCGGCTTCACGCCGCAGGCCCGCGCCGCTCTTGAGCAGAGCCTCACCAAAGACAACATCACACAGGAGGTTGCGTACCTGAATGCCGACGGCCGTGCCAGCTTTGAACGTCCTTATGGTCTTGCCTGGCTTCTGCAACTTGGACTGGAACTGCGTGAGTGGGACGGCGCCGAGCCCAACGGATTGCCCGGTCGCCTTTCTGCCAACCTGCAGCCGCTAGAGCAGGCGGCATTAGGACGCCTCGAAACCTGGTTGCCCAAGCTCTCTCATCCCGTGCGCATCGGAGAGCATGACCAGACCGCCTTTGCCCTGGGGCTGATGATTGACTATGCTCGCGGCACCAATAACGAACAGTTTCTCAAGTTAACTCAGGAGCGCGCACGCGCATTCTTTCAGCCGGACAAGAATTGTCCTCTGGCCTACGAGCCTTCCGGTGAAGACTTTCTTTCTCCCTGCCTGGCGGAAGCAGATGTGATGCGGCGGGTGCTGGCGCCTAAAGAATTCGCTGTGTGGCTCACGCAATTTCTGCCGCAGATTCCCCACGACGGCTCAGCTGCATGGCTGCAGCCGGAAAAAGTGACGGACCCGGCCGATCCCAAGCTCGGCCACATCAACGGACTGAACCTCAGCCGCGCATGGATGCTGGAAGGTATCGCCTCAGGTTTGCCGCAAATCGACAAGCGGGAGGCTTCGCTCCAAACCGCCGCGTCAGCGCATGCCACTGCGGGACTCGCCGCTGTGAGCGGCAAGTACTACATGGGCGGCCACTGGCTTGGCAGCTTCGCTGTCTATCTGGTCACGCGCAGGGGCATTTATGCTTCGGCACAATGAGCTCAGTTCCGGGAAGCGGTTTTCTTTTTCTGCCTCTTCTCAAGGATCGTAGAGGAGATCCAGAAGAGAAGGATGCTGGCGCACAGAATCACGTAGAAATATCGCAAAGAGAGCGTGCCGGCAAACGCCCCGAGCGACGCAGCAAAGCCCCAGTACCACAACTCCGCCTTGAAGCCTGCCCTCCATGTGGCCGCTTTGCCTGAAGCCGGAACACGCGCGCGCAGAGCCGGCCAGAGCCGCGGCACGGCATTGCAATAGCGGACGTACTGGTCGCCCTGGCTCGCCTTCAGGTCTGCTTCCTCGCGGACAATCAGGCGATAGCAGAACAGCCACATCAGCAGTATGGCAAGAATGGCGCCGCTGCGGTTCATCAGGCTGGCCATGGCGACGGCCATCATAATGTTGCCCAGATAGAGCGGATTGCGCATGCGGCGGTATGGGCCGTCAGCCACCAGGCGAGCGGTTTTGACTTCTGCAGCGTAAACCACCGCGGCGTGCAGATAAGCAGACGCCCATGTGCGCAGCAAGGCAGCCAGCGCCAGCAGGATGGTGGCGGCAAAAAAGATGGCACGCGCCAAGGCATCAGGATTGACATTAATTCTGGATCCCAGCCAGTTCACCAGGACTTGCACGGCGCTCAGATGGTCCACTGCATAGAGTGAGAAACTGCACCCGATGATCAGGCCAAAGATCATGGCCCGGTTTCGAAATTCCCAGTTGCTGGCTCTCATCCTGAAAGCAAGCTACCGCCACTCGCTGTGCTTGTAAAGCTCGCCGAAAATGTCACTCAAAATTCGCATGCCTCGTGAGTGCAAGCCTCAAATTCCGGAGATCTTGGCAATTTTGGCATCGTTGGCAATCCCTGGTGGGGCATCACTCCCTTGCTTAGCCGTCATCTATTTTGCTGTGGCCCGCGGCCAGACTTCTAAAATCCAGGACTATGGCGTGATCGGCGACTGCCGCGCTGCAGCGCTGGTTTCCCGCTATGGCTCCATTGACTGGCTGTGCTGGCCGCGTTTTGACAGTCCTCCGGTGTTTGCGGCATTGCTCGATCAGGACCTCGATCGAGCCGGTTACTGGAGCATCTCACCCACCAAAGCAGCTGAATGCAACCACGCCTATGTCGCCAACTCCAACGTGCTTGAGACCCGCTTCACGGGCGCCAGCGGCAGTGCCACGCTCACAGATCTCATGCCCGTGGAGTCAGAGCCTTACAAACATCGCAATCTCACGCCTGACCACGAACTGGTAAGACAGATTAAGTGCACCGCAGGGGAGATGGAAGTCGGTGTCACTTTCCGGCCGCGCTCCGGATTTGACTCCAAACCTCTGCGATTCCGCCAAACGGGATGGGGATTGCGCATGGAGGTTGGTCGCGGCGCTTACGGATTGCGCAGCAGTGTTCCCCTGAACGTCACCGAGGATGGAGCTTACGCCACGGTCGCACTCAAGCATGGCGATGCGCTGCAGTTCTCGTTTACATACTCTGAAGAGTCGCCTGCAGTTTTGCCTGCCCTGGGCGAACGAGTCCGTGCTGCGATTGATCGGTCAGTAATCTGGTGGCAGCAGTGGGCAGCCCAGGCGAAGTATGAAGGACCCTATCGCGAGGCCGTGGTGCGCAGCGCGCTGGCACTCAAACTCCTTGCCTATGCTCCTTCGGGGGCCGTGGTGGCTGCGGCAACAACTTCATTGCCGGAAAGAATTGGTGACTCCCTGAATTGGGACTATCGCTATTGCTGGCTGCGCGACGCCTCACTTACCGTTCGTGGCCTGGTGGGTTTGGGCTACATGGATGAAGCCGAGGCCTTCCTCAACTGGCTGCTGCACGCCACGCGGCTCACGCAACCGGAGTTGCGCGTTCTGTACACGGTGTTCGGCGCCATGGCGCCTCGCGAAAAAAGCATTCAGGATCTCAGCGGCTATTCGGGTTCGCGACCGGTCCGTGAGGGCAATGGCGCGCGGCATCAGCTGCAACTCGATGTTTATGGGGAAGTCATTGATGCCAGCGCCCAGTACGCTCAGCACATCCAGCGCTTTGACCGCGGCAGCCAGAAAGCGTTGATCGGCATGGGCAAGTATGTCGCCGAGCACTGGAACCAGCCCGATGAAGGCATTTGGGAGCCCAGGTCTGGACGTTACAACAACACTTATTCCCGGCTGCTGTGCTGGACGGCGCTGGACCGCCTGCTGGCACTGGATGAGAAGGGAACCATCAGCGGAGTTCCGCGCGCTGAATTCACCCGCGAGCGCGAGTGCATCCGCCAGCAGATTGAGGTGCGCGCCTGGAATGCGAAACTGCAAACCTACG
Organism: Candidatus Angelobacter sp.; assembly: GCA_035277785.1. Lineage (GTDB taxonomy): Bacteria > Acidobacteriota > Terriglobia > Terriglobales > Acidobacteriaceae > Angelobacter. The sequence continues at coordinate 8,901 of DATEJX010000126.1, read as the reverse complement.
TGAGCACACTCGATGGCGATGATCTTGACGCAGGCCTTTTGCGCATTCCGTGGTACGGTTTTGAAGAAGCAGGTTGTGCTCGCATGAAGAGTACTTACCACGCAATACGCGAGGGGCTTGGTGCAGGCGATGGTCTTCTCTATCGTTATCACCGGGAGCCGCCCGAAGGCGCGTTCGGCATCTGTGGATTCTGGGCGGTCGAGCACCTCGCCCTCGGCGGAGGTTCGCTCGAAGACGCTCATTCTTTGTTTGATCGTTTGTTGCGCTACGGCAACGGCCTGGGCTTGTTTGCCGAAGAGATCGATCCCGATTCCGGCGATGCTCTGGGAAATTTCCCCCAGGCTTTTACCCATGTCGGCCTCATTAGTGCAGCGCTGACGCTGGAAGAAAGGGAACGCGGCAAAGCGCACCCTGCGGTCAAGACAGGCGCAGACGTGAAGGCTTCCGGACAGGAGGCGCGTGCGTGAACTGGGATAGCTGGCTGATCTGGGGCTTCGCTGCCACCATTGTGCTGAGCACTATCAGTTCCGCTACTCAGGGGCTGGGGCTCACGCGCATGAACCTGCCGTACATGCTGGGTACCATCTTTACTCCTGATCGTGACCGCGCCAAGCTCTACGGCTTTGGCGTCCACGTTGTGGCAGGCTGGGTGTTCTCGCTGATTTACGTTCTTATCTTTCAGGCGCTGGGCGCCGCGGGCTGGTGGCGAGGCGCGATTGTAGGCGTTGTGCACGCAGCTTTTGTACTTGTGGTCACCATGTCTCTGTTGCCGGGTTTGCATCCGCGGATGGCCAGTGAACGGCACGGCCCGGAAGCGCAAAACATGCTGGAGCCTCCGGGCTTTCTGGCGTTACATTACGGTGTGCAGACACCGCTGGCGATTTTGTTCTCACACGCGGTCTTCGGCGCGATTCTAGGGGCCTTCTATCACTTAAAAAAGTAGACCGCGGATGGATAATGGGTAGAGACGCTTTGTGCCGGTCTCTCCGAATGCAGCAAACTACGCGGCGTTCGGATACGCAATCGTGCTCAACAACGCATTCTCCGCCTGGCGCGAATCCAGCCGCGTATGCTGCGCCACAATCGGCACATCAGAGCGAATCACGCTGGAGTAATCTGTCCCGCGCGGAATCAGCTCCGGATCGTTGAGGTCATTGAACCGCACATGCCGCGTGCGCCGCGCCGCCACCGTGAATTTGTATGGCCCAACCGGCTCGCGGTCTTTGTAGTAAATCGTGATCTCAATGTTTGCGTCTTCATCGGACGCATTCAGGATGCACACTGTCTCGTGGCTCAGCATCTGCGGCTGCGGCCCATGGCTTTCCGGAGGAATGTATCCTTCCGCAATCACCCACTCTCTTGCGCCAATCGCTTTACCCATGATCGTTACCTTTTTCTAAAGAAATTCCATGCTGCCAGACCGCCAATTGCGATTCCTGCCAATGCCACTCCAGCCTGCAATCGAGCCTTGCGCCGGCTGCTGTTCCGGCGATCCACCAGCTCTTCTTCCGGATACATCTCGCTCTTTGCCTCTCCCATTTGCATGACCTCGGCCAGGTGCAGCGCGTGACGTCCCGTTTCCTGCGCAATCTGCTCGCGACAACTGAACCCATCCGCCATGATCACGGTTGAGAGCGGCGCCTGCCGGACCGCCGGCAGCAGCTTGCGCTCGCCAATCGCGACTGAGACGTCGTACTTGTCGCTCTCGAAGCCGAACGATCCTGCCATACCGCAGCAGCCGGAAGCGAGCACATTGGCTTGGAGCCCCAGTTTCTTGAGCACGGAGTTTTCCGCGTCGAACTTGAGCACCGCCTTGTGATGGCAATGTCCTTGCACCAGCGCCTTGCCGCGCATTCGTGGGAAAGGATAAGTGGGAGCATGCTTTTCCAGAAACTCACTCAGGAGCAGCGTCTGCTCGCGCAACTTTTTGGCCAGCGGGTCTTCTGGGAACAAACTGTGCAGCTCATCGCGGAAGACGGAAGCGCAGCTCGGCTCCAGCACTACCACAGGCACTCCAGCTTCAATCTGCGGCTTGAGGGCTTTCATGATCTTTTGCAGATAGATCTTGGCCATGTCCAGCATGCCGTAATCATAGAGCGGGCGTCCGCAACACAGATGCTGTCGTGGGACCAGCACCTCAAACCCGGCTTTCTCCAGCACGGCAGTCGCGGCCTGCGCAGTCTCAGGGAAGAAGTAATTGTTGAACGTGTCCGCCCACAGGATCACTTGCTGATCTAATCCCGCATGGCGACGCGTTCCACGCTTGCCGAACCACTGCCGAAACGTTTGCGGCGCAAATTCTGGAATCTGCCTCTCCAGAGGCATTCCCGCCATCAGCTTGGCCACATGACTTAGACCAGGAGTTTGCGTCACCAGGTTCACCATGCCCGGCCAGAGTGAAGCCAGTCGCGACCATTGATCCACCAAACCGAACGCGTACGCATGTCGCGGACGCAGGCGGCCTTCCCAGTAGTGCGAGAGAAACTCCGCCTTGTACGTTGCAATGTCCACATTCACGGGGCAATCGCCTTTGCACCCTTTGCAGGAAAGACAAAGATCCAGCGACTCCTTCACATGGTCATCGCGCCAGCCATTTGCAATGACATTGCCGTTCAACATCTCCCACAAATGGTGCGCGCGGCCTCTAGTTGTGTGTCGCTCCTCATGCGTCACCATGAAGCTGGGACACATGGTGTCGTCTTCCGGACCTTTTCCCGTTTCCCGCCGGCACTTGCCCACTCCCACGCAACGCAGCGCCGCGTGTGAGAACTTGCCTTTGTCATCCGGATACTTGAAGTGTGTCTCCGGTTCCCACGGATCGTAGTCAGCGCCCAGGCGCAGGTTCTCGTCGATGCGATAAGGATCAACGAGTTTTCCCGGGTTCATCTTCCAGTCGGGATCCCAAATTGACTTGAATTCCCGAAACGCCTGGATCAGTTCCTCTCCGAACATCTTGTACAGGAACTCGCCCCGCGCCTGCCCATCCCCGTGCTCACCGCTGAGGCTGCCTCCGTAGCGCACGCACAGGTCTGTGGCTTCCTCCATGAAGGAGCGCCATGTCTTGATGCCCTGTTCGCTCACCAGATCAAAACTCACGCGGCAATGCACGCATCCCTGGCCAAAGTGCCCGTAGAGAGCCGAGATGTAGTGATATTTGTTGTAGAGCGCGCGCAGCTCGCGCAGATATCCGCCCAGCTTGTCCGGCGCGACAGCTGAATCTTCCCATCCTTCCCAGGTATCAGGCTGTCCCGGCACAAACGCCGTTGTTCCCAGCCCTGACTCGCGCACGTTCCACAGGTGCTCCATTTCTTCTTTTTCTGTGTAGAGCTTCATGTCCGGAGCGCCCGGCTTCTTCTTAAGCATCTCCATGACCTGGCGCGCCAGATCAAGCGCGTCCTGCTTTTTGTCCGCCCCAAATTCCGCCAGCAGCCAGCCCTTGCCCTGCGGAAGCAGGTTCAGGTAGCGTTCGTTGCGTCCACCCTTCTTTTTGAGGTTTTCATACATCGTCTGGTCAATGCCTTCAAGCGCTGTGGGGTTATAAGGCAGGATTTCCGGAACATGATCTGCTGCTTCGTAGACATCGGGATAACCCATCATCACCACCACACGTTGCGCCTTGGCGTCGATGAGCCGCACTTTGGCTTCAAGAATTGTCACCAGCGTGCCTTCACTGCCGACGAGTGAACGCGCAACGTTGAAGCGCCCGTCTTCTCCCGGCAGGAGTTGATCAAGGTTGTAGCCGGAAACGCGTCGCGGGATCTTCGGATATCTCTCTTGCACCAGTTCGCCGTAATGATCGCGCAGCGATTTGAGGTAACGATATACATCGCCCACGCGGCCGCCTCCTGCAATCCGCCGCTCCAGATCTGAGTCATTCATCCAGCCCACGGTCATGCGCGTGCCGTCATACAGCAACACTTCCAGCTCTTCAACGTTCTCATGGCATCTGCCGGACATCTGCGCATGCGCGCCACAGGAGTTGTTGCCGATCATCCCGCCAAAGCAGCAATGCGTATGCGTGGCCGGATCAGGCCCCCACACCAACAGGTTGTCACTTTGCTGCATTGCCTGATCGCGCAGTGTGTCACACACCGTTCCTGGAAGCACGCGCGCCCAGCGCTCCTGCGTGTTGATCTCCAGAACGCCGTGCATGTATTTGGACCAATCAATAACGATTGCCGCATTGCAGGTCTGCCCGGGAATACTGGTTCCACCTGCGCGCGAGAGTAATGGCGCGCCAAACCTGCGGCACGCATTTATGATCTGGACTACGTCAGCCTTCGATTTCGGGATCACCACTCCAATCGGCACCTGGCGATAGTTGCCGGCGTCCACTGCGTACATCGCTTTGCTTCCCGCATCAAACCTGACTTCTCCCTCGACATTGCGGCGCAGCTCCTGCTCTAGCCCCTTCGCGTCAACATCTCTTGGCGATCGCCAATCCGGTGGACGGGTATCGACTGTTTTCTTGAGATCATCCACGGAAACAAACGGGAGTTTGGTTACCGACATCGGTTCTCCTTCAAGCGGCGAATTTCTGTGTGTCAGCGCGTTTGAGCTGCAGGCCGGTTCCGGGGCGCGATAAGTCCGGACGAAGCTCTCCATCAATTAACTGCGGCAAGCCGTCAAACAGCATCCGCTCAATGCGCACGTGATCGTGAAAGTATTCCAGATTCTTGAACAACGGAACAGCGCAGGCCACATGCGTGTGCAGCGCCGGAGCTGTATGCCCGGAAAGCTGCACGTTGTGCGCCTGGCATAACGCGGCTACCTGCAGAAACGCCGTTACGCCGCCGCAACGAGTGATATCCGCCTGCTGCACATCCACTGCGCCCGCTTGCAGCATGCGCTGGAAATAGAAAATGTCATAGCCATATTCACCTGCGGCGATATCCATTCCGGCTGGAGCGCGATCTCGCAGCAGCCGCAGCCCGTCGAGGTCGTCCGACGAAACCGGCTCCTCAAACCAACGCACATCAAATTGCACAAAAGCTTCTGCCTGCGCCAGCGCCTGCTTTCGCGTATAGGCTCCATTGGCATCGACATACAGTTCTGCGTTGGCACCGATGGCCTCGCGCGCCACTTCCACTCTCTCAACATCTCTTTTCGCGTCGCGCCCAATCTTCATCTTCACGCTTGGAATACCTTGTTGCACCCAGCCGGAGAGTTGATCGCCAAGCTGGTGGTCAGAGTATGAAGTAAACCCGCCGCTTCCGTACACCGGAGCTCCAGTGCGCATCTGGCCCAGAAGCGTCACCAGAGGCAGATCGAGCAGGCGTGCCTTCAGGTCCCAAAGAGCGCAGTCCACCGCGGAAATGGCTGTCGAACAGATTCCCGGACGCCCCAGATTTCTGATGTGTCTCCACATGGATTCATAAGTCGCCGTCGGCGCCAGGGCATCAGTTCCGGTGACTAACTCAGCCAGCAGCTTTTGAATCAGGTTAGCTGTCGCTTCATTGGCGTACGTATAGCCGAGGCCCTGCTTTTCTCCCGCCGTAACCTCCACCAGAACCAGCGTAGTTTTCTGCCAATCCAGAGTACCGTCAGCTTCAGGACAATCCGTGGGCACGGTGAAGGTTGAGACTTTCACCTTTTCTACACTGATTTTTTTCTGGCTGTATCGCATGGAATTGTCAGATATGCAGCACGGCTGCTGCTGAGAACTGCTCAAATCAGGTGCTGATATTTAATTCGATGTGGCGCGTTCGCCACGAGATAGCCAGCCCCTGCAAATTCCGTGCTGAGCAAATCAGTCGCGCTCCGATGTATTGGCGGGCAAACAGCTTTCTGCGCCTTGCGCATCCAATTGGAGCGGGAGGGCACAGTGGCAAAGCCTGAGATTGTGGTCATTACGGGAGCATCCGCAGGCGTGGGGCGGGCAACCGTCCGCGAATTCGCTCAGCATGGAGCATTGATTGGGCTGATCGCCAGGGGCACAGACGGACTTGAAGGAGCGCAGCGGGAAGTGGAAGCAGCAGGCGGCCGCGCCCTGGTGCTGCCTGTGGATGTCGCCGACGCAGCGCAGGTGGAAGCTGCTGCCGAACGCGTAGAACGGGAGCTTGGGCCCATCGACATCTGGGTCAATAACGCCATGACTTCGGTTTTTTCGCCCATCAAAGAGATGACAGCCGAAGAGTTCAAGCGAGTGACGGAAGTGACTTATCTCGGCTACGTCTACGGATCGCTGGCTGCTCTCAAGCGCATGCTGCCCCGTGACCGCGGTGCCATCGTCCACGTCGGCTCTGCCCTGGCGTATCGCAGCATTCCTTTGCAGGCTGCCTACTGCGCCGCAAAGCATGGCGTGCTGGGCTTCTTTGCCTCACTCCGCACTGAACTCATACATGATAAGAGCAACGTCCACACCTGTATGGTGCAAATGCCGGCCCTGAACACGCCTCAATTCGGCTGGGTCAAGAGCAGATTGCCCCACAAGGCGCAGCCTGTGCCTCCCATCTATCAGCCTGAAGTTGCTGCCCGCGCCATCTACTATGCCGCGCACCATCCTGAGCGGCGCGAGTATTACCCTGCATGGTCCTCGCTAAAAGCCATCGTCGGAAATAAATTTGTTCCGTGGTATGGGGACCGCTATCTCGCCAAACACGGTTACGATGCACAGCAGCACGACGGCCCTGAAGATCCAAACCGGCCGAACAATCTATGGAAGCCTGTTCCCGGCGATCACGGGGCCCACGGCGCTTTTGATGATCGTGCCAGCTATTCAAGTTCTGAGCTCTTGTTGGAAACACATCCTAAATGGCTGCTCACAGCAGCGGCCGCCGGCTTGCTTGCCGCAGCAGCCATGTTGTGGCAAACGAGCGCACGCTCACGGGAAGAAAGTGAGGAGTATCTGGAAGCCGCGTAATGAGTGAAGATGCAAAGTCCGAACGAAGCTTCACGCCAGCACGAGCGATGTTGTCTCCAGGCGAATCAATGCGGCCGCACACACCATCTGGCAGAGCGGAGTTCGCGGCCTTTTCTCAGGCAACTTCTTTTCTTTTTGTCTCACTCTGGATTCCGTGATCGCGTAGATCGCGGACGTAATCGTGCGCAGCAAAAATGCTTTTGGCTTGGACTTCAATCAAGGCACGGACATCTTCTGGAAGGTCAAGGCGTAGAGCTTCTTCATATGATTTTTTAGCGCTATCTTCTCCCTGCTCTACACTGTTCAGAATCGACTGATCACCCAGACCAAGATCAGCTTTGGCTTCAAACCATACTCGATGGAGCGTTCCAGCTACGCTGGGGGAAGGATCAGGCTTTTCGCCCATCAGTTCCGCCTGACTTTTCAGGTCTCGAACGAAGCGGGCTCGTTCCAGACTTTCTTCACTGAAATAGGCCTTTAATCTCAGCTCAGTGGCAATACCTGAGGCATGCGCGTAACCGGTTTCACCGTCTTTACATGTCTGAATTAATTCGTGTAGCAGGTCGAGAATTTCAGTTCTGTCGGCCATTGGCTCCTCCGATTTATGGAGAATGTGAAGTCTCAAGCAACCCCATGGGATGTCCCATCTAAGTACTCCTCATGGCCGCCAGGGAAAGATTTTGCTTTCCCTTACACGTGTCGACCGTCTGATTGAGCAGGAGCATTGCCGTGAACAGATTTCTAACGCTGTCTATATTCTTCTTCTGTTTCGTAACAGCCTTTGCTCAGAACCCAGACGCGGCGAACGCTGCTTTCCAGGCGCACAACTGGGACAAGGCAGCGGCAGAGTACGGAAAGATCACAAAAGCTGATCCAACGAACGGCAACGCCTGGTACCAACTCGGGTTATCTCTGTACTCGATGGATAAATTCCAGGAGGCTGCCGCCGCGTTTCAGCACTCGGCCGGGCTAAAGTTTCGTCCTGTTTTCAGCACTTACAACACTGCTGCTGCCTTAGCGCGCGCCGGGCGAAGTGACGATGCACTTGCCTGGCTGGAAAAGCTCCCGGGAATGGGATACAGGACCGTGCAACAGGTGGAACAAGACCAGGACTTTACTTCACTCAAGAAGTCGCCGCGTTTTCAAGGAGTACTGGTGGCGCTGCAACAAAACGCAGCCCCTTGCCAGGGCGCAGAATTGAACCGCCAGTTCGATTTTTGGATTGGCGAGTGGGATGTGCAAACGCCACAGGGACAGCATGCGGGCAACAGCACTGTACAGAACATCCTGGGCGGGTGCGTGATTCTGGAAAACTGGACCGGTCTGGGTTCTCAAGGCAAGAGCTTCAATGCCTACAATCAGGCCTTGAAAAAATGGCAGCAGTATTGGGTGGATGATTCCGGCACCACAACGCTCTACACTGGAGAGGTAGTCGGCAATGAAATGCGCTACGTTGCTGATGCCGGGTTGCAGAACGGCCAGCAGGCACGCAGGATGACATTCACCCGGCTTGATGACGGCAGGGTACGCCAACTGGGTGAAACCTCAGGCGATGGCGGGAAGACCTGGACGGTGGCTTACGATCTGATCTATGTCCGCAAGAAGTAGGCTGCGTCAGTGATCGGCAGCGGGACAAAGCACTTCGGCCAGATGAAAAGCGCGTTTACCCGTGGCTTGAAAAATCTGTTCGCGGCAGCTGAAACCGTCTGTGACGATGAGAGTGTCGTCAGATGCGTTTCGCACCGCCGGTAGCAGAACCCGTTCGCCGACCGCCTGCGATACTGAAAATTTGTCCTTCTCAAATCCGAACGGGCCGGCCATGCCACAACAACCGGAATCGAGGGCCTGAAAATTCGCACCGGCCTTGCGCAGCAACGCTTCGGCATGCCCCATCTTCATGAGAGCCTTCTGGTGGCAGTGGCCGTGAAGCAAGATTTTCTTTTCGATGCGGGCGGGCTGATATCCGGGAGCGTGCCGCTCAAGAAACTCAGAGAGTAGAAAAGTTTGAGCTCGAAGTTTCTCCGCCAGCGGGTCGTCAG
>DATEJX010000125.1:0-18079 GCA_035277785.1 Candidatus Angelobacter sp. | reverse complement strand
TCCGATGTTGCGGACCCAGAGGTTCGCCGTCAGCACTTCTCCCAGCCGGCTGGGCGCGATGAAGTTCACCTCCAGGTGCACGGTCGGCAAACCCCATCCCCGCTGGACAACAATCTCATCGAACGAAAATCCCAGACCGTCGCGGCACCAGTCTTCCACCAGGTTGTTGAACATCACCAGAAACCTGGGATAAAACACAATCCCGGCCGGGTCACAATCAGCAAACCGTACCAAAACCTGGGTTTGAAACGGACGCGGCTCGGGGCACGGACGTTCTAGAGGAGAAGCCGAAGCTTCAGCCATGCAGGCGCTCACTTTCCTGAAACGCCTTAATAATGCCACGAGCAATGATCAATTGCTGCACCTCTGTTGCACCTTCGTAGATACGTAGCGGCCGGATCTCGCGGTATAGCTGTTCCACCGGCTCTTCACTGACCACGCCCAACGCGCCAAAAATCTGGATGGCTGCATCAATCACCTGCTGCGCCGTTTCCGTGGCGGACATCTTTGCCATGGCCGCCTCCACCGTCACCGGACATCCCTGGTCCTTCAGCCACGCCGCCCGGTAAGTCAGCAGCGCCGCGGAATCAATATCGGTCGCCATCTTAGCGAGCTTGGCCTGCGTCAATTGAAAATCTGAGAGCGCCTGGCCAAACATTTTCCGCGAACTCGAGCGCCGCAATGCTTCTTCCATGGCCCGACGCGCAAAGCCCAGCGCGGCTGCAGCGACGGAAGAACGAAAAATGTCCAATGTAGCCATCGCCGCTTTGAATCCCTGGCCTTCTTCTCCCAATCGCTGGGAAGCCGATATACGACAATCATTGAATTCCAATCGTGCCAGCGGATGCGGAGCCATTACCTCGATTCTTTCGGCGATGATCAACCCCGCTGCGTTCGCGTCAACAATGAAGGCGGTGATCCCCTTCGCACCCGCCGCGTCACCAGTGCGAGCAAACACTACGTAAAAATCGGCTATGCCCCCGTTGGAAATCCACGTCTTCACTCCATTGATGACGTAGGTTTCGCCTTCCCCGGCTGCCCGGCATTGCAGCGCGGCCACATCAGAGCCCGCCTCAGGTTCAGAAATAGCAAATGCCGCAATCGCAGTTCCCTCTGCCACTCTGGGAAGATACTTCTGTTTTTGCTCATGGTTGCCAAAGAGTGAAATTGCACCTGACCCCAAGCCTTGCATGGCAAACACAAAATCCGCCAGGCCTGAATGCCACGCCAACGTCTCGCGAATCAGGCAGACTGCACGCGTATCAACAGCATCTGCTGAACCGCCGAAAGCCGTTCCTCCGACCGCGTACTTGAACCACCCTGCCTGACCAAGCAGGCGAACAAGCTGGCGGCATGCATCATCTACAGCCCTAACCGAATGGTTCACCGGTTCCGAGTCTCGCAGATTCGTTGCAGCCCACTGCCCCAGTTCCAGCGCCAGTGTTTTATGACGCGGCTCCAGGAATGGCCAGTCGAGATGGTTCGCGCGAAAAATTTCAGTCTCCCTTAAACACCGGCTTCTGCTTCGCCACAAACGCCTCGTAGGCGCGAGTGAAATCCTTTGTGGCCATGCAGATTGCCTGCGCCTGCGCTTCCGAATCAATGGCCTCATCAAGCGCCATGTTCCATTCCTGATGCAGCATCTTCTTGGTCATGCCATGAGCAAAAGTCGGCCCCGATGCCAATTCAGCAGCAAGCTCCATGGCCGCCTTCGACACGTTTTCCGGCGGGCAGATGCGATTGAAAAATCCCCAGCGCTCCGCCTCTTCGCCGCTCATGCTGCGTCCGGTGTACAGCAATTCCGCAGCGCGCCCCTGTCCAATGATGCGAGGCAGCATGGAGCAGGCACCCATGTCGCAACCAGCCAATCCGACGCGCGTAAACAGAAACGCAACTTTGCTTCGCGCAGTACCCAATCGCAGATCAGAAGCCATGGCCAGGATTGCGCCTGCCCCGGCACATACTCCGTCGACGGCGGCAATGATGGGTTGCGGACACCCGCGCATCGCCTTTACCAGATCACCGGTCATGCGGGTGAACGCAAGCAGTCCCGGCATATCCAGTTTGGTGAGCGGGCCGATGATCTCGTGCACATCACCGCCGGAACAGAAATTTTCTCCTGCGCCCGTGAGCACCACTGTATTAATGTCGGTGGCCTGCAGCAAGCTGCGGAATAGATCACGCATCTCAGCGTAGGATTCGAATGTCAGTGGATTCTTCCGCTCTGGGCGATCAAGCGTAATGCAGGCCACACGATCTCTGACTTCGTACCGAAAATGTTTCGCTTTGTAGCCTGCGAGCAAAACAGGCGCTGCTGAAGGCTGCAGATCTTTCGATGCCTCAGCCATTAATCTCTCTCCGAGAGCGGCCCTTTATGTGGGGCACCATTTTCTGTGTTGACATGGGCCTTCAGCTTGCCCAGTTCTTTGATCATGATGTCTTTTTCCTCGCGGCTCAGCCCGCCCAGCAGTTCAATCATCCATTGCTCATGGCGCAATGCCATTTCGCGAAATCTCTTCAACCCGGTGTCAGTCAACTTCACCGTATACGCGCGGCGATCTCCCGCTTGTCGCGTGCGCTGCACCAGCCCCTCTCGCTCGAGCTGGTCCGTGATTCCTGTAACGTTCCCGCCTGAAACCATGAGCCGCTGCGAAAGCTCGCTCATGCGGAGGCCGCCAGCACATCGTTCCAGCTGAGCCATCAGATCAAAGCGCGGCAGCGTGGTATTGAAGTCGCGCCGCAATCGCAGCCGGATCTGGTTCTCAATGCGCACGGTGCAGGAAAGCAGCCTGAGCCACAAACGCAGCGCCTGATGGTCTTCCTTCTTGGCGCGTGTTTCCAGGTCCAGCACCGCAGCGGAATTTCCGTTTTGCATTGACCGTTTGCGAATTGTTAACGAGCCTGCCATTCGTGATTTCGGTAATGCGAGTGATTAAACCTGCAGCATCAGCTGCGCTCGCGCCAGATTCCTTTCCAGTTGTTGCTTGCCGCTCAAATACTGTTTCGGCCAGTCGATCTCCGTAAAACCCTGTTTGGCTGCTTCATGCAAGGTCCAGGCGGGATCAGCCAGGTGCGGACGCGCAATCGCGCACAGGTCGGCGCGACCTGAAGCGATGATGGTGTTCACGTGGTCGCCTTCAAAGATGTTGCCGACAGCAATTGTCGGGATTCCCACCTCATTGCGAATACGATCGGCAAACGGCACCTGGAACATGCGGCCATAAACCGGCTTCTCCGCCTTGCTTACCTGCCCGGAAGAGCAATCGATCACGTCTGCTCCCGCTTCCTTGAAGAACCGCGCCACTTCTGCCGCGTCTTCCGGCGTAAGACCACCGGGCACCCAGTCATTGGCGGAGATGCGCACGCTCATGGGCCTCTCTTTCGGCCAGATGGCGCGCATCGCTTTGAAAACTTCCACCGGGAAACGACATCGATTTTCGAGAGATCCTCCATACTCATCCAGCCGGCGGTTGGTCAAAGGAGAAATGAAACTCGACATCAGGTATCCGTGTGCGCAGTGGAACTCAAGCCAATCAAATCCGACTTCTGCTGCGCGACGCGTGGCATTCACAAAGTCCATGGTGATGCGGCACATGTCTGAGCGAGAGGCCTCGCGCGGGATCTGTGAGAGGCCTTCGATATATGCCAAAGGTGAGGCGGAAACCAGCGGCCAGTTTCCCGCTTCGAGTGGCTGATCAATTGCGTCCCATCCGCGGCGGGTTGATCCCTTGCGCCCGGAGTGGCCAAGCTGCATTGCTATCCGCGTGTCAGTATTGTTGTGTACAAAGTCCACAATGCGCGCCCAGGCAGTCTGTTGCGCCTCATTCCACATCCCCGGACAGCCCGGAGTAATGCGCGCATCCGGCGAGACGCACGTCATCTCCGTGCCCACCATCGCCGCTCCGCCCATGGCGCGCGACGCCAGATGCACCAGATGGAAATCGTTGGGAATCCCGTCTTCCGCCATGTATGTGGCCATAGGCGAAACGATGACTCGGTTTTTGAGCGTCAACTTGCGAACATTGATGGGAGCAAACATCGGTGGCAGCGGCTTGCTGATGCCGCAGCGTCTCGCAAACCATGTTTCCACGCGCTGGACGTAATTAGAGTCGCGCAACTTGAGGCTTGCGTGGCCGACGCGCTGGCTACCGGTGAGCAAGCCGTAAGCAAACTGTTCGGGCTCCTGATGAACGTAGCGCTCGACTTCTTCAAACCATTCCATGCGATTGCGCGCCGCGCTCTGGAGTCTCAGCGCTTCGATCTCTCGTTCTTCCTGGTAGAGACGCAGAGCGTCTTCGACGTTGCCGTCATGCGTCGAGAGCACGCGTGCGAGTGCGATGGCATCTTCCATGGCGAGCTTGGTGCCGGAACCGATGCTGAAGTGCGCTGTATGGGCAGCGTCGCCGATCAGGACGATGTTTTTGTGGAACCACTTTTCGCAGAGCACGCGATTGAACTTGAGCCAGATGGCGGAGCCACGCAGATGACGGGCGTTGGAGACGAGCGGATTACCTTCCAGCCGTTCGGAGAAGATCTTCTCGCAGAGCGCGATGGATTCCTTCTGCTCCATCTTGTCCATTCCCGCGGCCAGCCAGTTCTTTTCTGGCGTCTCAACGATGAACGTGGACCACTCCTTATCAAAACGGTAGGCGTGAAGGTTGAACCAGCCCCATTCTGTTTTCCGGAAGTCGAAAGTGAACGCATCAAGCTTTCTACGGCTGCCGAGCCAGACAAAGCGATTGCGTCGCGCCTGGATGTTGGGCTTGAAAATATGCTCATATTTGCGGCGCGTGATCGACGATGCGCCGTCAGAGGCGATCACCAGGTCGTATTGCGAAGCATAATCGTCAGGATCAGCGATTTCGACTTTGTAGACCAGTTTGACGCCCAGATGGGACGCGCGCTTTTGCATGATGTTGAGCAGCTTGATGCGCGCAATGCCGCAGAAACCGTGGCCACCAGAAGCGATCCTGGCGCCTTTGAAAAAAACATCAATGTCGTCCCAGTGGCGGAAGGAGCGCGTGATCTCCGCGTGCGTCTCAGGATCGACATTGCGGAAACCGTCCATGGTTTTGTCCGAGAAGACAATGCCCCAGCCGAAAGTGTCGGTTGGACGATTGCGTTCAAAGACCGTGATGTCCCAGGATGGGTTTTCTTTCTTGGCAAGGATGGAAAAGTAGAGACCTGCCGGGCCTCCACCGAGGCAGGCAATCCTCATGCGCCACCTCCGGCTGGGATTTCCAGTTCCTGAAGAGCGTCTGTAAGCTTTTTCCCGGTTTCGTCGGCCAGAGCCGCCTCGCGCAACGCTCTAAGCCGCGCCGCTGCTCCATCTTTCTTTCTCAGCACAGGTATGGCTTGGATCAGCCCTTCGTAATTGCGGCTGCCGAGCGCATGGGTATCACCGTATCCTTTGATCAGTCGCGGGCACTCGGCCACTTCGCAAGCCAGATCGTAATCCACTCCAGCCAACTCCTGTAAACGTGCCAGCCATTGGTGAATGTTTTGGTGTTCCCGCTTGAAGCGCAGTGTTTTTCGTCGTCCCTGCCGCCGTGAAGCCAGCCAGTAGAGCTGCAGAAATCCAGTCAGCGAACTTGTCTTGAGAACTTTGCCCTTGCCACCAAAACGATTCAGCAAGTTTCTGGCCCAGACGGTCCGCATAATCCAGGCGCCCAGACTCGCCGGCATGATGTCAGTAAATTCTTCAACTCGGGGATAAAGAAATTCGTTGATCTCTAACAACTGCCGTTCATTTACCCGCGCCTCTTTCTGCACGCGCTCAAACCGCGTTCGGCGTGTCTTCAGGTCCGCAACGCGAATGGCGTCCTCGTAAGACATCCACAGGGCGAGATAGCGTCCCGTCTCGCGTAACAGAGTAAAGTCGCCGTGGCCATGCTGCTGATCAAGCGCTGCAACCGGCTCGAGCTTGTCGAGATACTCGGCCGCGTACGCTACGCCCTGGTAATCAGCAAGTCGTTGAATCCCCGCGAGAAGGATGGAATGGCTCCGCGATGGAAACTTTTGCTCCACTCGGCTGGCCAACTCCTGCAAGGCTGGCCCAACTTTGGGAACTGCTGGAGTTGCCGGCTGGACGGCAATTGGCTCCGGCTTGGTTGCCGCTTCCACGCCCGCCGCAAACGCTTTCAGGCTCGATTCCACGGCCACGCCGCTGCGCGTAATGGCATCTTCAAACTGCTTGCGGTTGAACGGCAGTGTACCTGAGCCGGCAAGCGCACCAAACAAAGTCGCGCTGATCACACTGCGGCTCTCTTCCGCCAATCGTGAAAAATCATGCGGAATGAAAACGCGTGCTGCGGCATTTCCTGCCTTGAGCAGACTTTCAGCATCTACCCGACCGTCCCCCATGGCGATGCGCTCCGTCATGGAGTACACGCGATTGGTGGAAGCGATGAGAGTGGTGCGATCAGGAGTGACCAAGCCACGGGTAATGGCCCTGCCCGCCTCCATCAGCTCAGAGGCGATGACTACATCCACCTCGCCCGGCACAGGCATGAGTGCCATGACCGGATCTTTACCAGAAGCATGGGCCGCCTCTTCCGGAAACAACTCCACGTAATAAATGGTGGCGCCGGTGCGCTGAGCAACGCCGGGGACAGATGTCGTCTGCGCCAGGTAGCCGGAGTTCTCAGCCATATCTACGATCCAGTCCGCCAGAACGCCGCCCCCTTCACCACCCATCGCCAGGATGGCAATGTTGATCGTCCGCGCAGTGGCTGCCGGTCTGTCGGGAGCTGCGGATTGTGATATCTGGCTGATACCCATGTTCGTTACGCGGTAATGCCGGCCAGGCGACGTTCTGTCCGCCTCTGGAGCCAGCTAATGATCGCGCCTCGCACGCGTGCTTTAAATTTGTCCCATGCGCTGGGATTGGAAATGATTTCTGCGCGGAAGAATGACGGACACAGGCGCGCCGCGTGCGCCACCTCGCCGCATAGTCCGCAGCCGATGCAGCTATCAATCACTGTCGCAACCGGATCTTTGCGCAACGGGTCCGGGCTGGGCTGAATCGTGAGTGAGGGACACCCGGAAAGCCGAATGCAGGAGTGGTCGCCAGTGCAGGTATCGGGATCTACACCGAAGCGCTCACGCACCACGCGCTCTCCCTGCTCCAGCTTTTTCTTTGTGGCCGGTTTTATGCGACGCTGTGCGTTCAGAGCGCATTCACTCTGCGCAACAATCACCTTGGGACCTTTCTCTTCCGTGGTAAGCGCTTCTCTGAACACATCACGCATAGCGGCCACGTTGTATGTATGCGTAATGGTCTTCACCCATTTCACGCCCACGCCGCGCACCGCATCGGCAATGGGCTGGCGCGTGGTGCGGATGGGATTCTGCGCCTGCGAAGAGAGTATGTCCTGACCACCGGTGGCTGCCGTGTAGCTATTGTCCACCACCACCAGCACACTGTCAGTCTGGTTGAAAACAGCGTTCCCCACACCGCTGGTCAGGCCGTTGTGCCAGAAACCTCCATCGCCCATGAAGCTGATGGTGCGTTTCTTTGTTTCAGGAGTATTAAACGCGGCTGCGCTGGCCCAACCCAGCCCATAGCCCATGGTGTGAGCTCCAATGTTGAATGGCGGCAGGATGGAAAACAGATGACAGCCGATATCCGATGCTACGTGATGCTGTCCCAGTTCCCTTTCCACCAGCTTCAAGGCACTAAAGATCGGTCGCTCCGGACATCCGGTACAAAACGACGGAGGCCGAGGCTGCACAGCATTAATGATGGGAAGCGAATCCGGCTTCTGCTGCGCCGGCTTAACCAGGCTGGGAAGATGCGTATGGTCCAGCAGGTTGATTGCATAATTCTCGACGAATTTGTGCAGCCCTTTCGTGATCACCGCAGCCGTATACTCACCGGCCATGGTCAGCATGTCTTTGCCGTGGACCCTCGTCTGCAAACCGGCCTTACGCAGAATCGCGTGCAGGTTCTGTTCGATGAAGTCCGGCTGGCCCTCTTCCACTACCAGCACTGCACGCTTGTCCGCGCAAAAACGATTCACTTCGTCATCAATCAGCGGATAAGTGACATTCAAGACGTAAAGCGGGATCTTGCTGTCTCCGAACGCGTTGGACAAACCGAGCAGTTCCAGTCCGCGAATCACATTGTTGTACATTCCGCCCTGCAGAATGATCCCGATGTCGCGCGCACCGTCGCCAAAGAACTCGTTGAGCTGATGTTCTCGAATAAACTTCTGCGCTGCCGGCCACCGCTTTTGTATTTTTTCCTGCTCATGGAGAAAGCTGCCTGGAGGCAGCACAATCCGGCTGGCATCGCGCACCGGATTCTCCATAGCATCCTTCAGCCTGAACTTCGGCCGCAAATTGTCCCTGGCGATAAACCGACCATGGACGTGGCACGCGCGGATGCGCAGTTCGAGCATGACCGGCGTATTGCTGGCCTCGGACAGCTCAAACCCTTGCTCCACTGCCTGAACAATAGAAGGAAGATTCGGCCTGGGATCCAGCAGCCACATCTGTGACTTCATGGCGAAAGCGTGCGAACGCTCCTGCATGATGCTGGAGCCCTCTCCGTAATCCTCACCAACAATGATCAGCGCGCCGCCGGTTACACCTCCTGAAGCCAGATTGGCCAGCGCGTCTGACGCGACGTTGGTTCCCACTGTGGATTTGAATGTAACTGCACCGCGCAGAGGATAGTTCACTGAGGCCGCTAGAGTGGCTGCGGCCGTTGCCTCAGATGCGCTGTGTTCAAAATGGACACCCAGTTCCGTGAGAATGTCATTGGCGTCAGTGAGAACATCCATCAGGTGCGAGATGGGAGCGCCCTGATAGCCGGCAACGTAAGAGATACCTGATTGCAACAGCGCCTTGGTGACGGCCAGGATGCCTTCGCCGCGAAATTCCTGACCATTTCCCAGGTAGAGGCTTTGAACTTCCTTTTTGAAATGCCGTTCGGCCATTCTGCCTCGTCGGGGGTGAGCGCAAGCGGAACTCCGCCCGAAAAAAATTCTAGGTCTAAATAATTTACATGTCAAATTTCTTGCCAACTCCGCCTTGCGGGGATATAGTTCTCGTCTTCCCGGAGGGTGTTATGAGAAATAGTGTGCTGAGAACTGGTGTGTGCCTGATCGTTTTGCTGCTTGCGAACGCTCTCACCTTTGGCCAGGCGATTACAGCGTCATTGCAGGGCCGGGTAGCAGATACGTCCGGCGCGGTCGTGCCGAAAGCCACCGTCACGGTGACAAATACAGAAACCGGCTTCTCACGCACAACCACCAGCGATGACGGCGGTCAGTACAAGCTCGCTTCCCTGCCGGTAGGAAATTACAAAATCACCGCACAGGCTTCCAGCTTCCAGGCCCAGACGCGCGTGGTCACGCTGGCGCTCGGTGACCTGGCGACTCTCGACTTCTCACTCTCACCCGGAACGGTGGAGCAGCAGGTAACAGTAACGTCAGAGGCCCCGCTGGTTGAACCCACGCGCACATCTACTGACTCGGTTATCGAACAGCAGAAAATTGAGAACCTTCCCGTGAACGGGCGGCAGTTCATTGATTTCGCTTTGCTCGCCCCGGGAGTCACTGTGGGCGATACCACTTCCGGCAGCACAGACGTGATCATCGAGCCTGTCACCAAACTTTCCTTCGCCGGCCAGAACATTCACTACAACTTCATCGCTGTGGACGGCGCAGACAATACATCCACCGCTTCAGGTGTACAGAAGACCACACCATCAACTGATGCGGTGCGCGAGTTCCGCGTGATCAACAACACTTACAGCGTGCAGGCGGGCCGCGCCGTGGGCGGAATCGTAAACATCATTACCAAGAGCGGGACCAATGACGTGCACGGCAGCTTGTATGAGTATTTCCGCAACGATGCCATGGACGCCAATAGCGAACTGGCAGCCCCAGGACTCAACAAGCTGCAGCAAAACCAGTTTGGATTCACCATCGGCGGCCCCATCAGTAAAGGCAAGACGTTCTACTTCGGCAACTACGAAGGCCAGCGCAGGAATGAGAATCCCTTCTATAACTCCATCATCCTGGCGAACCTTACGCAGATCAACCAGTTCAAGGCCAATTTTGGACTTCCCGCGGAGGAGCTGAACGTCAATCGCAAGAGCGATTATGACAACTTGCTGGTGAAGCTCGACCACTCATTTAATGATAAGAATTACGCGTTTGTGCGGTATTTTTTCAATGACGGCCGCCTGACCAACGTCTCGCCACTGAATGACGGCTTTGATCTGCCTTCAGGATTCAAGGACAACAATCTGCGCGATCAGTCAATCGTGGGCAGTGTGTCGTCCAACCTTACGCCACACCTGGTGAATGAGGCACGTTTCCAGTACGGACACCGCACCTTCGACTTCCCCACGGTCACAACGCAGCCCCATCTCGAGGTCCTCAATACGTTTACTGCGGGCGTCAACCGTGGCAATCCGGATTTTTATCAGGAAAGCCGGAGTGAAATCGTCGACAATGTGACATGGGAGCACGGCAAAAACACCATCTCCTTCGGCGGCGACTTCAGTCACGTAAACACGCTGGAATCGTTCCCGCTGTTCTACCCGTTTGAGGCAGATTTTGCCTGCCTCTTCGCAACACAGTGCCCTTTCAGTCTTGAAGCCGGCGCGCCCTCCGTGTTGTTCTTTGAACGGTTCCAGGCCCCGACCTTTACCGAGCCGACGTTTGATCCTTCAGTCCTGCAAGGGCAAAGAATTCCCTCAGCCATCCGCAACCAGGCTCAAGGCGAGATCGGCCACAATTATGGTGGGCTTTACATTCAGAATGCATGGCGTCCGACCACCGATTTCTCTCTAAACTACGGCCTGCGCTACCAGTTTGAAACGTTCCCATCCAATGTGCTGAATAATCCGGCAAAGCAGTTCGATCCCCGGGCAGGATTCGCTTACCATCTCGGGACCAAATACAACATCATGATTCGCGGTGGCGCCGGAATATTCCACGGAACCATTCCCATGCCGTTGCTGGCATGTCAGGAACCTTCCTGCGGTGGCACCACCGGCACATTTCCGGGGCGTCCGAACGAGAACGATTTGAATGCCACAACGCGCCTGTTTGCCTTTGCCAGCGCGCCCAATATTACGCAGATCGCTCTCGCGGACATGCTGACTGGCACCTATCCTGACGCGGCCCCGCTTGGCTTCTGTCCCGGTGGCACGGTCTCAGGCTGCGGGTTCTTTGGCGACGCAGTCATCGCCCGTTTCGACAAGGACCACGCCGCTCCCTACGGCATCCAGATGAGCTTCGGCTTCACCCTTCAGCCGACGGATGATTCGGTTCTTGACATCAGCGCCCTGCGTAGCAAAGGCGTGCACCTGGGAAGCTTTTTCAACGTGAACCAGCCCGATCCCAGTGCGCAAGTCACGGTTCACAACTCGCAGGGCCAGAGCGGACTCAAGAATACGTACTTCGCTGCACCGGGTATTCCGGGATCGCGCAGCGCCGGCCCGGGATTCCCAACGCTTTATGCGGTCTATTTTGAAGCGGCGTCACGGTGGAACTCCGAATGGAACGGTCTGCTGGTGGATTACAACAAGCGCATGAGCCACCACTTCAGCGGCGGCATCAGCTACACCTGGTCCAAAGGCATCGATGATGGCCCCAATCCCAGCTTTGTTCTGATTCCGCAGGACAGTGCAAACCTCAAAGCAGAACGTGCTATCTCGTCTGACAGCGTGGGCCAGCGCTTTGTGCTGAACGGCACCATTGACGGGCCGACGCACATGAACGCTTTCCTCAACAATTTCCACGTGAGCACCATTGTGAGTCTGCAATCGCCCAACTACTTCACCAAGTTTGCCGGTTTTGATGCCAACGGCGATATCTTCGGCAACAATGACCGCGTTGGCATTGAGCCTCGCAATACGTTCAAGGGAGACAGCTACCAGTCGATTGACCTGCGGCTGGCGCGCACGTTCAAAGCCACGGAAAAGGTGAGCGTTGAAACGACAGCCGAAGCTTTCAACCTGTTTAACACAGTGAACGTCCGCTTCTTCAATACTGTGTACGGCGCGGCAGATTTTTGCCCCTTCAATCCCACGGCTCAGGGCTGTTCGGCCACCCAGAGTTTCCTGGAAGGCTCTCCGAACCCGAATTATGGGACGCCCCGGGCTGTATTCAACCCGCGCCAGATCCAGCTCGCGGTGCGCTTGAATTTCTGATCAATCTCGCACGAATCGCCTCGAAGGCGGTCACCACAACGTGACCGCCTGATTTTTGTAACCGCAACCGGCGCGATATGATGTTTGCCGCCCTGCGACATCCTATTTCGGGCCAAAGCATTTATTGTTTACAAGGAATTTCACATGGCAAACGCTCTTGCAGAACTGGTTTCACAACTGAACAGCGGCGCACTGCGCGTCGTGGATCTGACGCTATCGTTGAGTTCGGAGACGCCGCTGCTTCCCCTTCCGCCGCAATGGCCGAACACTCCAGCTTTCCGCATGTGGGAAATCTCCCGCTATGACGACCGCGGCCCGGCCTGGTACTGGAACGGCTTTGAAACCGGTGAGCATACCGGTACACATTTTGACGCTCCCATCCACTGGGTCAGCGGCAAGGATCTGCCGGAGAACAGTGTGGACCGCATCAACCCCAAAAAATTTGTGGGACCCGCTTGCGTTGTGGATGTGACTGGCGACGTCCAGAGAGATCCGGATTTTCTGCTCACCGTGGAACGCGTGCGGCAGTGGGAAGCCAAGAATGGACGCATCCCTGCCGGCGCGTGGTTTCTGCTTCGTACCGGATGGTCAAAGCGAAGCGATCCGCAGCAGTACATTAATCTGCAAAGTGACGGCCCGCATACGCCGGGCTTTGTGAAAGAGTGCTCGGAATTCCTGGCCAAAGAGCGTGACGTTCTTGGTGTTGGCGTAGAGACTGTCGGTACAGATGCAGGGCGCGCCGCAACTTTCAATCCTCCATTCCCCAACCACTATGTAATGCACGGCAGCGGCAAGTTTGGATTGGCCGGGTTATGCAATCTTGATCAGTTGCCGGCAACCGGCGCCGTCGTCATTGCCGCTCCTTTGAAGATCGTAAATGGGTCGGGCAGCCCACTGCGGGCAATCGCCATTACGCCCTAGGCTGCAAGCCCCTGTATTTCAAAAACTTACAAAGGATCGGGCAGCCACGTACGATTGCCTTATGTTCTGGCGGCAACTCTCTCCATTTCAAAAACTTACAGTTGTTTTTTGTGAATTCCAATCAGATGCTCAACGTGCAGTTCTGCTTTTGTTAAGCGCATTAGGGCTGCGCTTGATCACGAAACAGCTGATTTGTCGAACAGGTTTGATACCCGTTCGACACTTCTGTAACTTTCGCCGGATTTAAGGTACGGCTAAGATTTGTGAGTTATGGCAACTGAGCCCCGCGTGCGCACCACGCCGCCACAAACGACTCCGGGTCCAAAGTCCGCTATGGAGCGGGCCATCTTCCGGCGCTGGCAGCGTTATCGCCTGAATCTGCCCATCCGGTTGATCGTCTGCCGTGAAGACAGTACGCGAATTTCCGAGGGGCGTGCCAATGACATCAGCGAAGGCGGAATGCTTGTCTTCGCCGGCCTGGAACTTAAAGCGGAAGACAAGGTTTTCATTGAATTCACACCACCCTACTCCAGCAGCCCGGTTCGGGCGCCGGGAATTGTTCGCCATCGTCGCGGCTACAACTACGGCGTGGAATTCCTGAACCAGACGCGCGAGGACAAAGAGCAGATTGACAAGTTCCGCAACCTGCTGAAACTGGCGTCCGGACACTGACATCAAGCAAAGCTTTAAGTTCTTGCCGTAATTTCCTGCCGGGCAACAGTTCGCCTCCTTGGCCTCACCCCGATCACATGCTGGCGTTTCGGCGGTGCAGGCTTCACGATCACGGCCCGTCCGCATGTTAATTCCAGAAGATAACGAGCAGCGGCGATGGTTTCTGCGATCTCGCTTTGCGGCTGAAACCCCTGTGCGTTGATCAGCACAGAGTCACTTGAGCAGGAAATCCTGATTCCGCGAATGGCTCCATTGTGGTCTGCATCCAGTGCATCGGCCAGTCGCAGGACACCTGAGAGGAGCATCACGGTCCGTCGATGCCCGGCAGGAGAGTCGCGCAAAACCGCATTTCCGGGCAGCGCACCACGATGGTAGCGCGCGATTCGGGCAATAATTTCAACCTCACTCCGGCTCCAGCCAGGAAGGTGGTTAATACTGGCCACCATCTTTTCTGTTCTCTTGTGGTGATTACTCTTCTGCTCCGCCCGTCCCACTTCGTGAACCACTGCCGCGGCGTGCAAAAGATCTCGAGGCCTGGCATGCTCTCCCCTGATCACCTTGCAGTTCACCAGACCGTCAAACAGTTTGAGCGCAAAGCGCGTTACGCGATGAGTATGGCGAACATCAGAATCCAGGAACCCTGACCACGCCTGCAGACGTGTCAAAGAAGCCTCTCGCGACTGGCGGCCACGCGGCAACCCGGACCGCCACACCTGCCACGCTGAATCCGGGCCCAGCATCAGCTCCTTATAGTGCTCCATGCGTAAGTCGCGTTCGTTTCGGATCAATGCCTGCCATCGCTCTTGTGACTCAGGCGCATCGAGCGCGCCAATGTTTCGGGCAGTCTCGATCAGTACGTCGAGATCGTGAATTTCGCCCAGCAGATCCTGAGCGCTCTTGAGACTCTCGGTCCATTCCTCTTTGTGTTGCGGCAGAAAATTCTCAACTACATAACGAAATTTCTTAATGGCGATGCGCAGCTTATGGAGTGTCGCCGGACTGCCCCTGCGCAAAGCGGGGCTCTCCAACTTGCGCGCTGTGGTCCATCTTTCGAGCGCAAGTGCCTGGAACGGAGCGGAACCCGGCTGCAGCCGTGCTGACCGGCGTGAGAGCACAGCGGCAAGGCTGTCCCAGCGTTTGCTGTCAAATGTTTCCAGCGCTTGGTTCGCGTGTTGCTCGAATATTTTTTCCTGCTGTCTGCAGTGAGTTGTGAGCTTCTGTGTGGCTGGGTCCGTTTCTATGCCTAGTTGCTCCACCCAGTGCTGCATCACATGGCAGTCACGCAGTTCGCCCAGACTGTCAAACAGGGCTGAACCCTGCCGGCGCATCTTCTTCCAGTTCTTATCAGGATCGATCTGGCGGAAACCGTCGGCCAATGAGCGGCAGCGCCGGAGGGCCACGCGAAGATCATGGACAGTCTTGCTGTCCAGATGGTGCGCTGCCTTCTGCACTTCGGCGCTCACCTGGGCCATCCAGTAAGCCAATCCGGACCGCTCTCTTGCGGATTTCATAAGCAGGCCTGCTGTTCTTATGGTAGCCCTGGAAATTCGCAGAGGCCAGCCCCCGACACGCAGACTGGTGAGCCGACCGAAGGTCTTGCTGGATCAATGAGGCTTACTGGTTTGGTTAGCGCAAAGGCGCCAGACGCGCACGTCCGGGTGAGACATGTGCCGGCGGTCGCATGAGTTTCTTGTATGAAAGGCGCTCAATAGCAGCGTTGACAACGCTGCTGATCTGCAAGGCATATCTGGATGCTCGTGACTCCTGCAATTTCTTCATGGCATCTTCGGGAGCGAACCAGGTGGGATGGCGGTGGAGCTCTTCGGGTTGAACATTGCTGTGCACCTCAAAGAGGAACGCAGCAATCATAATTTCACGGGTGCTGTTATCGTGCCCGACCGTGCGCTTGGTATCGAGATAAACCGCGAAGTGCTCGCGCTCAATCTTGCCCCGCGCCCCCGCCTCCTCCCATGCCTCGCGGGATGCGCTTTCACTGGCGGTAAGCGCCGGCTCAATTCTTCCTTTAGGAAAGGTCCACTTTCCTGAGCTGGTTTTCACCAGCAGGAACTCAATCGCGGACCCGCGAACGCGGTAACAAATGGCTGCAGCCTGCAGTGACAGCCCTGCGGGAGGTTCTTTTTCAGGCGATCTCCGGCTGAATGTTCGCATAGGCGGTTCCAAGCGAAATCCTGAGTTGCACCTATTTCGCTGCACCCACCTTATTGCACCTGAAATGCGAAAAACAATATCTTTCGCAGTACTTTTATTACCTTTTAATAGACTGTTTACACAAAAGTAACATTGGAGCGTCGAGAAGGCGGGGAGGTTCAGTTCCCTGTCAGGTCAGGCTGGACCGGTAGAACCGGCGAGGAGCACCCTCCTGAGCCATCTGCCCGAGCGATGTCATGATTCAGCGTGACCGCCCGGGAGTGGCCCGCCTGATCAAGCACGCGAGCACGAACAAGATGGAAGCATTGCTGACGTCCGGCGCCGGCAAGCTCGATAGGTTGTTGGAAGGATCCGTCCGCAGCGATGGGTACGCCCTCTCCCTGCGGGTACCAGCGGTTGGTGAAGACTTCAAGCCGGACATACCACCCCGGCTGAGCACCAGTCACACGCCCGCGGGCCATAGTGCCTGCGCCATTTACGGTCGTGCCGGTCTCAGGTGAAAGAATCCGAACCGAAGGAGTCGCAGCGTTAGTGGCGTTCGTGGTAAAGCTGGAGGCCGAATAAATCTCAATATCGTGCCCCCGAACTGGATCAACCGCGCGCATCTGCAATTGATATCCGCTCAACTCAGGGCGAATCGCGTTATCGAGCGAAGCTGACTCGGTTCCCATGCCTCCGTCCAGTACCACATAGCTAAAAGCATGTTCTGCCAGGGCAGTCTTGTATGCTGCCGGGCCTAACAGATCATGGCCAGAGGAATCGCGGTAAAGGAAGTACATGGGATCTGTGATCTGCGCCTGGTGCAGTGGTGGATTGAAGTAATAACGAAAAACCGTGTCATCCACCAGGATGTGGTCGTTGGGCGTGATGCGGTTCTCAAAAAATGCCAGTGCCGGGCTCACATTGGGCCAGAACACAAATTGCTCAGGACTTTGCACCTTCCCCAGGTATCCGGCGCCAATGGCAAGTACCACAATGGCGGCCGTGCCACATTGCAGTTGTTTCGCATAGCTGAACTTGAACATCTGCTGCACCAGGAAGAGCACGCCCGCTACCGCGGCAGGAACAAGAAAGAAGAGGGCATAATTTGCGTGCTTCCAGAAATCGTAGTCGGCACGCGTTTGCCATTGGAAAACAAGGACGGTCAAGGCGCCCAGCCACATCCACGCCGCGCGTACCCGCCACTGCTTTGAAGCCAGAGCGAAGAGCGCGAGCCAGCCAATCAAAAGGAGGTCCCCGCGGCCAATTACATACAGATTGAATGAGTCGCCACGCAGCGAGCCGTATCCGCTGCCATAGCGGAGCAGATGAAGAAGATCACCGCGATACAAGGCCGCATAAAACGCACAGGCTGCCGACAAGGGAGCCACGAAGAGAAGCAACGGCTTCTTCCCTTTTGCCAATGCCAGCAGAACCAAAGCAGGAAAGTAGATGGCGACAAGGTACTTACATAAGAACGACGCAAAGAAGCACAATGTGGCCAGCGCCCATTGCTTCTTTTTGTTGTCCTGCCAGCCCGCGGCAAAGGCCCACATGCCCAGAGCAAAGAAACAAATCGATCCGGAATCGCGTGTGGCAATGCGGGAGACGAGCACGGCCGGGGCCAATAGCGCCATGACGGCTGCTGCACCTACGCCCACGGTCTTTGAAAACGCTCGGCTCGCGAAACCGTACGTGGCGGCAACTGTCACGCTCCCCATCACTGCAGCGAGTTCGCGAAGGGCCAGCAGTCCGCCGATTCGGTCCGCCAGCGCAGCCATGGCAGGCCACAGGTACCAGCCAAAGCTCCACTGCAGAGGCGTCGCCAGAGGCGCCTCAAAGTGGTGTGCTAGAAACATGCGGCCGTACACCACGTAAACGGATTCGTCCATGAACGCGGTGTTGTAAAGCGGATCACGAGCGCGCAAATAGACGGCAGCAACGGCAACCAGCATTAATGCCAGTCCACGCTCCAGGGCAAAACGGTCCTGTTGGGACTGCGGTTGTTGAAGCCGCTCAGGTCTTGAGGGAACGTATGTCTTCTGCTCAGGATCTAGAAGTAGTGTCGCCATGTTAACTCATAGAGGTGCCGGTTGAATGCATTGAAAACGTTCAGGTAGTCATAACCGAACTTAAGCTCGTTCATGGGTGTCACGCGCCAGAACA
>DATEJX010000124.1:0-15910 GCA_035277785.1 Candidatus Angelobacter sp. | reverse complement strand
TGGTCACAATGGTGTTGTTGAAGGACGCTTGGATGAAGCAGATGCCATGCGGCACGTTCTTCCGCTCCTTCTTTTTGAAAACTTTCTTCTTTCCTTTTGTGCCGGTAGCGCCGCCACCGCCTGCTGCTGCTTTTGCCATAAGAATTCGTTTTCCTGTTCAGTCTCAAAAGGGCAACTGCGAAGCGCAGTCGCCAGCCATGCACAAGCTAATTGCCAAGTGCTAATGGCTAATTGCTATGTTTTTGCCGTCGATTTCTTCTTCTGCGCCACAGTTCCTTTGCGCGGACCTTTGCGGGTGCGCGCGTTGGTATGGGTGCGCTGCCCACGGACCGGCAAGTTGCGGCGATGACGGAACCCGCGATAGGACCCGATTTCAATCAGCCGCTTAATGTGCATGGAAATGTCTTTGCGCAGATCGCCTTCCACGTCGCCTTCGGCTTCAATCGCCTGGCGGATGCGGTTGACCTCGTCTTCATTCAGGTCCTGGACCTTCTTCATCGGCTCGACCTTCGCCGTTGTCAGCAGTCGCTTTGACCGCGAATTGCCGATGCCGTAGATGTACGTCAGCGCGATGTCCACGTGCTTGTTCCGTGGAAGATCGACGCCTGCAATACGTGCCATTTTGTCTCCTCTTTAATCCTTCGTGATCGGTTTACAGCCTGGCTTGGCCCTCGTCCCGATCTGAAAAATCTATCCCTGCCGTTGTTTGTGCTTTGAGTTCTCGCAAATCACGCGCACCACACCCTTGCGGTGCACGATTTTGCACTTGTCACAAATCTTCTTTACTGATGCCCGAACCTTCATAGTGTCCGCTCTCTCTGATCTTTAAAGAAGCCAGCTGTCTGCCGCCAGCCCAATTCCTGGTTGATTTGGTAATTGTGTAATTTGGTAATTTTGTAATTGAGACCTGCTTCGCTTTGGCCTCACGCATTTCAATTACCCATTTACCAACTTACCCAATTACCAAATTCTCTCACTTGTATCTGTACACAATCCGCCCGCGGGTCAGGTCATACGGTGAGAGTTCCACCGCGACCTTGTCGCCGGGAAGAATGCGTATGAAATTCTTTCGCATCCGGCCGGAAACGTGCGCCAGCACCTGATGTTTGTTCTCCAGTTCCACCCGGAACATGGCATTGGGCAGCGGCTCTATCACCGTTGCCATGACTTCAATCGCGTCCTCTTTGCTCACTCAGCTCCTTGAAGCCGGCTTCTAGCTCCTAGCCGCTGGCTTCTGGCAAAACTCATTCAAAACTCTTCGTCGGTCGGTTTCACTGCCCTAAATACCGGCATGTGCCTGGCTAACAGCTAGTAGCCAGCAGTTGGCAGCTACTCAGTCAAGACGAGGGGTCCGTTCCGCGTCACCGCCACCGTATGTTCAAAGTGGGCGCTGAAGCTGCCGTCTTCCGTAACGGCTGTCCACTTGTCGTCCAGCACTCGAGCACCCGGTTTGCCCATGTTGACCATGGGTTCAATCGCCAGCACCATGCCTTCACGCAGCCTGGTTCCATGGCCGCGAACACCAAAATTCGGCACTTGCGGATCTTCATGCATCCGAGTGCCGATCCCGTGTCCCACAAAATCGCGCACCACGCTGAAGCCATTGGCTTCAACGTATTCCTGGACAGCGGCGCCGATGTCTCCCACGGTCTTGCCTAGCCGCACTTCCTCAATCGCCTTTTTCAGCGACGTCTCCGTTACATCCAGCAGCTTCTTAAGTTCCGGCTTAAGCGTCTGCCCCACAGGGACCGTCACCGCAGCATCTGAGTAGTAGCCGTCCAGCACCACCCCGCAGTCAATGGAAACGATATCGCCTTCCTTCAGCACCCGCTTTTCTGACGGGATGCCGTGAATGATTTCGTTATTGACTGACGTGCAGAGGACGCAGGGGTAATCGTAATATCCCTTGAAAGCCGGTTTGGCGCCCATTTCCCGGATCTTGTCTTCCGCCACGTGCTCCAGATCCATGGTGGTTGCGCCCGGCTTCACCGCCGCCCGCACCGCCTCATGCACCTGACGCAGGATCTGCCCGCTTCGCCGCATCTTTTCCAGTTCCGCGTGCGACTTGCAGTTAATCATTGCGCGTCCGCCGCTGAGGAACTTTCAATAATGGCCAATGTTTCCGCCGTTACCCGCTCCACGGGTGCATCGCCGTTCAATTCGTGCAGACTCCCTTTCCGGTTGTAATACTCCACCAGAGGCAGTGTCTGCCGTTCATAGCTCTTCAACCGCTCGGAAATCACGTCTTCCTTGTCGTCTTTGCGCTGCACTAAGCGCGACCCGCAGGAATCACACAATTCGTCGTTTTTGGGCGGCTGAGAGTAGATGTTATAAATCCTGCCATCGACGGGGCAGGAACGGCGACCCGTAAGCCTTTGCAGTAATTGATTATAACCGACTCTTATGTTCACCACAACCGGCGGAATCCTGCGCCCATCAAAGCTCGCCGACTGTAAATATTCATCCAGCCATTCCGCCTGACCCACCGTCCTGGGAAAGCCGTCCAGGATAAATCCACGCCGCGCATCCGGCTGCTTCAGCCTGTCCGCGACCATAGCCAGCATTAAGTCGTCCGGAACCAGCCCGCCCGCCTTCATGATGGGGTCGGCTTTCTTGCCCAGGTCCGTCTCACGTGACACGTTATCCCGCAAGAGATCTCCCGTAGAAACCTGCGGAATGGTGTATCGCTCCGAGATGAGCTTGGCTTGCGTACCTTTCCCCGCTCCCGGCGCTCCCATCAGAATGACGGGACCGACCACAGCAGCAGCCCTGGGTGAACCGGGTTGTGTCGCGGTATCGGCCGACATGGGATTTTAGTTCCAGAGCCTCCTGCCCTTCACGCGCCCGCTGCGCGAGGTGAAGCCTTCATAATGGCGCATGACCAGTTGAGACTCGACTTGGTTTACCGTATCCATGGCTACTCCCACCACAATCAGCAGTGAGGTCCCGCCAAAGTAGAAGTTCACTCCCAGCCCGTTCAGCACCCAGTTGGGCAGATTTTCAAACAACCTTCCGCCCAGCCACATGGGCAGATGGTTGAGGTGAATGCCCATGATCATCCACTCTGGAATCAGCGAGATCAGGATCAAATACAGGCCGCCTACCAGGGTCACGCGCGTAAGCACTTCATTGATGTAATCGCGCGTGCGATGCCCCGGCCGGATTCCCGGAATGAATCCGCCGTGCTTGCGCATGTTGTCCGCAACATCGCCCGGGTTGAACACGATGGAAACGTAAAAGTAAGCGAAGAAAACGATGCCTGCAGCATAGAGCAGCGTATATAGAGGCTCGCCCCACTTGAGCTGGTCCAAGAGCCAGCCAAAGTAGCGATGCAGAGAGCCTCCGGTCTTGAAAGCTGCCGAGTAAGTCAGCATCTGCGGAATACTCAGCAGAGACGAGGCAAAGATCACCGGCATCACGCCACCGGAGTTGACCCGCAAAGGCAGGTGTGTGGCCTGTCCGCCCATGATGCGCCGGCCCACCACTCGCTTGGCATACTGCACAGGTATTCGCCGCTCAGAGCGTTCCATAAACACAATGAACGCCACCACCAGAAGCATCACGATGATGAGCAATCCCATGGCCGGGATGGTGAAGCTGCCCCATGCCTGCTGCTTGGCCTTGTTGACCAGGTCCATTACAGCCTTCGGCAGGCCAACAACAATGCCGGCAAAAATCAACAAAGACATGCCGTTGCCAATTCCGCGCTCGGTGATCTGTTCACCCAGCCACATGATGAACATGCTGCCCGTAGTCAGGGTGATGATGGTCATTAAAAGGAACGAGTAGCCGGGAGTTAAAACAAAGTCCTGGCTCTGCAGAGTGAAAGCGATGCCCAGCGATTGCAGGACGGACAGAATAAGCGTCAAATATCGCGTCCACTGTGTGATCTTGCGCCGTCCCAGTTCGCCCTCTTTCTGCAGGCGGGCCAACGGTTCCCAGACCACCGTGAGCAACTGCAGAATGATGGACGCCGTGATGTAGGGCATGATGCCCAGAGCAAAGATCGTCAGCCGGCGCAGGTTGCCGCCGCTGAACAGATCATAGAACCCAAGCAGACCGCCCTGCTGTTGCTGGAAGGCAAGGGCCAGTTTGCTGGTGTTGATCCCGGGCGTCGGGATGAACGATCCCAGACGATAAACCGCCAGCATGGCCATGGTAAACAGCACACGCTTGCGCAGATCCGGAACGCGAAAGATGTTTGCAAATTTCTCTACCATTTACGTCACTTCTTCCTGGGTTTTGCTTCAGGCTTCTTTTCTTCCGCGAGAGCAGGCGCGCCGCCGATCAACTCAGCCTTGCCCCCGGCCTTGGTGATCTTTTCCTGGGCGGACTTTGAAAACTTGTGCGCCTGTACGCTGATGGCCGACTTCAACTCCCCATCTCCCAGCACTTTGATCAGATCATTCTTCCCCGCCATGCCGTTTTTGACCAGCAGTTCGGGCGTCACGTTCTTCTCGCCCAGCTCAGCAATGCGGTCCAGGTTCACCACCCGGTATTCCACGCGGAAGATATTGGTGAAGCCGCGCTTCGGCAGGCGGCGATGCAATGGCATCTGTCCGCCTTCAAAACCGCGCATCGACCGCGATCCTGAACGCGATCCCTGGCCCTTATGCCCGCGCGTCGATGTCTTGCCCATGCCGCTGCCCATGCCGCGGCCCACGCGCTTGCGGTTCGCCGTCGCGCCCTTCGGTGGTCTTAATGTCGATAAATTCGTTGGCACCTTTTCTCATCCTCATCGCAGCTGCAATTTAGTTCCATGCAGTTACTCGGTTTCCCTGTCTACATTTGGTAAGTGAGTAATTTGGTAATTGAATAATTGAAAAACCAAGCTGCCGTCACAAGCCTCCAATTACCAAATTACAAAATTACCCACTTACCAAATCTGGCCGATCTCGCCTACTGTTCCACGATCTGAACCAGATGTGGAATCTTAGCAATCATTCCCCTGATGGAAGGCGTGTCTTCCCGCTCAATGATCTGGTTCAGCCGGGTAAAGCCCAGCCCTTTCACCACCAGCTTATGCTTCACCGGCGTACAGATCTTGGAACGGACATATTGAATCTTGATCTTCTTCTTTGCTGCCGTCATGTTTCTATAACTCCTGCGCCGCTTTACCGCGCATGGTCGCCACTTCCTGCTTGTCGCGCAGTCTGTTCAGCGCATCAAAAGTCGCCTTAATCACGTTGTGGGGATTGGCCGTGCCAATCGATTTGGTCAGCACATTCTGCACGCCCACAGAAGTCATCACGGCGCGCACCGCGCCGCCGGCGATCACCCCGGTTCCTTCCGGCGCCGGCTTCAGCAACACCATGCCTGACCCAAACCGCCCCAATACCGCGTGTGGAATCGAGGTCTGCGTGAGGTTCACCTTGACCAGGTTCTTCTTGGCCGACTCAATGCCCTTGCGGATGGCCTGCGGAACTTCCTTGGCCTTGCCCGAGCCGTAGCCAACCACGCCCGCTCCCGGGTCGCCCACCACCACCAGCGCCGCGAATGACATGTTCTTTCCGCCCTTGACCACCTTGGTCACGCGGTTGATGGCCACTACCTGGTCTTTCAACTGGTAGCTGCCGGCATCGAGTTTCTTCCTGATTGCTGTTGTCGCCATTTAGAACTCCAACCCCGCTTCACGCGCCGCATCCGCCAGCGCTTTGATTCTTCCGTGATACAGATAACCGCCGCGGTCAAATACCACCCTCTTCACGCCCTTTTCCTGTGCCCGTTGCGCAATGGTCTTGCCGATCTCCTTCGCGCTGGCTACGTTCCCTCCCGTCTTCTTGCTGCCCTTCTTGCCCTGTACGGTGCTGGCCGATGCAATGGTCTTGCCTGTCGTGTCGTCAATCACCTGGGCATAAATATGGTTCAGCGAACGGTAGATGTTCAGCCGCGGACGCTCTCCCGATCCGCTCATCCGCTGCCGGATGCGCTGATGGACCCTGCGCCGTACCTTGTCTTTCGAAATCTCTGGAATCATGTCCTCAACCTTTGCTTCGTAGAGCCCTCGACTCCACGATCAAATCCAAAATCCTGCCTCAGTTCGCAATCGAGTAATTTGGTACTTTCCAATCTGTAATTGAGAACCAATGCTGTTCGATAGCGCTCGTTTTCAAATTACCCATTTACCAAATTACCCAATTACCAAATCTTATTTCGCTCCGGTCTTTCCGACCTTCTTCTTCAGCCGCTCGCCCGCGTAGCGCACGCCTTTCTGCTTATACGGATCGGGCGGACGCAGTGCGCGCATTTCCGCCGCTACCTGTCCCACCTTCTGCCGGTCAATGCCGCTTACCGTGAGCTTTGTCTGCTTGGGATCAATGGCCACTGTGACGCCGGTTGGCAACGGATACTCAATCGGGTGCGAATAACCCAGTGTGAACACAACCGTGGTCTTGCCCTTCAGTTCCGCGCGATAGCCAATACCCACAATTTCAAGTTCCCGGTTCCAGCCTTTGGTCACGCCTTCCACTGCGTTGTTCACCAAAGCGCGCGCCAGTCCGTGAACAGCAGCGTGGTCGTCATCCTGGCGCGTCACCTGAATGTGACCGTCCTGCTGCTGCAGCTTCACGCCCTGGGGCAGATGCGTCTGCACCTGGCCCTTCGGCCCCTGCACAACTACGGTGTTGCCCTTCACTTCAAACTTCACTCCCTGCGGGAGTGGAATCGGCTTTTTTCCGATACGAGACATTTTGAATCCTTCTATTTAAGCGAGTCCTTCAAGCCGCTCACCGGCCGAATTCCACGCTGGTTAGCTCTTGGCTTTTGGCTATTCGCCTTTGGCTAGAGCTCTCTTCCCTCGATAACGTGAGCTGCCTACGACGGTGCCCTCTGGGTTTGACCAAATACCAATGGCCAAGAGCCAATAGCCCCTCACCAAACCTCACACAAAATCTCGCCGCCCACGCCTTCCTTGCGCGCCTGGCGGCCGGTCATGACTCCGCGCGGAGTGGTCAGGATGTTGATTCCCAACCCGCCCAGCACGCGTGGAATGTCATTGCGTCCCACATACACGCGACATCCCGGCCGGGAAATGCGCTGCAAGTTGGAAATGGCGGCGGCATTATCGTTGCCGTACTTGAGGTAAATCCGCAGGACCTTCCTGCCTTCCTCTTCCGTCGCCTTGAAATTGGCGATGTAGCCTTCTTCCTTTAGAATGCGCGCAATTTCCAGCTTCAGCTTGGAAGCCGGAACATCGAGCTTCTGGTGCCGCGCGGAAATCGAGTTGCGAATGCGCGCCAGCAAATCTGCGACCGGATCGGTCAAACTCAT
Source organism: Candidatus Angelobacter sp. (assembly GCA_035277785.1). GTDB lineage: Bacteria > Acidobacteriota > Terriglobia > Terriglobales > Acidobacteriaceae > Angelobacter. Next base: position 8,641 of record DATEJX010000124.1, on the reverse strand, counting down.
CTTCGTTCATCTCCTCTTATCGTCACCCGTTTGTCCCCCGCTTGACGGGAGAAACCTGCCGTGACGTACTACCGAGCAGTTAGCCATTAGCACTTAGCCATTAGCTCTTGTCTTGTAAAGTCCACTATGTAAGCGAACGTTAAGTACAATTTGGCTAATTGCTAATTGCCAATTGCTAATTGCTTCCTTACCAGCTCGATTTCGAAACTCCAGGTACCTCGCCCTTCAGCGCCAGTCCGCGGAAGCACAAGCGGCAAACGCCGAACTTGCGCAGATAAGCCCGCGGACGTCCGCAGATCGAGCAGCGGTTCCGGTGCTGGGTCGAAAACTTGGGTTTCTTGTTCGTCTTGGCGATCTTTGCTGTTGTTGCCATGTGTCCTTTTCAGCAGTTAGCAAATAGCAATTGGCACTTAGCCAGATTTGTTAGTTGCTGATTGCTTTCGTTTTCAAATCTCAAACGTTCTCTGCTGCGCGATCCACACTGCTACGGTTCTTCCATGCACAAGCTAACTGCTAATTGCCAGTTGCTAATTGCTACTGTCTGAACGGCATCCCCAGATGCTTCAGCAATGCCCTGGCTTGATTGTCATCACGCGCCGTGGTCACAATCGTCACGTTCATGCCCTTCAGCTTTTCCACCTTGGCGTAATCGATCTCCGGGAAGATCAACTGGTCCCGCAGGCCCAGCGTGTAATTCCCTCGGCCGTCAAAAGACTTGGTGGAAACGCCACGGAAGTCGCGCACGCGCGGCAGAGCCACGTTGATCAGGCGGTCAAGAAATTCGTACATGCGGTCTCCGCGCAGCGTCACCATGGCGCCAATGGACATACCTTCACGCACCTTGAATGCGGCAATCGACTTCTTTGCCTTGGTCACCACCGGCTTCTGTCCGGTGATCTCACCCAGGTCGCGGACCAGGGGATCAAGCACCTTGGTATTCTGCGTTGCTTCTCCCACGCCCATGTTCACCACAACCTTGTGCAACCGTGGAACCGCCATTGGGTTCGTAGCTCCCAACTCCTTAGCCAGAGCCGGAGCAATCTCTTTATTGAACCGCTCTCTCAATCGTGCTGTACTTTTTCCTGCCATTCTGTTTTCTACCTTTCTCACGGTTTCCGGTTCTACGGGTTCGTGAGGTATTCACTTGTGTGGCACAGGCACTCTTGCCTGCGCACCTATTACCTCGAGATTACTTATCTAAGGTCGCATTGCACCGTTTGCAGACGCGCACTCGCTTGCTGCCCTCTGTTCCGTGTCCTACACGTGAAGGACCGCAACTGGGGCAAACCAGCATCACGTTCGAGATGGAAATAGGTGACTCCTGCTCAGCAATACCGCCTTTGATATTGCGCTGCGGGTTCGGACGGACGTTCTTCTTCGCCATCATCACGTGTTCCACCAGGACCTTGCCTTCGTCCGGGAATACGCGCAGCACGCGGCCCTGCTTTCCTTTATCACGGCCGGTGATCACCTTCACCTGGTCATTGCGCTTGATGTCAACTCTTTTTTGCATGTTCAGCCTTCAACCCGTCTCTTAAAGCACTTCCGGTGCAAGAGAAACGATCTTCAAAAACTTCTTCTCGCGCAGCTCGCGCGCCACGGGGCCGAATACGCGCGTTCCCACCGGCTCGCCCGTCTCATTGATCAGCACAGCAGCGTTCTGGTCAAAACGAATGTAGGTCCCGTCGCGGCGACGATGTTCCTTGCGCTGGCGCACAATCACGCATTTGACCACGCTGCCTTTTTTCGCCGTGCCGTCCGGCGCTGCTTCCTTCACAGCTGCCGTGACCACATCACCCAGGCTTGCATTCAGGCCTGTGTGCCCGCCCAGCGGCAGGATCATCTGCAGCCGGCGCGCCCCGCTGTTGTCGGCCACATCCAGAATGGTTCTCATCATTACAGCCATGGTCTTAATCCTCGCTTCTCAAGAGAGCGCCGCAGCAGCGACTGCTCTTCCTCTTACTCAAATCTTCTTAGCCTCAAGCTCTTAGCCTTCAGCCAATTCTCATGCTGGCCGGATCACAAGAGCTAAGTGCTAATGGCTAACTGCTAATTGCTGATTTTCAGCTCGCCTGCTGCTCGGTTGCAGACTCTTCGCCGGCCACCAGCTTGGCTTTCTGGAGCACGTTCTTCAAACGCCAGCGCTTCAGCTTTGAGAGAGGCCGGGTCTCTTCAATCTCCACGTAATCACCCACTCGCGCTGTGTTGTTCTCATCATGCGCATAGAACTTCTTGCTTTTGGCGATCACGCGGCGGTAGAGCGGATGTGATTTCTTCATCACTGTCTCAACCACAATGGTCTTTGCCATCTTGGTTGAAACTACCTGGCCGATCTTGGTGCTGCGACGGCTCTGATCCTTGTTGGTTGTCTCTGCCATTTACTTCTTCCTCGCTTTCGCCCTGGTCCCGGCGCTCTTCTTTTTTGCCTTGGCAGCGGTCGTTGTCTTTTTGGCGGCCGCGGTTTTCCGCGCGGCAGCGGATTTTCTCGCGCGCGTGGCCGGTTTAGCCTTGGCCGGTTTTGCCGTTTCCGTGGCTTCTGCTGTTTCGGCCGCGGAGGCAGCCGCAGCAGCTTTGCTGCCGTTCGTCAGCCCCAATTCTTTTTCCCGCATGATGGTCTTGATCCGGGCCACGTCTTTGCGCAGGCCACGAATCTTGTTCAGACTTTCCGTCTGTCCCATCTTGAGCTGGAACTTCATACGGAAGAGCTGATCGTTCAGCTCGCGCTGCTGGTGCGTGAGTTCCGCATCCGTCAAATTCCTGAGTTTTTCTACGTCCATCTCTGTTATCTCTTTTTCAGCTTCTGGCTCTCAGCTCTCAGCTTCCAGCCCAAGCCCTGATTGAATGCCTTTTTACCTTCAGCCGATCCGCCATCGATCTGCCCACACCGGGCTAATGACTAACGGCTAATTGCTAATGGCTCGCTTCATGCCTCGATACAAATTTCGTCCGCAGTCCCAGCTTGTGTGACGCCAGCCGCATGGCTTCCTGCGCCTCGGTCTTGCTCACACCTTCCATCTCAAACAGCACCTTGCCGGGACGCACCACCGCTACCCAGTGATCAGGAGCGCCTTTGCCCTTGCCCATACGGGTTTCAGCCGGCTTCTTGGTCACAGGCTTGTCCGGGAACAGACGGATCCAGATCTTGCCTCCGCGCTTGACAAAGCGAGTCATGGCCACGCGGCTGGCTTCGATCTGACGATCCGTGATCCAGCCCGGTTCCAGCACTTTCAATCCAAAATCCCCGAAGGACAGCTCACCACCGCGCCACGCCTTACCGCGCATGCGCCCGCGCTGCTGTTTGCGGTACTTAACTTTTTTGGGCATTAACATATGCTTAAGTCCTTGTAACTGCCGGCTTCTTTTTCAGCCTTGCCTTTGGCCTTTGGCTTTTGGCTTCAGCGTGAAGGTCGCCTTCTTCTAATTCACAAGCCAAGGGCCAAGAGCCAATGGCCAAGTACCGCTTTAGAACGCTCCCGCTCCAGCCCGCTCCGGCTGTCTCTTCTTCGCCGGCAGAATGTCGCCGCGATAGATCCATACCTTCACGCCGATCACTCCGTAAGTAGTACGCGCTTCCGAGAAGCCGTATTCAATATCAGCGCGCAACGTGTGCAGAGGCAGGCGGCCCTGCAGATACCATTCCGAACGCGCGATTTCATTGCCGTTGAGCCGGCCTGATACGCGCACTTTGATTCCCTTGCAGCCGAAGCGCAACGCCGAATCCACCGCCTTGCGCATCGCCCGGCGGAAGCCCACGCGCTTTTCCAGCTGCAGCGCAATCGATTCCGATACCAGTTGCGCATCCAGCTCCGGCTTGTGCACTTCCTGGATATCGATGAACACCTCGCGCGACGTCCGCTTCTGCAGCTCCTGCTTGAGCTTGTCAATTTCGGCGCCTTTGCGACCGATGATGATGCCCGGACGCGCCGTGCGGATGATGATGCGCAGCTTGTTGCCCGGACGCTCGATCTCCACTGAGCTCACGCCCGCCGATTTCAGCTTGTCGCGCAGCTCGTCCTTCAGCTTCACGTCTTCGTGCAGCAGCTTGTTGTAATCACGCTCCACAAACCAGCGCGACCGCCAGGGCTTGGTATAGCCCAGACGAAATCCGTAGGGATGGACCTTCTGACCCATAATCTTTACCTCGCTCCTGCCGTCTTTTTGCGGCTGGCCGATTTCTTTTTTGCTCCCGCGGAGCGCGCCTTCTTCTTGGGCGCTGCCTTGGCTGGGGCCGATTCTTCCTCGCCCACTACGGTGGCCATGTCGGCTCCGTTTTGCACGCCTTTTTCCGCCAGGACTACTTCCAGGTGCGCGATGCGGCGCTGGTAACGGTACGCGCGGCCCATAGGCGCCGGACGGATGCGCTTCATGCGCGGGCCATCATTGGCGATTGCCGTCTTGACGTACAGCCTGTCCACGTCCACATCCAGCCCCTTTTCGCCGCTCAGGTAGTTGGCATTCTCCACTGCTGAACGCACCAGCTGGAAAATGGCCGGGGCGATCCGCTTCTTGGTGAACTGCAGCGTGCTCAACGCGTCTTCCACCCGCTTGCCCTTGATCAGGTCCAACACCAGCCGCGCCTTCTGCGGCGAGATTCGCGTGAACTGCGCTTTTGCTTTGAATTCCATCTTTTTTCCTCGAGGGCTCCACAACGCCTCCGCTTTGCTGCGGCTGTTTCGCCCTCATGCTCTGTTCGCGCGGGCCAGCGCTCACTCCGCATTTCACCCGCTTCTTTACTTCAAAATTTCTTTACGCCTTCGGCGCAGCCGGAGCAATGGCTCCTGGCCCTCCTGGTATGCCTGCCGGCTTGGCTGCGACTTCTGCTGCCGCCTTTACCGAGTGCCCCTTGAACTGCCGCGTGAAAGAGAACTCACCCAGTTTGTGGCCCACCATGTTTTCCGTGACATATACGGGGATAAACTTCTTGCCGTTGTGCACGGCAATGGTGTGTCCAACCATCTCCGGCGAGATCGTGGACCGCCGCGACCATGTACGAATGACCTTCTTGTCATTCTTCGCGTTCATGTCCTCAACCTTCTTCAGCAGGTGACCGTCAATAAACGGTCCTTTCTTTACCGAACGTGCCATTATTTGCTTCTCCTGCTCACAATGAACTTGTCTGTGCGCTTGTTATTACGGGTCTTGTAACCGCGCGTGGGCTGGCCCCAGGGCGTAACGGGATGGCGTCCACCGGAAGTCTTTCCTTCACCACCGCCGTGTGGATGGTCCACCGGGTTCATGGCGACGCCGCGGTTTACCGGCTTCTTCCCCAGCCAGATATTGCGTCCCGCTTTGCCGATGTGAACGTTCTCGTGCTCCACGTTGCCGATCTGTCCCACGGTCGCCATGCAATCGATCAGCACGCGGCGCGTCTCGCCCGAAGGCAGCTTCACCAGCGCGTAGTCGCCTTCTTTCGCCACCAGTTGCGCGGCGCCGCCGGCTGAACGCACCATCTGTGCGCCTTTGCCCGGCTTCAACTCGACGTTGTGCACCGTAGTGCCGGCAGGAATGTTCCTGAGCGGGAGGGCATTGCCCACCAGGATGTCAGCATCCGGTCCGCTGACAATCTTCTGTCCCACTTTCAATCCGACCGGCTGCAGGATGTAGCGCTTTTCGCCATCGGCGTACGCCACCAGCGCTATGCGCGCGGAGCGGTTGGGATCGTATTCAATCGAAACCACCGTGGCCGGAATGCCATTCTTGTCGCGCTTGAAATCAATGGCGCGCATCTTGCGCTTGTGACCGCCGCCACGATGCCAGATGGTGATATCGCCCGAGTTGCGGCGTCCGCCGGTGCGCAGCTTGATGTGCGTCAGCGGCTTGTGCGGCTTGTCAGTCGTCAATTCTTCGTTCGTCAGCGTGGTCTTGAACCGCAATGACGGCGTGATCGGTCTGTATGTTTTAATACCCATTTTCAGCCTTCGCTTCTCTCATTGCCAGAACTGCCAAAATTGCCAAAATCGCAGAAATTGATTTGTTCAACCCAGGCTGCTTGCACAGCAGTCTTTCAATTTGGATTCTTTGGCAATTGTCACTTCTGGCAATTGCTCGCTGCTCCACAGTCGCAGCGTTTCGAGCCGGCCCTCAATCGACCGGCCTGCTTGCTACAAATTCTGTGCGTACTCCGGCATCTTTTCGCCGGACTTCAACTTCACGTACGCCTTCTTCCAGTCCGGACGATAGCCGGAGAAACGACCGCGCCGCCTCTCTTTGCCCTGGAAGTTGGCCGTGCGCACCGAGTCGACCTTCACTTTGAAGATCTTCTGCACCGCTTCCTTCACTTCCGTTTTGGTCGCCTTGGCCGCCACTTCAAATACCAGCGTGGCCTCGTTCTCTTTCACGCCCAGGCCCTTTTCCGTGATCACGGGCTTGCGAATGATCTGGTATGCCGACTTCATTACGCGACCTCCGCTTTCCGCTTCGGCGCCGTGGCCTTCAGCGAATCCTGCAATCTCTCAAGGGCCGGGCGGGAGAAGATCGCCGACTCATACTTCAGCAGGTGATACGGGTGCACCTGGTTCCCTGCCAGTAATTCGATTCCTGCCAGGTTGCGCGCACTCAGTTCCAGGTTTTGGTTCTCTTTGGCTCCGTCCACCAGCAGCGCTGTCTTGGCCACGCCCAGAGTGTCCAGCGCAGCGCGGAACGCCTTGGTCTTGGCCTCGTCCAGCTCAAAATCCTCCACTACCAGCAGTTTGCCGTCAGCAAACTTCGCCGCCAGCGCAGAGCGCAACGCGCCCAGCAGCTTCTTCTTCGGGAACTGGTAGTCATAGGAACGTGGCTGCGGTCCATGCACCGTGCCACCGTGCCGCCAAAGAGGCGACCGGATGGAACCCACACGGGCGCGGCCCGTGCCTTTTTGCCGCCACAGCTTTTTGCCCGCGCCGGAAACCAGCTTGCGGTTTTTTGTGGCATGCGTGCCCGCGCGCTGCGCGGCGCGATAATGCTTCACCGCTTCCCAGAGCAGGTCTTCATTGATCCCGCCGAAGACCTCGTCCCACAGCTCCAGCGTGCCGACTTTTTTGCCCTTCAGATCTCTTACGTCAATCGTTGCCATAGAATCAGCTCTTGGCTATTGGCTTTTGGCCTTTAGCGTTCTCTCGTTGCTCACCACTCTTTTGCGTGAGCATGAATCCTAGTAAATATTGGGTTTCAAATTACCCAGTTAGCAAATTACTCAATTACCAAATCTGTTTATTTCTTTCCTTTACCCGCTGCTGCTTTCTTCGCAGCCTTCAACGGATCAAGAGTGGTCGCTCCGGCAAAGCCACGACGCTCGCGCGGCGGCTTCTTTGCCTTGTAAATGACCACATAACCGTTCTTGTGTCCCGGGACAGCGCCTTCCACCAGCAGAAGATTGTCTTCCGTGTCGATACCGCGAATCTTCAGATTGCGGACCGTTACCTGGTCAACACCCATGTGTCCGGACATGCGCTGGTTGGGAAACGTACGCGACGGGAATGAAGACGCGCCGATTGAACCCTGCACCTGGAACATATGTCCGTGGGCCGCCGGGCCGCCGCCAAAATGGTGACGCCGAACGACGCCCGCAAATCCGCGTCCCTTGCTGATGCCAACTATGTCGACGTAGCCTTCACCGTTGAAGATTTCCACCAGAACTTTGTCGCCGACCTTCACCGCGCCGTTGCCGCTCGTTGCTGCACCGCCGCCTTCGGCTGACCTTTCTGCCGAAGCTGCTGCAGCTTCAGGCGTGCTCTCCACTGCAACTTCACGAATGAACTTCACCGGCGGCAGGTTGTGCTTCCCGAAATGTCCCTGCATGGCCTTGCTGACATTCTTGCCTTTTACAAATTCCACCAGCCCGATCTGCGCCGCTTCATAGCCGTCCTTGTTGGCGCGCTTGAGTTGCGTGATTACGCAAGGCCCCGCCTGCAGAACCGTGACCGGGTGAACTTCACCCTTGTCATCAAAGATCTGCGTCATTCCGATTTTCTTGCCTAAGATTCCGTTAACCATGATTTCCTCTCCTCATCATCCCCTCGGGCTCGACCTTCGGGGACTGTAGGTTGCTCCTCAATCAAGCCTTCACGTGATGCTTGGCCTGATATGCTGCTTAATTCGCTCCGTAACCGGCGGATGTAATTTTTCGTACTCTCTAGAATTTCGGCTTACTCTCAAGCTGCGCCACGCATTTGCCGCCAGAAACATCAGAAATGCGACGACACCAGCTGTTCGATAACCTCTCGGCGCGTGATCCGCTATCAAGTCAAACGCCACATACAAAATCCCAAATGCGAGTACCAAGAGAAGTGCGGGCCAATCAAACGATTCTCGATAACCACATTTTGGACATCTCTGCATCTACTTGTGCTCTTTGCCGAAAGCCTTGATCTCCACATCCACGCCCGCCGGCAGGTCGAGCTTCATCAACGCGTCCACCGTGTTTTGCGTGGGCTCCAGGATGTCAATCAGGCGTTTGTGCGTGCGGATCTCAAAGGCCTCGCGCGACTTCTTGTCCACGTGGGGAGAGCGCAGCACGCAATACTTGTTCTTCACCGTGGGCAGCGGAATCGGTCCGGCAATCTGCGCCCCGGTACGTTTGGCCGTGTCAACGATTTCGCCCGTGGACTGGTCCAGGATGCGATAGTCGTACGCTTTCAGCCGTATACGAATTCTCTCTTTACCT
>DATEJX010000123.1:0-2269 GCA_035277785.1 Candidatus Angelobacter sp. | reverse complement strand
AGGAGCCAGGGAAAGTCCGTTAAGCTCTTTTTCCAATTTGGTCTTGCCCAGCAGGTAGCGCAGGGGAGAGCGAATATCGTCCAGATTCTTGATTGACGTCTTTCGCGCCTGGCGTTCCCCCGGAACATAGAAGTAAGCCGTGTGTGAATCGGCCAGGAACAGCTTTTCCCGCGGCTCCTTGTATTCCCATCTCATCCTGCCGGGCTTCTTGAGCCACAACGTGCCGCTCTCAGTACGAGAAATACCTGGCGCTTGATAAGTCTCAGTGAATAAAGACGTCAGGCTCTTCAGCCGGTTGTAATGCTGGTCCACCGCCTCAGCAGTGGCTTTTACATCCATCTGCGGAGCTGGATTAGCGCTGAGTGTTAATGCAAAAGTTGTGACCAGAACAACAGAACAAAGAAATCGCATGCGTTTTAGGGCCAGGGAACAACTTAGAATGGCCTCGGATGCTTCTGGAGCCACTCCCCAAGATAAGGATACTTGTTCGCGTCAGTAACTTCCACTTTGCCATTGGGCAGGAGCTTATAAGGATCGCCGGTGGGATCAAGAGGAATCCCGCGAAGCAGTCCAGCCCTGATCAACTCCGGCCAGCCGGTTGGAAGGGAACCGGTGCGCCCGCGATAAAACTGTATGCGGCGCTCCAACTCCATGATGCCGGCGTCAGCCTGCAAAGACTGCAGATGTGAGAGAGCCGTTTTCTTTACGTCTTTGTCCACCGTGTTTTCATACACGCCGTTCCACAACGCCATGGCGGTTTCAATATCGTCAGCTTTTTCCGCCATACGTGCCGCCATCACTTTCATCCACGGCATGGCGCCGGGAATCTCCGAGCCTTTTTGAAATGCGTCTTGCGCAGCCCGGTAGTCGTGTCGGTCCTGGAACTGAATGAACCCGAGTGTGAAATAGAGCCGCCAATAAGCAGGATTTTCCCGAATTCCTTTTTGCACCAGCTCGGCCGCCTTATCCGGCTGTCCCGCACCCTCAGGTGGATTCTGTGACAGGAAAATAGACCCGTATTCGTAGGCCACAATGAGCTGCGGATCCAGATCAGTGGTTATGTCGAGCAACGGATACAAGAGATCGTAATGCTCGGCGCGAGCCATATGAGCTGATCCGAAATATTGCACTGCACGAGTCCAGTAGATATCAGCCAGCAGGCCGGAGTAGCCAAGGCTCATCCGTTTGATCGTTTTGCCGGAAGGAAGATAAAGAACCTCCTCCAGAGTGGCCTGGTTGCCACGCAAAGATTCAATCTGACGCAATGCCAGCACTGATCCGGCAAAAAAAGCTACCAGCAGAAAACTGGCTATGAGCGTATGTTTTCTGCCTGCCGTCATTTGAGATTGCGCCGCTCGAAGATCAGCACTGCACCCAGGGTAACTGTCGCCGAGTAGAGGAGTGCATAGGCAGTATTAAACAGAACCAGGCTGCCGCCGACCGGTTGTTTGTGCGCTACCTGGGAGATCACGTTCAAAGAGGCGAAGTTTGGAATCACCCAGGATGCTGCAGATGCGCCAAACTTGCTGATGCCATGTGACATGGAGGCGAAGTTTTTGAGATCTTCAGAAAACGTGCCAATCACGAACAGTGCGAATGCAAACAGTGCCGAAAAAATTGGCGATGAGAAGGATGAGAACAGAAGCGTAAGCGCGGTGATGATCAGGAACTCAAGCAGGATGAAGTAGATCGCCACCAGGAGACCGGCGTCAGACCGGGGCAGTGGTCTTGTGTACAGCAGCAGCGCCCCGAAGAAGCCAATGGTCATGAAAGCTGCATTCGTCACCAGCGTGAGCACGAGGCCAAGATACTTGCCCACAACGAATTCCCAGCGGCGTACCGGCCGCGCCAAAATCGTGTAGAGCGTTTTCTTTTCGATTTCCTTTGCCACCAATCCAATGCCGATGAAAATGGCGATAATCACACCAAAGATAGAAATGGCGCTCAGTCCCAGGTTGATCAGCATCAACCGTTCGATATCGATGGAAATCTGGCTGAAAAGAGGTGCGCTCGCCAGCAGGATCAAGACAAAAACAATCAGGTTATAGAGGACGCGGTCGCGCACAGCTTCGCGAAATGTATTGAGTGTGATTGCCGTTAGCCGGGAAATCATGCCTTGAGCACCTCCTCTTTGGAGGTCTGGGCAAGGAAATATTCCTCAAGGGTGCCGTGCAGCGGCGTAACAGAGATGAGCGTAGCGCCTTGCTGGCGCAGTTTTTCCAGGACCCGGTCCAGTTGGTCTTTTGCCACCGCGGCGCGTACCAACTCT
>DATEJX010000122.1:0-17168 GCA_035277785.1 Candidatus Angelobacter sp. | reverse complement strand
TCAGTCAGAAAAAGTTCCTGAGCGACGATGAATGTGTTCCTGAGCGACGCAGGATCAAAGCTGTAATCGACCACCGGGTTCGATCCAACAACATACAGCGCAGCCAGCTTGCCGCCCTTGGCCGCGTCCATCATTTCCGTGAGCGACAAACCTTTCGCGCCCGGGAGCGTGCCCCATTCCGAACTGAATTTCTGTGCTCCAGCGATGGCAGCATAGCCAGGGAGCAAGTCAGGGAAGAGTCCCATATCGGCTGCGCCGCGCGAATTAGCGTAATCACCCAGGCAGATGAATTTGGCGTTCAAGCCTGAGCCGAATTTGACCAGCGCCGCGATGTCAGCGCCGCGTACTTCTGATCCGAAGATGATAATCAGGTTCTGTTGGGTTTTGAGCTGGTCACGGACCTGTTTCAGCGTGTCATTTGAAACTGAAGTGCCCGTCAGCGAACCGGCAGCCGCATCGTCGCCGTTCAGGAAGGCAATGAACTTTCCTTCGCGACCTGCGGGAATCTGAAGATAAGAGCTTGCCTGACGGCGCAGTTTGATGGACTGAGGATTGACGACGGTAAGCTTCGCGCGGTTCAGCCGGACTGTGTTTCTGATGTTCCAGGCCAGCAGCGGATGTTGCTCTGAAGGATCGTTGCCGATCAGCAGAATGCCTGCAGCACTGGCCACTTCGCGCATGGTTGCTGTGGCGTTCCGTTTGTCGGCGATGGCGCGCGCAAAGGCGGCGAAATCGGCCGTTCGGTGATGGTCAATATTGTTGGTACCCAGCACGGTGCGGGCAAACTTCTGCAAAAGGTAATTTTCTTCATTGGTCGTGCGATTGGAGCCGATAACGCCAATCGCCTGTTCGCCTTTACTGTCGCGAATCTCACGCAGGCGCTTGCCCACATGATCAATTGCTTCTTCCCAGGTGACAGGCACAAGCTTGCCGTCTTTGCGGACCAGCGGCTGCCGGAGGCGGGCGGGATGGTCGAAGTAGTCGAAGGCGTAACGGCCCTTGATGCAGAGGAAATCGCCGTTGATGCCGCTCTTATCGCGGTTGTCGCCACGGACGATGTCCATGCCGGTATCGGAGCGGCGGACGCCCAGGGTGGTCTTGCAGCCATCGCCGCAATGGGTGCAGACGGTGCCAACGTGCTTCATTTCCCAGGGGCGGGTCTTGTAGCGATATGCGCCGGAAGTGAGTGCGCCAACGGGGCAGATATCGATGCACATGCCGCACTCTTCGCACTCAAGATGATCGTCACGATTGGGCGCGATCACCGAGCCGGAGCCGCGGTTCTGAATACCGAGCGCCCACACGTCCATGCCCTCGCCGCAGACGCGCACGCAGCGGTAGCAGAGGATACAGCGAGGGCGGTCGAAAAAAACCACAGGCGACCACTGCTGTTCTTCCTTGTGCAGCTTGCCTTCCATATAGCGCGATTCTGCAGCGCCGTATTTGAAGGTCATGTCCTGCAACTCGCACTCGCCACCGGCGTCGCAGACAGGACAATCGAGCGGATGGTTGCCGAGCAGCAATTCGATCATCGACTTGCGGGCCTGGCGAACTTCGTCTGAGTCAGTGGTCACCACCATGCCGTCGGTGATGGGGACGGTGCAGGCGGTCTGGAGCTTGGGCATTTTTTCAATGCGCACAAGGCACATGCGGCACGCAGCCTGCAATGAGAGGCCAGGGTAATAACAGAATGAAGGGACCTCAATACCCACAGCTTTACAGGCTTCAATCAACAGCGTACCTGCGGGCGCAGTTACCTGCTTGCCGTCAACGGTGATGGTTACACTCTTAACGTCGGCCATGATTTCCTAAAAATTCAAAGTCTTCCTGATTTCCTCGATTTGTGCTGCGTGACGCTTGGCGTGCATCGCCATTGCAACAAGCATTTCACAAATGCTGACCATTCCTGCCGCTGGATGAGGATGTTTTACTTCGCTGGCACGCAGATCCTCGTTGTAATTCTCGAGAAACCGGATCACGCCAGCGCGTGTCGTTTTAAATTGCTCTGCAGCCTCCGCTAACGTGGCAAAGCGACCGATGGGCCTTGCCCCTTCCGGAGATTCCATTTTGCGAGTGCGGTTTGGAATCATTTGCAAAAACGCATGTTCACGGTTGGGCGCATCGGCGGGACGCGGAGCTCTTTGCGAACTGATCAGCTTGAGCTGTATGGTCTCAGCGGTTGTCAGGTGCTCCACCGTTTCAAGCACGGACCAGCAATCTGGCGCAGGTTTCACGTGGCTTTGTTCTTCCGATATGCCGGCAAAACTATTTAGAAATACTTCACGGGTTTCCTGCAAAGCATTAAGCAGAAATGGCTTATCGATGACCAATGATGTAGCCGGATTGGGCTGTGCACTCATGCTCAGTGTGCCCCCACCAAGGGAAGCTCAGGAATCTTTCCCTCCGGTTCAAACGGGCACGGCTTGCCATCGAGATGGGCTTCAAACTCGCTGCGCCACTTATCGACAATGGACATGGTGGGAATGGCTGCGGCATCACCAAGAGGGCAGAAGGTCCGGCCGAGCATGTTTTGCGCCAGATACTTGATATTGTCGATGTCTTTTTTCATGCCCGCACCGGCATGGAAGCGGGTGAGAGTTTTTTTGAGCCAATCTGTGCCTTCGCGGCAGGGAATACACCAGCCGCAGCTTTCATGCTGGTAGAACTTCATCACCCGTAGCGCGAATTTCACCATGCAAGTCTGGTCATCGAGGATCACTACGCCGCCGGACCCGAGAAATTCTCCGCGCTTGGAGAAGGAGTCAAAATCCAGATTGATAGCTTCAGCTTCTTCAGCGGTAAGCAGAAACGTTGAGGATCCGCCGGGAACCACGGCTTTCAGCTTGCGTCCGTTGGCAATGCCGCCACCCACGTCATAGATCAGCTTCTTCATGGGATAGCCCAGCGGCAGCTCATAGACTCCGGGCTTGTTGACGTGGCCACTCAGACAGAAGAGGCGCGTGCCGCCATTCTTTGGAGGGCCGTAGTCCGCGAACTTTTGGCCGCCCATGAGGATGATATGGGGAACGGATGCGAGCGATTCGACGTTGTTGATGACAGTCGGCCCGCCCCAGAGTCCCACGACGGCAGGGAAGGGCGGACGAATGCGGGGAATGCCGCGCTTGCCTTCCAGCGACTCCATCAGCGCTGATTCCTCGCCCACTTCATAGGCTCCAGCGCCGGTATGCCAGTAAACTTCGAAATCCTTGCCGCTGCCGAAGATGTTTTTGCCGACAAAGCCTTTGGCGCGCGCATCGGCAATCGCCTTACGCATGATGTCGACCAGATAGCGGTATTCGCCACGGATGTAGACGTAGCCGATTTTCGCTCCAACGGCAAGTCCGGCAATCATTACGCCTTCAATTACAGCGTGAGGATCGTGCTCCAGGATGAGGCGGTCTTTGCAGGTGCCGGGCTCGGATTCGTCGCCGTTGACCAGGATGTATTTGGGCTTGGCGGATTCTTTGGGGACAAAGCTCCACTTCATGCCGGTGGGGAAGCCGGCTCCGCCGCGCCCGCGCAGGTTCGAGGTCTTGACCTCATTGATGATGTCGTCGGGCTGCATCTGCAAGGCTTTTTGCACGGCCTTGTAGCCGTCGAGCTTTATATATTGCTCGATATCGGCAGCGCCTTTGCCGAAGCGGCTAGAGACAACGCGGACCTCGTCGGGATGGGAGGTTAAATCTGCCATTAGGTTCGATCGCTCATGTTCACAATTGCCAACAATGCCAAAATTGCCAAAAAATCCAAATTGAAAACTACAAACCTTATCTTCGTTGTTTTGCCGTCTGACGAGAGGCGGCGAAAATTGCTGTCAACTCCCGCGCTTCCTTTAGTAGCTCGTCGAGCCTTTCTTTTTTCATGATCTTTAGATCTGAAAGCAACTCAATCCAAAACACGGATTCATCGGCCTCTTCTGTAACAACGCCGATCTTCGAAATGAAATCGGCGCGTGATCGAGCGTGGCAGGCAGAGCGGTAGTTAGCTCCGACAGAAGTGCCACATCTCTGTAACTGAGTTCCTATAATTTGGGCCTCTCTGGACTGGGGAAGCGCCTGAAACAAGTGGATCACGCGGACAGCGAACTCTTTTGTACGCGTTCGTAATTTTTCCGTTCGGCTATCCATCATCCCATCTCACTCAAATTCCAAATTTTCTCGGTTCAGTCCAATTTGGATTCTTTGGCAATTTTGGCATTTCTGGCAATTCTTATTGCTTGCCCTTGTTCCGGTAGCTCTCCAAAACTTTGTCCATCTTTTCTGGCGTCAGGTTCTCGTGAAAGTCGTAATTGATCTGCACCGCGGGCGCCCAACTGCACGCGCCGATGCACTCAACTTCTTCCAGCGAAAACATTCCGTCTGGAGTGGTTTGCTTGTGGCCAATACCAAGCGCCTTTTTGCAATGGTCAAAGAGCTCATCAGAGCCGCGCAGCATGCAGCAGATATTGGTGCACACCTGCACGTTGAATTTTCCCCCTGGTTTGGTGCGGAGCATGGAGTAATAGCTGATCACGTTCCGCACTTCGAGCTCAGTCAGGCCGGTCTTTTTGGCCAGGTGAGCAATCACTTCATCGCTGATAAAGCCAACCTCATCCTGGCTGTAAAGCAGCATCGGGACGAGAAATGATCTTGAAGTCGGATATTCCTTCATCTTCTCCGTGAAGAAAGCGTCGAGTTTTTCAGATATTGGAGCCATTTAGCGTCACTAAATATTTGGTAATTGGGTAAGTTGGTAATTTCGTAATTTATCTGTTGCCCTTTGCTGTTTTCTGAGAAGCAGAAAATATTGCCGCCAATTCTCGAGCTTCCTTCGTGATTTCCTGCAATTTTGTGCTGCTTAGTGTCTCAGTCTCGTCCAATAACTCCAGCCAGAGAACGCTTTCATCAGCTTCTTCAGCCACAATTCCAATCCGTGCAACGAACTCGGCTGTAGATCGCGCCCGACAGACTGCACGATAATTTGCCGCAACTGAAGTCCCACATCTCAATAGTTGCTTACCCATCACTTGAGCATCTGTCGACTTCGGCAAAGCTCTAAATAACCGAACTATTCGAATCGCGAATCGTTTTGTCCTGTCACGAAGCTCTTCTGGGCTGCTCACAATTACCCAATTACGAAATTACTCAATTACCAAATCTTCTCACCGATCAATTTCTCCCAACACAATATCAATGCTGCCGATTGCGGCCACTGCGTCGGCAATTAGAGCGCCTTCGCACATTTTGGATAACGCCTGCAGGTTGGCATAGGAAGGCGAGCGCATATGGACACGCATGGGCTTGGCTGTGCCGTCGCTTACCACGTAATAGCCCATTTCGCCACGCGGGGACTCAATGGCCTGGTAGACCTCGCCTGCTGGCACCGTGAACCCTTCGGTCACAATCTTGAAGTGATAGATGAGCGCTTCCATCTGCGTCTTCATCTTTTCCCGATCAGGCAGGACCACTTTGGGCGCTTCAGCTTTGATGGAGCCGGAAGGCATTCCCTCCAGGGCCTGGGTGCAGATTTTCTGCGATTCACGCAGCTCCTGTACACGGCAGAGGTATCGCGCCCAGACATCCCCGTCCGTTGCCACGGGAACCCTGAATTTAAAGTTTTCGTAGCCACAGTAGGGCATATCGCGGCGAATGTCCCAGTCGATTCCGCTGGCGCGCGCTGCCGGTCCGGTTACGCCATAGGCAAGAACATCTTCCTTGCTGATGGGAGCGACACCCTTCAAACGATCAATGAAGATGCGGTTGCCGGTGAGCAGGTTCTCGTATTCATCCACACGCTCGGGAAAGGCGTCGACAAACTTCTTGACCGTCTTGAAGAACCCGAGTGGCGGCTCCATGGCAAGCCCGCCAATGCGGAAATATGAGGTCATCATGCGCTGGCCGGAGACCATTTCGTAGATCCGCAGCAGGTCTTCGCGCTCCCGGAAGCAATAAAGAAAGACCGACATGGCGCCGATGTCCATGGCGTGGGTGCCCAGCCAGACCAGGTGTGAGCTGATGCGCTGCAGTTCCGCCAGCAATACACGCATCCAGATCGCGCGAGCCGGAATTTCCAGCCCCAGCAACTTCTCCACTGCCAGCACATAGCAGAGATTGTTGACCATGGGGCAGAGGTAATCGATGCGGTCGGTGAGAGGGACCACCTGCTGGTAGAACTTGGCTTCGCAGGTCTTCTCAATCCCGGTGTGCAGGAAGCCGATATCAGGCACCATGCGCACAATCACTTCACCATCAATCTCAAGCAGAAGACGCAGAACACCGTGGGTAGAAGGGTGCTGCGGCCCCATGTTGAGGATCATGGTCTTATCGCCGGAAGTATCAACGACAGGATTGGCGGTGAGGTGGCCCATTACCGGAAGCCCTCCACGGGATAATCTTTGCGCAAGGGGTGGCCTTCCCAGTCTTCAGGCAGCATGATGCGCCGCAAATGGGGATGGCCGAGGAAGCGGATACCAAACAAGTCAAAGATTTCACGCTCAAAGAAGTTCGCGGACGGCCAGGCCGGCACCACCGATTCAACCACTGGATCATCTCCGCTCAACTTCACTTTCAGGCGGACGCGCTCCTTGCGCGGAATCGAAAGCAGATGATAGGCCAATTCAAAGCGAGGCTCGCGGGGGTAGAAGTCGGCGCAGGTCAGATCAGAGAGAAAATTAATCAAGCCTTGCGCTTTGAGCTGAGAAATTGCGTCGCGGATATTTTCCCGGGCTATGTAAATGGAGAGCTCGTTGCGGTCGAACTTTGCTCCCTGAACGGCAGACTGGTTCCATGCCAGCAGAGCAGAAAGAGTGGGCCGGTCTTTCAGTTGATCCAAGTCGGTAACCGCAGGGGTGAGAGCCATCAGCTTTCACTCCTTTCCGGTTTGTTCCAGTCGATGACACCTTTTTTCCAGATGTACCAGAATCCAACCAGCACCAGGCCGATGTAGATCAGCATCTCCCAGAAGCCGAACATCTTAAGTTCTTTCGCAATCACTGCCCACGGATAGAGGAATACTGCCTCAACATCGAACAGGATGAAGAGCATGGCCACCATGTAAAACTTCACGCTGAAGCGCTGCTGGGCATCACCGGTAGGCTGGATGCCGCACTCATAGGCGGAGTTCTTGGCTCGCGTCCATTTATGTTTTCCCAGAAGGTGGGAGAGAGTGACCATGACTACAGCAAGACCAATGGCCACCACTACCTGGATCAGCAGCGGGATATAACGGGCAAAGTAATTGTTGTCCGGCATGAAAGGGCCTGTATATAATGCGCGTCAATCAGTGGCTAAACATTCGAATGTAATTTCCATTCGCAGGGGTGTCAAGCCCTTGATTTTCCACTACGTTAATGTTTGTTGAACGTCAATTTCGGACGGAGCCGCAGGCGCCGTCTAAAGTTGTGTCAATCTCGCTGGAGTGCTTCCTGAGCGTCGTTGTCTTATGACTATTTTCGGGTTCAACACTGACGTAAAAGTCGGCGATGTGGTGTACCACGTGCAGAGCGAAGCGCGGCAACGAGACATGCTGCTGCAGACCATGGTCTTTGTGAAGGGGCAGTGTGTAGGCAAGCGCGCAGTTTCTTATGCGCAGAAGTCGGCCGAACCGGATTTCTCCGAACAGGCGATGCACGAATTCCTGAAGAGCCAGCACAAGGCCGTGCTGGAGGCCATCCAACACGGCCGCGTGAACACCATCCTTGGCAGCGACTCCTCAATACAGGATGTGGGCAATGGCGGTCTGACGTTGAACTGGATGAACGCTTCCGAGATCCCGGACGGGCCGGCGGTCTCGATGCAGTTTCAAGTACTGGATGAAGGAAATTCCGTGGCAGGAGCCAATGTATCAGTCTCTTCCGCGGCATCGAACAGCGCCCCGGCCATTGCGAGCGCCACAACAGATGTCGCCGGGAATGCCACAATCCGTTTCTCTTTGACTCCAGAGATGCTGGAGGATTCCTCAGTGATGGCGCGCGCTGAGCACCAGGGGAAATCTGCCACGCGAAAGTTTCGCTTCAAGAAATAACCCCAGTAAAAGCGCTATTTGCTTAATTTGAGGCAGGCCACAGCTCCCGCACCAGCGGGACAGCCGGGCCAGGGCGTGTCCGAGTGAAGATCGAAGTAGGGAGCATCAGCGGCATCTTCAAGATTGCACCTCTGCCATCCTTCGCGGGTGCTGTAACAGTAGAAGGTCATCTCATGCTTGCCGGGGCCAAAGGTGGCGATCATGCGGTCCAGCATTACTGAATCGAAAACCTGGAGCCAGCTTCGCAATTGATACTTGCCAAAGGGAACGCTGATCAGACAGGAACCACCCGGCTTGAGCACCCTCCGGAACTCATGAACAACGGATAAATAAGCATCTGGGTCGCGCTCCGTAGTGTCCCTGGCGGGATCGTATAAGCGACTGTCCAGACCTATATGTTCGAGGACGGAGAGGCAGACGATGGTGGAGAATGAGGCGTCTCGAAAGTACATGTTGCGGAGATCTCCAAACACGTAAGAGACGCGCTTTTGCCAAAAGCATTGGGCTTCTGGAGCGAGCGTCATAATGGTGATTCGCTTGTTCCGGAGTTTGGGCTGAGACAGAATCAAGTGATGGTTTAAGGTTGATCCTGCATCCAGGAGATCTTCCTGTCCTTCGCTCAGCTGCGAGAGCAACCAGGGATACTCAACCAGCCGTTCGTCGAGCCAGCGACCATACCCAATTGGCAACTGCTGCAGTGTCATTGGAGACTTGAGGGCACGTTTAAGGGCACGTTCTTTGTAGTATCCGTACCAGCGATGATTGGAGTAGTGTCCAGGCGTGAGCCGGAAAATCCCGCTTTTGATGGCGCGAATGATCACTGACGTTCCGTCGGCGCAGTTTCTTCGGAGACGCGCAGGCCGTCATCCTATCACTGAAGCAAAAAACTTGAGCAACAGATAGGATTTAGTACGGATGTTGAAAGTTAAGCCGCAAGTCCCGCAAACGGATGCAATCGTGGTCGGCTCCGGTCCCAATGGGCTGGCAGCGGCGATTCGTCTGGCGCAGGCTGGACTGAAGGTTGTGGTTCTGGAAGCGGCCGAAACTCCCGGAGGCGGGGTGCGCTCAGCAGAGATCACGCTGCCCGGCTTCATTCATGACACCTGTTCCTCCGTCTATCCCATGGCGTACTGCTCGCCCTTCCTGAGCACATTGCCGCTGGAAAACCACGGATTGCAGTGGGTATTTCCTCCTGCCGCTGCGGCACATCCTTTTGACGATGGTACGGCGGCGCTGCTGCACAAATCTGTGGAAGAAACGGCGGCAGGGTTGGGAAGGGATCGCAACGGCTATGAGGCCTTATTCGGGGATCTGGTGGCACACGGGGAAAAATTATTTGCCGCCACGATGGCGCCCATGAGGGCGAGCGTGCTGAAAAGCCCTTTTTTGATGGCCAGTTTTGGTCTGCGGGCTATGCGCTCAATACGCATGATTGCCCATGCGTATTTCAAAACCGAAAAAGCCCGAGGGATGTTCGCAGGCATTGGCGGCCATGCCATGCTCCCGCTGGAAAAGCTTACCTCGGCGGCCTCCGTGTTGATTCTTGCCACGGCCGCGCACGCGGCGGGATGGCCGTTTGTACGTGGTGGGTCACAGAACCTGACGAACGCATTGATTTCAATTTTGAAATCACTTGGCGGCGACGTCATGACGGAATGGCCGGTCACGTCGCTGGATGAGTTGCCCAAAGCTCGCATGGTCCTGTTGGATGTGACGCCGCGCCAGTTTCTAAAGATTGCTGGCGACCGGGTGCCAGCAGGCTATCGCAGGAAGTTGGAGGGGTTTCGCTATGGGATGGGATCTTTCAAAATCGATTGGGCTTTGAGTCAGCCTGTCCCGTGGAAAGCGCCCGGATGTCGTCTGGCAGGAACGGTGCACCTGGGCGGATCGCTGGATGAAATTGGCGAGTCTGAGCGGCGAGCCTGGCAGGGAAAGGTTTCCGACCGTCCGTATGTCTTGTTTGTCCAGCCCAGTCTCTTTGATTCCAGTCGTGCACCAGCGGGACGTCACACGGCCTGGGGCTATTGCCATGTGCCGAATGGCTACACCGGCGACATGCAAGAGAAGATCGAACAGCAAGTGGAGCGATTTGCCCCTGGCTTTCGTGATTGCGTTCTTGCCCGATCCGTCATGGGCCCGAAAGAACTTGAAAGCCGCAACCCGAACCTGATCGGCGGCGATGTAGGGGCCGGAGCCGTTACGGTGGGGCAGCTGTTCTTCAGGCCAACGGCCAGTCTCTATCGCACGCCGCTGCCAGGAGTTTATCTCTGTTCGGCCTCCACGCCGCCAGCCCCAGGTGTCCACGGGATGTGCGGCTATTTTGCCGCGGAGATGGCACTCCGAGAAGTAAGGTAATTTTTGCTCTATCAAACCTCGATTTTCGAGGCACTAATTCTTAGAGAAATAATTTTGTTCCGCAGGGTTACCGACCCGTGTCTCAGCAAAATAGGTAGTTGGAAGAGGAGACTTTGGGCGACTTGGACAAATTCCTTAAACTCAAAGATAATCAACCACTTAGCTGTTCTGTAAGGAGTTAGTAATGGCGCACCGTTCCCCCACCGGTCACGTTCTCATCCGGATTGCTTTTCCTGCCCTCATCCTGATTTCAGTTATTTCCGTCGGCTGCGGCGGTGGTTCGGGCGGAGGAGGGGCAACGCCGACCCCAACGCCGGTTGCGTCACCCACTCCAACTCCTACTCCCGCTCCCAGCACCGGCTTAAAGATGTCTGTAGCGGATGCGAAAGTGCCGACCGGCGGCATTTATCAGTACCAATTGTTGCTGACTGAACCTAAACCAATTGGCAACAGCAGTACGCGGCCAACGATCCCCACCGGCCCAACAGGTCCGGTGCGCGGAGTGGCAGTGAATGATTCGACTGGGCAGGCGGTTGGAATTGCGGTGATTAACGGTACCGACATATCTGTCAGCATTCAGTCGCCAAATGCGTCTCTGGGAACTGATGTGGACTATCCGCTTCTGGTTTTGACCATGCCGGTGACTGGCACTTCGGGGTCATTCACCGTGGCCCTCGATCCCTCTTCTACGTTCTTTGTTGGGGGCAGCCAGTACTCTATCCTGGAAAATGTTCCCGGGACTTTGACCATTGGAGGGACAGTTTCCATCACCGACGTGGTGCCCGGTGGCGGAGTGATTAAACCAGGGGACACCATAAAGATTCTGGGTATTGGGTTTGACGCCAACACCAAGATCAACATGAACAACGTGAATACGATGAGCACAAATTTCATCTCTTCCAAGGAAATTGATGTGACCATCAATTCGCTCTGCGTACCCGAGTCAAATCCGTGCGCCCCGGCATCATCAATGCCAATGGATGGGGAGCGCATCAGGGCCACCAATACAGCCACCAACGATCAGAGCGAGTACTTTTCTTACGACCGGACGGACGACGCGCCCGGAAGCTCGAATAATGCGCTGGTGAACCTGGTACATCCCATGTTTTCGCAGCAGTTTCTGCAGTCCGGCACTTTTGCCTACAAGGACGGCGGGACGCAATTCACCGGAATTGCGCTGCAGGATAGTGATTTATCTACAGGTGCTACCGTCAAGGTTGAATTGCTGGATTCGGCAGGGAATTCGCTGGCGAATGTCTCACAGGTGGTGCCTGCGCGTACCAAATTGGTGCGGGACATGGCGGATTTCTTCCCCAGCGCTCCGGCGGGAGCAGTCACGGTGCGAGCGAGCATTGTTACGGGACCGGCGGCGGGTGTGAAGATGCTGGGAATGCTGGGAGATACTTCAACAAACTCAGTAGTGCCGGTGGTAGTGACAGGCCAGTAGCTGACCTCGCATTGCCGGTGAATCCGGGGAATGGGACTCTATTCGCGATTACAAGAAAAGCGGCTGCAAGTTGCAGCCGCTTTTGTCGTTCAGGAATTGTGCCTTACAGCCTTACATCAGTGGCGGCGTTGAGCTGCCAGTTGACGTGCTGCTCGAGGGCGGCGTGGAAGAAGGCGTGGTGCTGGACGGCATATTGCTCGACGGCATGTTGCTGGGCGGTAGAGTGCTTGGGGTTGCGCTTCCGGTATTCGGAGAACACGGCCCGGCTACGGTTGAAGACGTCCCAGCAGTTCCAGTGGCGCCCGGAGTACCTGTAGTGGAGGTTCCCATGGTTCCAGCGGGGGTACCGCTGGTGGTCGAACTGGTGCTGCCAGTTGTGGCGCTGCCAGCCGTGGTGGAAGTCCCATTCGTTCCGCAATTGCCCACTGTAGTCGCGGTGGTGCCGGCAGGAACTGTGGACTGGCTGGGTGTGGTAGAAGTTGAGGAACTCGGAGTGGTAGTAGTCGACTGGCTTGGCGTCGTAGTGGTGGACTGGCTCGGGGTCGTGGTCGTGGATTGTGACGGCGTTACCCCGGTGGAACTCGGCATTCCCGGCGTCGTTGAAGGACTGGTCTGTGTTGCAGACGGATTACCTACAGTTCCAGCTCCACAGGGAGTTGTGGCTGTTGTTCCAGGCTGTGTGCCCGTTGTCCCCGCACTTCCAGGTGCACCCGCGGTGCCCGTGCCTGAGCCGGTGGTCTGCGCGGCGGCTACTCCCATGGCTACGGTGAAGGCAAATGAAGCCAATAAAATCTTCTTCATCAAAATTGCTCCTTGGTCCGGCCTCATAGGCCGAAGTTTCTGCTGCTTGAAATCTGTTGCCTCTTTCAATGGGATGCCATTGTGGGGCGGCAGGGATGGCATCTGTTGGCCGGAGGAGAGTGTTACCGTACAATGATCGGCGTCTCAATCTGCAAGTTGCTGACGAATTTGCCTTGGGAATAGCTCGTGCATATGCCGGCGCGGCCGGATTAACGGGGAGAAATCTTGGACCGAGTTAAAGCTTCATTTCGCACTTTATTTATTCAACTTCTTCCAGGACGAATTCATCTCCTGGGTGCTTCAGCTATTCGTATTTCAGGAAAGCTTCGGTTCGTGCTCGCCTTTATGTGTATCGCGCTGACGCCCATCGCGCATGCGCAGCAGCAACAGCAACAACAGGCCGCAGACCAGGAATTGTCGGCGGACGAGATCATCCAAATCCTGCAGCAAAATCCTGATCTGCTGGCGGAAGCCAAGAGCGAGATCGCACAGCAGCTGCAGGACCGGGGTTACGCCGTAACCGAACGTGACATTACAGACCAGCGGTTGTTCAGCCAAATCCGATCTGACGATCGCGTGCGACAGGTGATGAGTGATGCCCTGAAGCAACATGGGTTTGGAACGGAACAGGGTTCCGAGCCTGCTCAGGGTCAGCAGCAGCAGCCAGCAGCGAGCGCGCAGCCGTCGCCGCAACCCCGAACGCCTACCGGAACGCCCCCTGGAGAAAGCGGCAGAAATGCAGGGGAGCAGCCGCAAAACGAACGCGAGCAGCCGGAGGGAAGAGAGCGCCGGCCAGGGCAAAGCCAATACCCTTTGCGGAATCTGCCCGCAATCCGTGATCTCTACAAGCAGGCGGTGAATCCGCAGGAGAAGCTGGAGCGGTTTGGAGCAGCGCTGTTTCGCAACAGCGTGGCCAACACAGATAAGACCCCGGACAAAGGTGCAGCGGATGTTCCGGTGGGGCCTGACTATGTCATAGGGCCTGGCGACGAGCTGGTTGTGGAATATTGGGGCCGCTCCACGCAAACGCTGAAACTTACGGTGGACCGCGAAGGCCGAATTGTCCTTCCAGAGGCTGGAGCGTTGGTTGTGGCAGGCCGCACGCTGGGTGATGCACAGGAAAGGGTCCAGCAATTGCTGGCACGGCAATTTAAGGACATAACGGTTGACGTGACTCTGGGCAAACTGCGCGCGGTTCGCGTCTACGTGGTGGGTGATGTAAAAAATCCCGGAGCCTACGACATAAGCTCTCTCTCGTCACCGTTGAGCGCGCTTATTGCCGCGGGCGGTCCGACGGAAACCGGGTCTTACCGGCTGGTGAAACATTTCCGCGGCAAAAACCTGGTGGAAGAAGTTGATCTTTACGACCTGATGCTCAAGGGAGTCAGCACAGCACAGGCGCATCTGGTTTCAGGTGACAGCATTCTTGTTCCTCCTGCCGGTCCGCAAGTCACCGTAGCCGGTTCTGTGCGGCGACCTGCGATTTATGAACTGCACAATGAGCAGACTCTTGACCAGATACTCAACCTGGCCGGAGGCGTTCCGGTGTCCGGAGCGCTGAGCTCCATCAAGGTTGAACGCATTGTTGCGCACGAACGCAAGGAGATGTTGAGCCTGAATCTTCCCGCAGGCGATCCTCCTGAGGACGGTGCCTTCAAACGAGTAGAGATCAAAGACGGTGACACGATCACGGTTTCACCCATTCTGCCTTACAGCAATGAGACGGTGTATCTGGAAGGGCATGTTTTCCGTCCCGGCAAGTACCCCTATAAACAAGGTTTGAAAGTCACTGACATCATCTCGTCTTTTGATGATCTGCTGCCGGAATCGGCAGATCGCGCGGAGATTGTGCGGTTACATCCTCCGGATATGAACCCGCTGGTGATCGGATTCAATCTGCGTGAGGTGCTGGACAAGAAAGTGACCGCGCCCAGCCTGCAGCCCTTTGACACGATCCGTATTTTTGGGCGCTACGAAACTGATGCTCCCAAAGTCTCAATTTACGGCGAGGTGCTTCGGCCGGGCGAATACCCGCTTTCTGAGCGCATGACCGCAGTTGACCTGTTGCGGCTGGCCGGTGGTTTCAGACGGAGCGCGTACCAGGATTCGGCGGACCTCTCCAGCTACTCCATTGTGAACGGCGAGAAGGTCGAGCTTGCTCATCGGGAAATTCCAATTGCGCGTGCGCTTGCGGGAGAGCCCGATACGGATGTGGTGCTCAAACCGGGAGATGTGCTCACGATTGGCCAGATCGGGGGCTGGAGAGACATTGGCGGGGCGATCAATATTGTGGGTGAGGTGATGCATCCGGGACGCTATGGCATCCAGAACAGCGAAAGACTTAGCTCAGTCCTGAAGCGGGCCGGTGGATTTAGCGAGGACGCATATCCTTACGGAGCCTTACTGGACCGTGCGCAGATACGGGAGATTTCAGCCAAGAGCCGTGATGAGATGGTTGCCAAATTACAGGAGCAGTCCGGGGGTGGTCCGCGGCCGGCGTTGTTCTCTTCCGCATCCCGGCAAAATCAGCAACTCATTGACAAACTCCGGCAGATTCCCCCGAGCGGCCGGATGGTGATCCACATCAGCACCGATATTCAGAAGTGGCAAAACACTGACGCGGACGTGGAGGTCCGTCCCGGCGACTCGCTCATCATTCCCAAGCGGCCGAATTTTGTCATGGTGGCCGGCCAGGTTTATAACCCGACGGCACTCACTTATAGCGAAGGCAAACATGCTGGCTGGTATCTGCGTCAGGCGGGTGGTCCCACCAGCACAGCCAATAAGAAAGACATCTTTGTGATCCGGGCCAACGGTACCGTGGTTGGCAAAGGTTCAGGAGAGTGGTGGTCTGGCAGTGTCATGAGCACCGTCCTGCAGCCAGGCGACACTGTCTATGTTCCTGACAAGGTTGGAGGGAGCGGGATTTTCAAGAACCTTGGCCAGACGGTGCAGATTCTTTCCGGCGTGGCTGTTGCCGCAAGCGTGATTCACACTTTCTAACGGAGACACGAATTGAGTTCTCGCCGACCCAGTCAGCTTGCATGCGCTGTTCTGTGCTTTATCCTGGCGGCGCCCTGGTGCATGCGCGGGCAGACCAGCAGTGACCAGACATCGGGTTCCGGGCTGCCGAGCGCGCCCCCTTCGAAAACTCCGCGGAACGCCGCTGTGGATGAGTCACACCCCGCCACCGTTGTTCCCGGTCCGCTGCTCAGGAACATAGCGTATGACCAGAAACAAATCTGGACGAGCCCGTTCAAAGCCAAAATTCAGGACCTGAACTGGATTGTGCCGATCATCGGTTTAACGGCAGGAATGATCAATGCCGACGCCGAACTCTCCTCGCGCATTGATCCAACAGAATCTTTCTCCAGACACGCCGGAACGATTTCTGACGCTGGGTTGGCGGCGGCGGTGGCGACTGGTGGAGGTTTGTATCTGATAGGGAAGGCCCGGAGTGATGACCATCAGAGGGAAGCAGGCATTGTTGCCGGCGAAGCTGCAATTAATAGCGTGATTGTGGCTGAGGTGCTCAAAATGGTCAGCCGTCGCGAGCGTCCAACGGACGGAACCGGGCAAGGCAGATTTTTCAAGAATGAATCGCTCATCAACTCGTCTTTTCCGTCTGTGCATGCAATCGCTACGTGGTCGATTGCCAGCGCCGTAGCGCATGAGTATCCGGGGCCGCTTACCCAGACATTCGCCTACGGACTGGCGACCGGTGTGAGCCTGGCCAGGGTATATGGCAAAGATCATTTCCCCAGTGATGTGATTGCCGCAGCCACCATGGGCTGGTTGATCGGGAGGCAGGCGTATGCATCGCACCACCGCGCGGACCTCCCCGGCGGCGGTTATGGGACCTTCCACCAGGCCAACACTGACCAGCCGGTTTCGCCGCAAACACAGTTCTCGCCTTACGTCCCGTTGGATAGCTGGGTTTATCCGGCATTCGACCGTCTGGCCGGCCTGGGAGTGATCAACAGCAACTTTGCTGGATTGAAGCCGTGGACCCGTGCTGAATGCGCGCGCCTGCTGGAGGAAGCGGAGGGATCCATTGATGTTGATTCTGGCGATGAAGGCTCTCGTTTATTTGCGAAGCTGGCAGATGAGTTCGCCCCGGAATTGAAGGGGGACTATGCGCCTTACATTGGACTTGATTCGGTCTACGCTCGTGTAACTGGCATTTCCGGCACGCCGCTGACAGACAGCTACCATTTCGGACAAACGATTGTGAATGACTTTGGCCGTCCGTTCGAGAACGGCGGCAACGGGCTGGGAGGATTTTCCGCCAGCGGATCAAGTGGCGCCCTGGGATTCTATATTCGCGGCGAAGTTGAGCATGCGCCATCGGCTCCGGGGTTTTCCCAGGCTGTGCAGGACGCCATTCAAATTGCGGATTTTAAGCCGCCTGCGCCGGCCCAGACGATACCTGAGTTCAATCAGTTCCGGCTGCTGGACACATATTTAACGCTGAACCTGAAAGGGTGGGCCACATCCTTTGGCAAGCAGAGCCTGTGGCTGGGACCGAACCGCGATCCACTTTTACAGAGCGACAACGCTGTCC
>DATEJX010000121.1:0-4598 GCA_035277785.1 Candidatus Angelobacter sp. | reverse complement strand
GATTTCTACCTCAAGCCGAAGAGGCTCAGTTCCGGCCTGCGTGAGAAGGGCCTGGCTTTGCCATACCAGAGCTCAAAGCTCTGGACCACCCGGTCTCCCTGGAGGGCGATAGCGCGGCTGTGCCCGCCGGGGCGGATGACGTCGCGCACATGCAGCGTTTCCGCCTGGCCGTTGCCATAATGGACCACGATGTGGTCGAACTGGATGGGAGCGTTGTTCACGCGAATCTGCAATGCACGGTAACGGCCGGCAAACCTGCCGACTTCAATGCTGTCATGATCGTGCTGGCCATCCACGTGGGCCGTGCCAAGCAGAGTCCATGCCTTTGCCTGCGCCGCAGGAGCAGTGTATGCCATGAGTGCCAGAGCAAATACCGCAAACATCAACTTCTTCATCTTGTTTGTCTCTCCTCTGTCAAATGAGCGTAACCAATCATCCAGCCCGACTTGAAGGGCACTAAAGTGCTGGCCCGAGCAAATTGAGAGTTGCTGGTTCGCACTGGGAGAAACACAGAAGTATTCAGGAAGTTTTGGACAGAAACGAGAGAATTGCCAAAATTGCCAGCATTGCTAGGATTGCCAAAATTGAAACTCACCACGGAGGCGCTGAGATACAGAAAACACAAGAAAATCATTTGCCGCAGATTGACGCAGATCAACGCAGATCGAACGGAGAAAATTTACGCCAGTGAAAAACCAAATTTTGTCTGCGGGGATCAGTACGAATCTGCTGCAAATGATCTTGTCTTTGAGTTCACCAGAGCTGCCCTACCGTTTCTTCCCGGACAACCGGTTTGGGCCCATCTGATTTAGGCAGGCGGATGGCGCCGAGGTACGGCGCCGCTTCGGGATCGTAGATCACGGTGATGGCTCCGCCGTGGCCTGAAGAGCCGGACCAGCCGTCACTTCCATTCGACCCATCTCTTCCATCTCGTCCGTTGGGAGTTCCTACGCCGCCTGAGCCGCCACGTCCACCGCGGCCGCCCTTGCCTCCCTGGCCGCCATCGCCTCCCATGGATTTCACAGTGAGTGATCCGCCTTGCGGGTCCACCAGGAACATGGTGGTCTTGCGCTCCGCTTCCACGGCTATCTGAAGCAGAGGCGTTTGAGTTCCCTGCCGTAGTGTCACTCGCACCAGAACGGGAGGGCCATCGCCGCCGTTTCCTCCATTCTCGCCATCTGTGCCGTTGGTTCCGTCAGAGCCATCTCCACCGGCCTCTGGATGGTCCGGGTCAATGGAGCCCATGCTGCCGCTGGTGCCGTCAGTTCCATCCGTCCCATCAAGACCGCTGGAGCCAGCGCTGCCGGCGAAGGTCGCTGCAAACTTGCGATCGTAGCGTATGGGAACATCCATTTCAGCTTTGAGATCAGGATGGCTGGGCGCAGTAATAACGACATGCGGCAACTTGCCCTCACTCAGCCTGGGATCGGCTGGAAGAGAGAGCACACCTTTACTATTCACGCTGGCCACAGTTGCAGATACTTGCAGGTCCTGCCACAGAATCTTTCCATGGCCTGCGCCTTCAGTGACAAATACTGTGCCGTCCGCAGTGATGCACGTGACCGCCAACGGTAACTTCTCCCCCGGCGCAATGTCCTGGCCCTTGCGCAAGCTGACCGCCATGGCGGTGGCCGGAACTTTGTTCAAATAAACTTTGGTTTGAAAGACATGGACCTGAAGCGCCGCGCAACCACTGAGCCAGAATGAAAATATCGCCACGATGCAGGCCACGGAACTTCGGCAAGTAAAAACTTTCTTGAATGCTGGAAGTATGAAGCTGTTGGCCATTTGGCGTCCCCCAAAAACAGCACAGTCTTATGCAGCAAGCGAGATTCGCATCCAGCAGCTGATGGCAGAAGATTCAGGCGATCTGTTGAATGGCCGCTGCACCGATTCTCTGCTGGCATGAAACCCGAGTAGAAGCAGCATGTCGTGCTTCACAAGGCGCGGACAAGTAAAGTGTTGTGAAGGATTGTCAGAACACATTTGCCACAGATGAACGGAGAAAGACGCTGATGGAAGAAAAATTGGCGGCTAATTAACGCGAATAAACAAAGAATTTTATCTGCCCAGGTCAGGTGTGCCGTCCCTCCGGGACTCGGATCATTTCTCTAGCACCGGGGACTTCCGTCCCCGGCTACAGGTTGTATCGTCCCTTCGGGACTGGTAATCGGTTTCTGCATCGGCAGACAGGAACTAGAGCGACGGACCCGGCCGGAGTGGCCGAACGCCCGCCGCAGACGATCAGATGAAAAGGTGAGACTCAGTGCCCTCCTTCAGGTTGCGCGTTAAAGTACAGGAAGAAGTTGGTCGGCTTGTCGGCAGCAGCCTTGCCCGCTGCCTGTGCGGCGCGAAGGGCTTGGAGCGAGTTGATCCCGCTTCTGCCGTCAGCACTTGGCCAGGCACTGGGATCGGTGACCAGGACGGAAATGATCTGCCACCATGCGGCTCCGAAGTCTTTTCCGTCAATGATGTGGCTATGATTCAGCGTGGGGACAATCACGTTGGTTCCCGGAGGAACTTTGCCCTGTGCCGCCAGCACCGGCCCAAGATCAATGTTGCTGGCATGCATGGTGCAAGTGCCGGGCATGCCCGTGTGCGTGGTGGCCGGCGGGCCGGGCTCCGGGCATTGCACCGCAACGCTGGGGTGAGTCTTGAAGGCTTCTGGTATGAAGCCAAAAAGGCTGAGCAGCGCATTGCCCAGCGGGACATTGAAAGCGTCATTGGGGTCGTGTGAATCGCCGAAGAAGGGCGCGATCACGTACAGCTTGAGTGTCTCTTTGACCGGCTGGCCGGCGGGATCGAGGGTGGGCTGGTGGCCGACCACGCAGATGGGCTTCTGGAACTCATTGGGATCAACGGCTGCGACCTGGTTATTGTGATCAAGATCGTCAAACGGCTCGTGGGTGCAGTGGAAGTTCTGGAAATAAGTGAAAACCAGCAGTTGACCGTCGCCGAAACCCTCGGTCTGGTTCACCTTTAATGGGCGGGTGGTATTGGTGTTGTTGTCATCAGTTGCCGCAAACCCGGCAGCAACAAACAACAGGACTACAGCGCATCCGGTTAGGAAACGTTTCTTGCTCATCTTTCTCTCCTGTGAAAGGAAATGCGGAGACCGAGGCACAAAAGTATAGTGCATGGCGGCAAGTAAACGTTTCACTCATACGGCGAGAAGGAGAGCTACAAAACCTGCCATAGAAGAACAGGTATCGCGTGATCGCGCGTGATCGGGAGAGCCAAACCTTACCGCTGATGAACGCGGATAAGAGTGGAGCGGAAAATTGGCGGCGCATAATGAAGACAGAGTTTGATCGGAGTCGGTGAGCACAAACCTGCAGGTTAAGAAGCCCGCCTCTGTTTTCTGAGGCGGGCTTGGTTGGGTTGAGAAGTTTTACTGCTCGGTTGGCTGCGAGAAGCGCTCCGGGCTGAAGACATGCAGCAGCGGAGCAGGCCCCTCAACTTCGCTCAAACCTCGCGGGCAAATTCAGCAGTAACGAGAAGCTTCGGTTCGGGGTGGTGCGTGGGGTAGGAAAAGGGCCTTTTGACGCAGAAGAGCCTTCGACAAGGGCAGACGGTTGCTGGCGCAATTTGCGACCACACGCCGCGAGACGCGCTGCATCAGCACCTGCATCGCCACGAGAGTCTTTTTTGCCCGGGGCGCGCCCGAAGCTCGCCGATCCGACGAGCCCGCGATTGCGCCTAACGAACACCTTTAGGGCAGGCTACGTCCTTAAGCGTATTCCGCACGGTGCCTGTTCCTGCCGTTAGCACTGATCCTGGCAGAGGTTCCATAAAAAAGTCCGGGTTGCTGTCCAGGAACTGGAAGGGGCGTGGCTGGTAGATTGTCTTGCCGTGGCCTGAGTCATCGAAGCCGTAGCCCGCCCATTCGACACGGTAGCAATGCGAATGGGAGATGTCGATCAGCAGGGTCTGCCGAGTATTAACCGGCGCCACAACGGTTCCATTGAGGCGCACATCCTTAGCCTTGTCGCAACCGTCGGAATGTGGCAAAAGGATGCGTTGCGCCGCTCCCGCTGCCACCTGTTCTTCCAATTCGCCAATCGAAACCGTCTGTGGCGGCCCGCCACGGTTATCCACAAAGATCGTGACCCAATCGAACGCGGGCGGCATGTAAGAGAGACTCATGCTCGCCTGAACCGGGCGATGTTCGGCTCGGGCGCGTTCTATCTCGTCCGGACCTGCCAGGTACAGGGAGAAATCGGTTTTTACCCATCCGCAAACCCAGGGTATTCTGACCTCGATGTCCCGGGGCTGCATCTCCTGAACGGTGTTGCCCTTCTGGCCCTCGGCATCGAATGCGAACGTGCCACCTCCGGTGACCGTTCCCAGTTCACGTCCCTTGAGAAAGATCTTGAACCGTTCACCTTCACTCGCCTGTTCATTGCGGGCCACGATATGAAACATTGGCGGCTTGCTGCAACCGATACATCCGAGAATCAAGAGGAAGGCGAATCTGAAAGTACACAGCCACGTGATGCGCGATATGGAGCAGCGCTGTTTCATGCCTGGATCCTCAGCGGATAATGCGAGATTCTATATGGAATGGGCGACACACGGTAGATATCAGCGCGCGCCTG
>DATEJX010000120.1:0-8444 GCA_035277785.1 Candidatus Angelobacter sp. | reverse complement strand
TTTGGACGCTCCGGTGGCGGACAATTTGAAGGCCATCGCGCGCGCGCTGAGTCGTGATGTTACCGACCTTGTGGTGGTTGTTCTTGAGCGTCCTCGGCACGAGAAACTGATCGAAGACATTCGCAAGGCGGGAGCGCGGATTCGGCTGATCAGCGATGGCGACCTCTCGGCCGGCATCGCCGCTGCTGTGATCGGAACCGGAGTTCACTGCGTGATGGGCAGTGGCGGCGCGCCTGAGGGCGTGATTACTGCCGCAGCCATGCGCTGTTTGAACGGCGAAATCCTCGCCCGGCTGGTGATCGACAAGCCCGAGTTGGAGGAACGCATCAAGAAGATGGGCATCACCGACAAGAACAAGATTTACACGGCGAAGGACCTTGCGCCCGGAAATCATCTGGTGTTTGCGGCCACCGGCGTCACGGACGGCGCGCTGATGAAAGGCGTACGCTTCTTTGGCGAAGGCACGCGAACTTCATCCATTGTCATGACGCGGAAGAGCGGCAAAGTGCGCTTTGTGGACAGCATCCATCTGGCGAAGAGACCGGATGTGAAAGTCAGATTTGCCTAGAAAAAACTTACCGCTGATGAACGCTGATGCCACTGATTAAACCGAAAAGATTTGAGTGAATCAGTGAAATCAGCGTCATCAGCGGTGAGATTCTATTTCGGCAATTGCGGCATCGGTGGCCAGTCTTTTGCTGCACCTTTAAACAAAAATTTCGCTTCCTCGTAACGTTTGGTGCCGTCGTGCACAGCAAAACGCCGTTGATGCTGGCCTGGTCCGGCTTCTCCCCACAGTGAGACGCCGGCATAAGTTCCGTCGCGACGAAGAACGTAGTAGAACATGCTGACGTAAGCCAGCTTGCTCATATCGTTGTTGTAAATCCGGGCGACGCGGCGTAACGCATCCATGCCCGCTTCTTCCGCAGACATACCGCGGCGCATGTTTTCGACAATCGTATGTGCGCCGGCGACCTTGATATTTTCCTCTCCGTTGCCGGTTGCGCCGGCTGCGCCCACATCCTGATCGCAGTAGCAGCCAGCGCCAATGATGGGCGAATCACCGCAGCGCCCCGGAATCTTCCAGGCGAGACCGCTGGTGGTAGTCACGCTGGATATTTCGCCTTTGTCATTCAGCGCCGAGCAATTGATGGTGCCGGTGGGCGGATGAAGGACTTTATAAATGGCATCCATGCGGCCTGCTTCCGCGATGCCGAGGTCTGCCGCCACGGCATACATTTTCTGAATGCTCTTCGGCTGGTCGTTGAGCGCGCTGGCCAGCGGTGCAGGCGGTTTCCAGTTAGGATCGGCCATGCCGGGTCCCCACCAGTCCTGATTAGAGTGCGTCTCTTTCCAGAGCATCCAGATCTTGCGCGAATGCTCGGTGAGCAGGTTCTCTTTGGGAAATCCCATGTCAAGTCCGAAGCGTGTTGCGCCTTCGCCGACGAGCATCACGTGGCCGGTGTGCTCCATCACAGCCTTGGCGACGGCTGAAGCATTCCTGATATCGCGTAACGCGCCCACAGATCCAGCCCGCCGCGTAGGCCCATGCATCAGGCAGGAATCGAGTTCCACCACGCCTTCTTCGTTCGGCAATCCGCCCAGGCCCACACTGTCATCGTTAGGATCGTCTTCCGGACCGGAGACCACAGCAAGAGCAGCGTCGAGCGTATCAGCGCCGGAGCGCAGCTTCTCATAACCACGGTCGAGGTAGTTGTAACCATTCGCGGCGCAGATGATGATGTTCCTGGGATTGGGCCCTCGAGGAACTGGTTTGTAGGGCGAGTTCATCTTACCTGGGTTAGTGTTCTGTCCGGTGGCGAGAGTGGCAGAAGTTACGGCCAGTCCGGCGAGGAAATCTCTACGCTTCATTAGGACCTCACTTTGCGGTAAATGAAAACGGAGAAGGATAACACTCAGAGCGGCTGGCTGCCAGGAGCACGTTTGTCGTTCCCGGCAGGTCTAAGTGTCTGACATTTCAGTAATTCACGTGATGATCCTCTGTAATTTTCACCGCCACGGTCGATCCGGCAGGCAGCACATACTCTCGCCCTTGTACCTGGCATGGTCCAGCGCCTTCGCCGGACATCCTGATCGCCAGCATAGGAAGCGCTACAGGGATGAGAGGCGCATAGACAATCCATTTCCAGGAGTTACGAGTACGATGGCGGATCGGATTTGACGCGTTGTGATGCTGATGGCGGACCGAAGAGGTGGGAAGGCGTTCAGGAACATATCTCTGAGCTCCCGGCACGGCAAACAGAATTTCGGTTTTCGCTTTGCTCGAATCGGGAAACCTAAAGTTGTCTACTTTCAATGACACCTTTCCGAACTGGCACTTGGGCCCTGCTCGTTTTACTCCCGTTACTGTTCCATACGCAATCAATCCACGATCAAGCAACGTCACGCCATCTATCACGAGTGGGCGGTCAAGACGCAGCGGTACATCGTCCCCAACTTCGGCATGAGTTGAATTGAGCGGTTGAACAAGTACGAACTTCAGGACCGTTCCTTTATGTACCACCAAATTGCTGGACGGCTGTGTGTGGGATTGCCCGCTGGCCTCGAACGACAGTAACACACAGCTCAAAACGCAAGCTAAGATGACAGAAAATCGTGATTTCACTTTCGCACCCCTGGGCTGTCAACAGGGTACGGCTTTATGAGGGTGCTCCCAAGCGGCGTAAAACGGCATTCCTTGGATGTCGCTTAATGTCGTGTGGTGCTTTATCTGCGGACGGATTATGCGCAAGTCAGAATGAAAGGCAACGTACGCAATCCGCGCCTGCTTACGCCGCAAGGCGCTCCGACAAAAACACCATGGCGTCGCGCAGAGCTTCATCGCCGTTGCGGCCGTTGGCGAATGGCGGATCGGAAATGCGCTTCCACACGCCTTTTTCCTGGATGTGAATGGCAACGTAGTAGGGCACGTCAGGGTTGGAGTATGAGTGCCAGAGTTCGAGCTTGTAAAGCTCTTCCTTGATCACCACCAGGCCAGTGCGGATAAGTTCCCAGGCTTCAGTGATGCCGGGGAACATGCGGAAATCCTCAAGTGCATTTTTAGGCATGGAACTCACTCGCGTGATTCACCGCAAAGGGCGCGACGGACGCAAAGGCTTTTGTTCCGTTGCGTCTTTAGCGTCCTTCGCGGTAAAAGATCTCAGACGGCAACTTTTTCCGCCGTGTTCTGATCGGCGCGGAAGCGCAGCAGCGCGCTCACGCGTCCGGCTTTCTCCAACTCCGGATCATTATCAACGAATCGAATTTCTGCTCCGTTGCGCAGTGCCAGATCGACAAGAGCATCGGAGACGTCAGTCAGCTCGCGTGTCTTCTGGCCGCAGACGGCGCAACTCGAAACCATTCGCGTGTCGAGATGACCGCAGTTGGTGCATTCCACGGCTTCTGATTTGAAGTCGCGTGAAACCAGCAAAACCTGCACTTCCTGGCGCTCAAGCGCATTCAAAACGTGGCGCAAGCCCACGGCTCCGCGGCCATTCCGCTGTGACTGGCCGATTGCCTCCCGCAAGAGATCCTGTTGCTCCTGCGCGCGGTGTTTGTTCACGATCCTGCTGGCGGATTCCCGCACTTCTTCGGCGGTTGCGGCAATAGGATCAAGAAGGAAGCGTCCGACCAGCCGCTGCCTGACGTAGGTGTGCAGGTGCGGCTCAAGTGCGGCCCATGCCTCATCACGGCATCCTATGACCAGCGCTTCGCACTTGTCCTGGTTGATCAGAAGTTGCAATGATTCCGCGAACAACTTGTAATGGCCCGTCACTTCGTTCTCGATGTGCCGCTCACGATGTCCCGCGTCATATCCGGAATAGCCGTCACTCTTGCCCACTTTGGGCAGCGGCCCGAATTCAAGGTCCGGCTTCTGTACCAGCGTGTCGTCAACCAGTTCGAACATTCTGGATTTCTTGCGGTCGAACAGAGCAATGCAGGTGCGAGGCACGCCGCTGCGCGCGGCAACCAGCGGCTTCAAATGGAAGCGGGAATTCACAATGAGCTGCGACTGCCCCAACCGGGGCGGAACATCCAGTTCGCGCCAGACCCCGAGTCCACGGCAGGCGAAGATTGCCTTGCCACGGGAATGATTGCCGTGCAGTCCTTCAGCAATCTGCAGGATTCGCTGGAGGTCCTCACGTAAAGGGGGGTGACTGCCATTGCGCTCGGCGCGGCGCAGAGTCTCCCGTACCAGATCTTTGATAAGAATGGCTTCCTGGCGATGGGACTTGTCCTGTGGCGTCTGCGGCTGGAAATAAAAAGAAATAGCAGACGCTTTGGGAGACTCATATTGCGCAAGCTGGCGAATTTCTTCACGCGTGATCATGCTTCCTCCTGAATGTGTATGGCTGCGCTTCAGGCCACGCGGGAGCGGTTCAGCAGACTGCTGCGGAAATCGTTCCGCTCCGGCAATTTCTGCTGTACCCGCGCGCGTGCCTTCTCAATAGATTTGCGGACCTGGTCAGGCGGGCGGTCCGACAATCGCGATATCTCATCAATGGTGAAGCCTTCCAGCGTATAGAGAACGAACGCCTCGCGGTCCGGAGCGCTGAGCTCGCGCAAGACGATATCCAGCTGGGCCACCATCTCCTCACTGGCAAAGATTTCTTCCGGAGTGCGTATACTCACGTCGCTTATCACGCCCTCTCCCTGCGGCTGATCATCAGGCTGGTGGTATTGCAGCACGTTCTCATCACTGCCAGTAACGTTCTGCATGCGGGCAGGAACGTCCAGAGAAACGTCGGCGGAATCAGAGTTGGCTTCGGCAATGCGCCGGATGGCCTGCAAGGCAAGCCCCTGAAGTCTGCTCTCTTCATTAAGAAAAACCGAAGCAGGCGCTTCTTCCGAAAGCGCGCTCACCATCACTTCTCCCAGAACTTCTTCGCTGGTAACCTGATCTTCACGAAGCTGACCGACATTGGTTCTGTACCGAATTTCGCCTTCAATGAACTGGCGCAGCCTGGGCAGGTTCGCATTCAGCCAGGTCTCCAAATCATTTCCCACGTTCGCAGGTGCACCATTCGTGGGCCGGTCCTGTGGAGGAACTGAGGCGAGTGTTTGTTCGAATGGCACTGTGGGTTCGATGATCTGTTCTCGTCCGGTCTGGCGACGGCGTCTGCTCCAGTCTCCGCGAAGAAGTTCCTTGTGCCGGGTGACTTGCGATAGAAGATCGGTAAAGCCCCCCTTGACGGCGGCAACTCCGGAATCGCCCAGTTTCTGCACCGCCATTTGTCCGGTAGGCAGGCGCAGATTGAGAGCAAAACTCAGGCCCTGGCCGGCTTGCTCATCCAGTGTGGCATGGAGATGCACCAGATCAGGATTAAAGACCTGCAGCCTGCGTTCAAGTTTCTGGCTTTGATTTTGGAACTCGCGTTCTACTTCGGGCGTCTTGCCTGCTTTGTAGCTGACGTGAACGTTCATGTGTGCCTCGGCTCGGGAGAAAATCCCAACAGAAGGTCCGCAGGCCCTCAAAACTTATCGCAGATTGTACACCTGCCAATGAGACGCTTTCACGCGCTTGAATGTTGCACTCGAAAAATATTCGGCTAGGTGCGGAAACGACTTGATTTTGCTCTTTTGATGTGCAGAGCAAAAGCCGGTCTGCCGATGAGAAATTTGCCGCAGGAAAAACAGCTTCAGAGCTGACTGGGTTTTAGAGCTGGTTGGGCTTTAAATCTGGTTGATCATGGAGGCCACGTAGCCCGCGCCAAACCCATTATCAATGTTCACAACGCTTACGTTTGAAGCGCAGGAATTCAGCATGCCCAGCAGAGCTGCCAGTCCGTTGAAAGACGCACCGTAACCGATGCTGGTAGGCACAGCGATGACCGGCACACGCACCAGGCCTCCGACAACACTGGGCAAAGCCCCTTCCATTCCGGCACACACAATCACCACACGGGCCTCATCGAAAACGTTGTGATTGGAGAGCAGGCGGTGAATGCCGGCGACTCCAACGTCATAAAGGTGCGTCACTTTGTTGCCCATGATGTCCGCTGTAATCAGAGCTTCTTCTGCCACAGGGATATCACTGGTTCCGGCTGAGACCACCACAATGGTTCCCTTCCCACGGACGGTGTGCTCCTGGCGGAGGACGATGGCGTGAGCTGCTTCGCGGTACTCAGCTTTACGCACCAGCTTCCTGACAGCCTGAAAATGAGCTCGATCCGCTTTGGTGGCCAGAACATTGCCGCCATGGGCTGCTAATTTCTTGAAGATGTCGGCCACTTGTTCGGGTGTTTTACCGCGGGAGAAGATCACTTCCGGCATGCCGGAGCGCAACTTTCTGTGATGATCAACCTTGGCAAAACCCAGATCTTCAAAGGGCATGTGACGAAGGCGGGACAGGGCGTCGTCAGGGGAGACGCTGCCGTCGCGGACCTGCTCGAGAAGCTTGCGAAGTGTGGAGGGTTCCATGGGCAAGTAATCAGATTAGCATTGGCAAGCAGATACTTCCGGTACCTCAGCGGCTAAAGCCGCTCCGTTCGTCTGCCTTAACGCAGGCCTAAAGGCCTGCTCCACCCACTTGATAGCGCAAGGACCGACTTGGCACAGAAGCCGTTAAGCCTGTCAGCCGATCAGTACAAGAGCATAGAGCGGAGAAAAATTGTCTATTCTTTAGCCGCGGCGGCGAACAGGCCTGTAACTTTTTGCAGAGAGGCTTCGTCTTCCACGTTCATCGCCGTCTGGCTGCGATCGATCTGGCGCATAAGGCCGGTAAGAACTTTGCCGGGGCCAACTTCAACAAAGGTATTCGCGCCGAGTTCAATCAGTTTGCGCACGCAGCCCAGCCACTGCACTGCGCCTGTGACCTGAGAGATGAGCGCATCGCGCGAGGCTGCCGCGTCGGTTTTGGGCTCGGCGTCAATGTTGCTGACGACGGGAGCTTCAGGAGTGCTGAACTCAATGGACTGAAGATCCTTCGCAAGGCGATCTTGCGCGGGCTGCATGAGAGCGCAATGGAAAGGCGCGCTGACGGGCAGCATGATGGCGCGCTTTGCACCACGCTCTTTGGCCAGGTCTGCGGCGCGCTGCACGGCGGCGGTGGCGCCGGAAATGACGATCTGATCCGGCGAGTTGATGTTGGCAGCTGAGACCACCTCGCCCTCGGCGGCGTCGGCGCAAACCTTCTGCAGGTCTTCGAGCGACATGGCAAGAATAGCTGCCATGGCGCCTTGTCCGGCGGGAACAGCTTCCTGCATGTAGCGGCCGCGTTTGTTCACCACGCGAACGGCATCAGCAAATTCAATGGTTCCGGCAGCCACGTGAGCCGAGTATTCTCCCAGGCTGTGGCCGGCAACGTATTGCGGCGCAATTCCCTTCTCCTGCAGCACGCGAAAAGCGGCAACGCTGGCGGTGAGAATGGCGGGCTGCGTGATCTCCGTCATTTTGAGCTGTTCTTCAGGACCTTCAAAGCACAGCGTGGAAATGGCGAAGCCAAGCGCCTCGTCAGCTTCCTGAAAAGTATGGCGCGCAACAGGATAGAGCGCGGACAATTCCTTGCCCATCCCTACAGCCTGTGAGCCTTGTCCGGGAAAAAGGAAAGCAAGTTTTGGCAGGTTCATACGAGTTGTTCTCTGGAGGGGCCGGGTTCGCGGCGGCCGTTGGTAAGCTCTTCCTCGATGCGCCCGTTCACACCGGATTCGTAAAATTGCTTGGCTACGCGGATAGCATTCTTGATTGCATTTGCGTTGGAGCGGCCATGGCCGACAATAGCAACGCCTTTCAACCCCAGCAGCGGAGCGCCGCCATATTCGGAGTAATCAAGCTTGCGGCCGAAATCCGTAAATGCCTTGCGCGCCAGCAGCGCCCCCACTTGCGAAGTAACAGTTGATGTCAGAGAGTCGCGAAGGAGAAAGCGCACGGCCTCGACCAGGCCTTCTGAAATTTTGAGCGCGACGTTGCCCACGAAAC
Source organism: Candidatus Angelobacter sp. (assembly GCA_035277785.1). GTDB lineage: Bacteria > Acidobacteriota > Terriglobia > Terriglobales > Acidobacteriaceae > Angelobacter. The sequence continues at coordinate 527 of DATEJX010000120.1, read as the reverse complement.
CGTCGCAGGCGATCACGTCAACCCGGCCATTGTAAAGGTCGCGGCCCTCGACGTTGCCGATGAAGTTGAATGGCAACTCCTTCATCATTGCGAACGCTTTGCGCGTGACTTCATTGCCCTTGGTTTCTTCCTCGCCTACGGAAAGCAGGCCGACAGTGGGCTTGGCCACGCCGAAAATCGCGCGGAAATAAATTTCGCCCATGATGGCAAACTGCGCCAGGTTCTGCGGCTTGGAATCCACGTTGGCGCCAACATCCACCAGAATGGAAGGCTTGTGCTTGCCCGCGGAAGTCGGGAATACGTTGGCCAGCGCAGGACGGTCAACTCCGGGCAGGGTGCCCAGGACCATCTTGGCCGCTGTCATGGCAGCGCCCGTATTACCGGCGGTGACGAAGCCGAGCGCCTTCTTGTCTTTTACCAGGCGCAAGCCCACGTGCATGCTGGAATCTTTTTTACTGCGCACGGCCTGCACCGGTTTTTCGTGCATGCCAATCACTTGCGTGGCATTCACGATTTCCACGGCGGTG
>DATEJX010000119.1:0-5658 GCA_035277785.1 Candidatus Angelobacter sp. | reverse complement strand
CCACTTTGGCAGCCTGGACAAACGTGGCGATGGCGTCATCAGGCCGCTTAAGCTGTTGAAGTAAATTTCCCTCTGCGTTCAGCATCTGGCCCAGGCCGCTTTTGACTATTGGAGCATCGGGCTGGGATTCCAGGATTTTCTGCGCTGCAGCAACGCCTTTTTCGTAAGCTTCCACAGCGTCTTTCGGCTTGTTGGTCATTGTATAAATGCTGCCCAGCAGCTGATAAGGTCCCCACTGCGTGAGATCATCGGCAATCGCCTGATTGCATTTCTCAATTGCCTGGTCCGGTTTCGCCTGGTTGCTGAGCAAATTGCAGGCACGATAGTGCGCCATATAAGGATGCGGATACACAGCCGCTGCTTTGTCATAAAGAGTGGTGGCATCTTCGGGCTTCTGAAGACGAGCGTAGCAGTCGGCCTCGGCAAGCAGGAGGTCGCCAATCATGGTGAGCGCGTGGTCCGTGTCAGAAGCATTTGCCAGCACTTTTTTCGCGACCTCCACTCCCTGGGCATAGCTCTGCGCAGCTTCCTTGTACGCAAAAAGATTGGCCTGGAGCGTGCCCAGGTTTTGATAAAACTCCCATCGATTGGGATCCAAAGCGATGAGCTGCTGCAACAGCGGAACCCCACTCACCCAATCCTGGACGGCCACAGCCGCATGGTATTTGTCTACCAGACGGTTGATCTCCACTGCGCGGGCGTTCTCCTGCCGGACCAAATCAACCTGGGCCTTCGTCTTCTTGCCTGATGCCGTTTTGGTGCCGCCTCCGGGATCCACCCGCAGGTCCGTATTCTCCATGGCTGAGAGATCGACATTCAGAACATTTTGGGAACTGGGATCACTGCTTTCACCAATGGTTTTCCTGCCTGAATAAACACGCTTTCCGTCCGGACCGGTGATGGTAATGTCATACACGCCGTATTCCAGCCCGACTAGAGAGAAAACGCCTTTCTTATCCGTCTTTCCCTGATAAACACGACCTGTGCCCTCGGTCATGGTTGGATTTTCTGATCTCATCCCCGCATCCGCTTGATAGTTCCTGTTGAGTGTGCCGATGTTCTTGTACATCACCACGGCCGCGGCGATGGGCTTGCCTTCACGATCTAGGACCTGCCCGGAAACAGCCGCGAGATAAACCTGCATTGGCATCAACAACGCTAGAACAAGCAGCATAGGGTACTCCCACGGCTCTCCATACATTATCTGACGGCCTGAATGCAATATGACACCGTTGCGGCAGCAATGGTTCCATTGCCGTCTCTATCCCCGTTTTTCTAGGCAAATCCACAGCTTGACACGGTTGCTCCTTCGCATATTGTGTTCCCTTCACTGGAGCAAAACATGAACATAGCCGGCATTGTGATTGGCCTGCTGGCCTGGTTTCTGGTGAGGTGCCTCCGTGCTCAGAGAGCTGCCACTTTGCACGGCCGCCGGGTTCATTGTTGATGTGTGAACCCGTCCGGGAACATTGCCCGAGCTTCTCTGCTCCAACCCTTTGCCTCGCTCGCGCATCGCATCCCAAGTCGACTTTAAGCATGCATCATTTTCTAATCGTTCTTCTATTTGTCTGGGCAGGCTGCGTCCTCTTTGTTTTCTGGCTGGCAGCAATCCAGCCCAAGGATGACCCTCCCCAGAATTAACGTTTCATTCCTGCTGGTGGTCAAATAAGGAGGGAGTTATGAAGTTCCTGAACCCCTTTCGATTGCTCTTTCTTCTGCTATCTTTGCCGGCGTGGTTCGTGGTGGAACTGATCGATTTGACGACAGCACAAGCAGTACGAGAGAGGAAAACGCCGCCTCAGCCTGAGAGGGTTCTCGAATCTCCCAGGTGGTCTGCAGGCGCGTAGAGGCCAAACAAAACAGTGCTGCAGGACAAAGTCACGCACCCGAGGGCTGCATTGGAGCTTAACAACGGATTGCGAGTTCTGTATGCGCTTGTCGCGAGTATTCCCCAGCAGGTTTAGAATACTTTGCGACGCGGTTTAAATGCCGGACATCATATTTTGCGAAAGGTGATCAAACCATGGCACAAGGAACGGTTACGGCCCACGAAGTACCGGCGCTTCCTTACGCATACAATGCGCTGGAACCACACATCGACGAACAAACCATGCACCTGCACCATGACAAGCACCATGCAGCCTACGTCACCAAGCTGAATGCTGCCATTGAAAAACATCCCGAATTGGGCAGCAAGAGCCCGGAAGAATTGCTGCGTAACCTGAGTGCGGTGCCGGAAGACGTGCGCGGTGCAGTCCGGAACAATGGCGGCGGCCACGTAAACCACACTATGTTCTGGCAGATTATGGGTCCCAAGGGCGGAAATCCCACGGGCGCCATCGCCGATGCCATCAACAAGACTTTCGGCAGCTTTGATGCGTTCAAGGAAAAGTTCGAGACTGCCGGCGCCAACCAGTTCGGCAGCGGCTGGGCCTGGCTGGTGAAGACGAAATCAGGCGAGTTCAAAGTTACATCCACTCCGAATCAGGACAATCCGCTGAGCAATGGCGAATTCCCGATCCTGGGCAATGACGTTTGGGAGCACGCCTACTATCTTAAGTATCAGAACCGCCGTCCTGACTACCTCAAGGCGTGGTGGAACGTTGTCAACTGGGACGAGGTCAACAAACGCCTGGCGCAGGCTGACAGCTTCTTTAAATAAGCTCAGACAAACAGAAATAAAAGCCGCTCTCAGGAGCGGCTTTTTCGCGCTAAAAAAGCGGTACCTTGTGCATAAGACCTTCGTTCCATCGTTCTCTGCCCTGAGCCGTGCCAAACTATGACTTCACCAACGGCCATGTGGCAAGAACTAGTCCAAGACCTGCGCTATGGAGCGCGGGTCCTGAATAAGAGCCGTGGATTCACTCTCACGGCGGTGTTGACGCTGGCGCTCGGGGCGGGCGCTACGACGGCCATCTTTTCCCTTCTCGATCCACTGCTTCTGCGCAGGCTCCCGGTGGATCATCCGGAAGAACTGGTTGCGCTTGATGCCTCCGGGACAATGGGTCATGCCGGAGTGTGGGAGCATGCAGCTATCGACCATTTTCGCGGGCAAAAACGAGTCTTTTCCGGCGTGGCCGCCTTTGCACCCCTGAGCACCGAAGAGTTTGTTCATGACGGCCGCCCGGGCACAGCGAAAGGGCTGCTCGTTTCTGGAGACTACTTCAACGTTCTGGGTGTACGCCCTTACCTCGGCAGTCTATTGACTCCGGATGATGACCGTGGAGCTTACGGCAATAACACCGTGGTTCTCAGTTACGACTATTGGCGGCAAGAATTCAAGGGGGATGAAGCGATAGCAGGAAAAATGGTGCCGGTTCGAGACATGACTTTTCTGGTTGCCGGCGTTGCACCGCCTGGATTCTTTGGCACAGTGGTGGGTGACAATCCGGATTTCTACCTACCCTTGAAATGGGGAAGGCCCCTGAAAGGTGAAGGCGCCACGATTCCCGGCGAATGGGTAACCATCATGGGAAGGCTGCAACCGGGCATAACTCCAGCGCAGGCGAACATGGCGCTCGACCCCATGTTTCAACAATTGGCGCGTCAATCCGGCCTTCCTGAAGCGGAGCGTCGCCAGGTGATGGCACGGCTCCTCGTAGTTCCAGCGGAGCGCGGAATATCAGACCTCCGAGACAAATTCTCTCTTCCAGCGCGCCTGCTGATGGCTATCTCCTTCCTGGTGCTCCTCATTGGCTGTTTCAACGTGACCAACTTGTTGCTTGAGCGGGCAACAGCCAGAAGCCAGGAAATGAAGATCCGGCTGGCATTAGGCGCGGGGCGCTGGCGGATGGTCCGTTTGGTGCTTACTGAAAGCGCTTTGATCACGGCTGGCGCGAGCGCGGCGGCAATTCTGCTCGCCTATTGGGCCAACCGTTTACTGCTGGTTGCGGTCAATACAGAAGCACACGCTTCTTTAACTGCTTCCGTGGATTCTCGTGTCCTGCTGTTTGCGCTGATGGTCTCGACCATCACTGTACTTCTGTGTGGAGTTGCACCGGCCCTGATGGCGTTCAGGGTAGAGGCTGGCCGCGGTGCAAGTGCGTCACGTCCAGGCTGGCTGGGCCATTCCTTTGTGTTGGCACAAGTAACCATGTCGGTCGCGGTGCTCATTACTGCAGGGCTTTTGCTGCACAGCCTGATCAATCTTGAAACCACTGATGTCGGTTTCGATCGCGATCACGTATTGACGGTCACGCTGAGCGGAAACATTTACGGCAACACGCCGCAGCGAGTGCGCAGCTTCTACGATCAACTTCTCAGGGAGACACGCGCCCTGCCAGGCGTGCGATCTGCCAGCCTTTCTAGTTTCCCTCCGATCAGCGGAAGGATGTTCGGCATCAACGTGTCAGTAGACGGCTACAAAAAACAGCCCGGCGAAGAACTGCACGCCTTCTTCAACGCCGTCACGCCGGATTACTTCGCCACCATGGGAATCCCTCTGCTTCAAGGACGTGATTTTTCTTCCTCGCGAGACATTCCGGGCGCTCTGCCGGTTGCCATCATCAACCGGACCATGGCGCAGCACTTCTTTGGCGATGCCAGCCCCATCGGCAGACATTTCCGTACAGTCGAAGGCAATCGCGGGCCATTTGAGATTATTGGCGTCACAGGCGACTCACGGTACAACGATCTGCGCGAGCAGACGCCTGACTTTTTCTATCTCTGCAAAAACGAGTCGGCGCCGGGATGGGCGGTAAATGCAACACTGAATGTCCGCTCGGCCACCGATCCCGAAAAAACGCTGGTCACTCCGCTGCGGGACATCATTGCCTCGCTCGACAATGAAGTGGCCATCACCAGCTTGAAAACTTTGCATGAGCGGATCGATGAATCCCTGTTGCAGGACCGCCTGATTGCCGCCCTTTCTGGAACTTTCAGCCTGCTGGCATTGGCGCTGACCTGCATCGGGCTGTATGGCGTGCTGGCTCTGAATGTAGCTCGCCGGACGGGCGAAATTGGCATTCGTATGGCATTGGGAGCCAACAGGGCCAGCATCTTCCGCTGGGTACTCAGCGACGGCATGCGACTGGTCTTCATTGGGCTCGCCCTGGGCCTCGCGGCAGGATTGGCTTCTTCCCGGTTGCTGCACAAATTGCTTTACGGAGTCGGACGCGCCGATCCGGCAACTCTGGCCGCGATCTGCGTGTTGCTCATCGTGGCCGGGCTGCTCGCCTGCTATCTTCCCGCTCGCCGCGCAACGGCGGTGGATCCGATGATCGCGTTGCGCAACGAGTAGAGCGTCAGTGCGCGCTCACCAACGGAAGCTCGATAAAGCTCTCCTGTGCCGGGCCGGGGCCGTGGTAAATACGCTGCGTGGCTTTCTTGTAGTCGCCCGGCTTGGCCCAGAAAATATTGGGCACAAAAGTCTGCGGATTGCGATCGTAAAGCGGAAACCAGCTCGACTGCACCTGCACCATGATCCTGTGGCCGGGCAGAAAGACATGGTTTGCCGTGGGCAGCTCAAATTTGTACAAAAGAGGCTGGTCGGGTGTGATGGCCTTGGGCTTTTCCAGACTCTCACGGTAGCGTCCGCGGAAAATGTCCATCGACACTGCCAACTGGTAGCCGCCCATCTCCGGCTGGACCGCGACCTCGTCTGGGTAAACATCAATCAGCTTGACCACCCAGTCGGCATCCGTGCCTGTGGTAGCGGCA
>DATEJX010000118.1:0-35019 GCA_035277785.1 Candidatus Angelobacter sp. | reverse complement strand
GGGCGCGTGATCGTGGTGCCGGTTTTGGATATGCCTGCGTTCAGCGCACGTTCTATTTACGTCTGTCCTCTCGACGGCAAGAATCCGAATCGCGTATTTCCCGGTAATCCGCATGGTAGTGCTTCCGAACAGATCGCCGATTGGGTGTTTCGCAACGTAATCTCGCAGGCCACTTATTACGTAGATTTACATGGCGGAGATCTGATCGAAGCATTGGTTCCGTTCACGATTTTCTTCCGCTCTGGCGACAAGCGCGTTGACGAAGCATCGCTGGAAATGGCAAGAGCCTTCGGCATTCATTTTCTTGTGTGCAGTGAGACCCCTGGGTCAACGTTCTGCGCGGCATCACGCGCGGGCATTCCATCCATCCTGACTGAAGCCGGCGGACAGGGAATCTGGACGGCCGAGGATGTCAGCTGCCATACGAACGGCCTCAACCGCCTGATGCGTCACCTGAAAATGATTCCGGGTAATGCACCGGAGACCACGCCGAGCGCCCTTCTCGAACGGTTCCTTTGGTTGCGCAGCGAACACGAAGGTTTCTGGTATCCCGCGATCGCGGTGAACGACCGAGTAAAGGCCGGGCAGAACTTGGGCTTCATTAAGGATTGCGAAGGGCACGTGCTGCAAACGGCGATCAGCCCAGCCGATGGCATCGTTCTTTTCATCGTCTCGTCGTTGGCAATCAACCGGAGTGATCCGTTATTGGCAGTCGGTGCTTGACTTCACAGTCAGATACATTCGACGAATACGCCGGTGCCAGTGATGAGACACAATGCCGATTTCGCCCCGGTATTTCGAGATTCGCTTGCTGCCGTGCCGAACTGTTTCTGGCCATCATTTTTTCTGATCGCACGCTTCAAAAAGCGATTGCTGCGAATCCCGATCTGCAGGTTCCTGAAAGTTGCTCAACCCCACGCCAACCAAGCGAAACAGTTGCTCGGGAGATAGCCCTACCCGCTCACGCAATGCCAGCGCAATTGCCGTCAATTCTTTGGACGACACCGGGGGCGACTCTGCCGTATGACTGCGTGTCAGGATATTGAACTCACTGGTTTTCAGCTTCAGAACCACAGTGAGCGCAATGCGTGACTCCTTCTGCGCGGCATTCCACACCTTGTCTGCGAGACGACGTATCATCGGCTCGGTCTCTGACAGGGCAACGTCTCGCTCAAACGTGTCTTCAGCAGAAATTGATTTGGTCGGGCGGTTGGGAACGACCTGATTGTGATCGATACCCCGGGCCAATTCGTACAGGCGCAGCCCGTACCGGCCGAAGGTCTTTTCCAGAGTGGACCGATCCAATTCACGCAGGTTCTTAACGGTTTTTACGCCAACTTCATCAAGTCGCTTTTCGGTCACCTTACCCACGCCGGGTAGGCGGCCCACCGGTAGCGGCAACAGAAAACTGTCCACCTCTTCGGGTTGGATCACAAACAGTCCATCCGGCTTGCGCCAGTCAGAGGCGAGCTTGGCTAGAAATTTGTTCGGAGCCACGCCGGCGGAAGCTGTGAGGCTCAATTCCTCGCGGATCTGCGCACGGATCGTGATCGCAATTCGAGTAGCAGTCGGCAGTCCGGTCTTATTCTCAGTAACATCGAGGTATGCTTCATCAAGTGATAGCGGCTCAACCAAGTCCGTGTGACGCTTGAAGATCTCACGCGTGAGGCGCGAGACAGCCCGGTAACGAACAAAGTCTGGAGGAATGAATATCGCATCCGGGCACAACCGCTCGGCGCGGAGTGCCGGCATCGCCGAACGCACGCCGAACTTTCTGGCCTCATAAGAGGCAGCACATACGACAGAGCGGTTGCCCCTCCAGGCGACGATCACAGGTTTGCCGCGCAATTCAGGATTGTCGCGCTGCTCGACTGAAGCATAAAACGCGTCCATGTCGATATGAACGATTTTGCGCATGTCTGAAAAATAATATTATCGTTGCCAGAGAGGCATCGTGAAAGTTGCCACGTTCAACATAAACAACATTAACAAGCGGCTGGATAACCTTTTGGCCTGGCTGAAGAAAGAACAGCCGGATGTTGTGAGCCTGCAAGAGCTCAAGGCCGAACAGGGAGCGTTTCCGAGAGAGGCTGTCCGATCTCTGGGATATGAAGCAGTGTGGGAAGGTGAGCGCTCATGGAACGGGGTAGCCATCCTCGCCAGGAACCAGACTCCGGTAGTGACCCGGTCGAGTTTGCCTGGCGATCCTGAGGATCGCCAGGCCCGCTATCTGGAAGCGGCCGTTCAGGGAATTCTGGTCACGTCGATCTATCTTCCCAATGGAAATCCGCAGCCTGGACCCAAATTCAACTACAAACTCGCCTGGTTTGAACGCCTGATCAACCATGCCGCCGGACTCATTGCAGCCAGCGTCCCCGTAGTACTGGCGGGAGATTACAACGTGGTACCAACTCCGCAAGACATCTATCCCACTCGATCTTTGGATAACAATGCGCTCATCCAGCCCGAAAGCCGACAGCTCTTTGCACGGTTGCTGGAGCAAGGCTGGACCGATGCGCTGCGCAAGCTCTACCCCGCGGGTCCCCTGTGGACATTCTGGGATTACGAATATCAGCGTTGGCAGAAAGACAAAGGGATGAGACTCGATCACTTACTGCTCTCACCATCAATATCGGAGCGACTCCTGGACGGTGGCGTAGACCGCCGGGTACGTGCTGAGGTAAATGCCAGCGACCACGCTCCGGCGTGGATATTGCTCGATATTTAATTTTGAAGATCTTCTACCTCAGCCACCCTAAGAAGCGATATGAAGTTTTTTGTCAAGCTCTGGTCTATGCGATTGGCGCGTGAACTGCCGGTCCAGGCAGAAAGGGTCTCTTTCCACTCGAGCATGGGTAGGGAGAGCAACCATTGGGCTTCGTCTTTAAGCGCCTGCATCATCGTGAAAACCAAAGATACTGCCACGTTACGGCGACAGTGCTGAAATTTGTTCCCGTGCGCGCCGTAACTCCGTTGCTGTAGGCGATTTTCGCTGACTGGCTCTTTGTAATCGGAAGAGAAGCCGTGCCCCCAACCCGGCTGTTGTTTTGTCTCACGCTGGCTGGAAGACCGTTCACACTCGCAGCTCCCCCGTTGTACCATGTGCCGTCAAGAGCGATCCACAATCTGGGCCGCACGCTGTAACTGATATGCGCCTGTAATCCGGTGAGTGGGTCTTGCTCCTTGACGCTGTCTCCTGGGAAGAACCGCCCGTTTTGGGTAAAGAACCACGCGCCGGCGTACAAATCAAAATAGAACTTCTTCCACGGATAGGAGAGACCCAACTCGGGTCGAAGGGCCCACCTGTTTGTTCCCAGGTTGATCAGCTTGGCTGGATCGTACTGCCCTGTAGGCGCCTGGACGACTACACTTGCGGCAACGATCGTGTTGCGATGTTGCGTTTTCGAGAATTCCCGCAAAGGACGCGCGGGGTTGCCGTGGAGGTTGACCGAAAACTTGACCCGGAAGTCTGCCAGGCCAGAGCGGGTGATGCTCTCCTGCTGCAACTGCGGGCCGACCTTGCCTTCGACTCGCCCAAAGGCATACGGGAGCACCGCGGTCACCAGGGCTTCCCTGCCAAACATCCCAAAGGTGCGCCCCAGGCCGAGCAGTGGACTGTAGATGTCAGCGTGTACGTCCGTGACTGGAACGGATGGATCGAACACAACGTCTCCACTTTGGCGCGCGAACCCGAGAACAAGAAAATTTGCGCCAATCGGAGACGCCGAATAGGCTCTCGGCTCCATTTCCTGCCCAATCATGGGAGCGATGGACACGAACAATGTGCAACCAACAAAGGCTACGAATCTGAAAAATATCACTTCAGTCTGAATTTAGTTAGTAATCCCTATGTCCAGCTTCGCCACACAGGTCATGCTGGATCTGAGCTGCAGGTTGTGCAATTCCACCCCGGCCGGCGTGGCTGTATGATCCAAATTTGAAGCGTAGTCACGCCGCTGTTTTTTGTCGTGCCCTTTCCGCATAAATCTGTTTGCCGCTCTTGAGCAGAGAGGCGGCATCGAGCGTCCCGTACAGGTGAATTAACCTTGAAATCAATCCGGTCCATCCGGTCTGATGGCTTGCGCCCAGTCCTGCTCCGTCATCACCCTGAAAGTATTCATAAAAGAGCAGGTAATCACGCCAATGGGGATCGCTTTGGAATTTTTCTGTTCCGCCATAGAGCGGGCGGCGCCCATGCTGGTCGCGCACGAAAATGCTGGTCAGGCGATTGCTGATTTCCTGGCTTACTTCAAAGAGATTCATCAGCCTTCCCGAACCCGTAGGACACTCAACCTTAAAGTTGTCGCCATAATAAAGATAGAACTGGATCAGGGCGCGGATCAGCAGTGTGTTCATAGGGAGCCAGATGGGCCCGCGCCAGTTGGAGTTACCGCCAAACATTGCCGTGTTTGACTCGGCTGGCTGGTAGTCCACGCGATATTCCTGGCCCCCGGAATAGACTGCATAAGGATGATCAAGATGATAGCGGGAGAGCGCCCGAATTCCATAAGGCGACAAGAACTCGTTCTCATCCAGCACTCTTGACAATATGCGGCGAAGTCTTTCAGGAGAAACCAGGGCCAAAATCCCGCGGTCATTCACGCCAAAGTTGCCTGGGCCGGTGGGATGAATCGTGGAGAGCAACTGGGGCATGCGTGACACCCGTTCGCGAAAGAACTGCGCCGCGTTAATGATCGTGTCTCTTTGAAATTTCTCAACCACCGTTGTAGCGCAGAGCGGCAGCAGTCCCACCATCGACCTGACTTTTAGCCGCGTAAACGAGCCATTGGGCAAACGGAGCAGGTCATAGTAAAAACCATCTTCTTCGTCCCACAATCCATCATTTCCGGGGCTATTGATAGCGGCGGCGATCCAGAGGAAATGCTCAACGAACTTAAAAGCAAATTCTTCAAAGGCAGGATCAGCGGCAGTAAGCTCCACTGCGATTTCTGCCATGTTCTGGCAAAAGAAAGCCATCCATGCCGTGCCGTCTGCCTGCTCAAGATGCCCTCCACCCGGAAGCGCACTACTGCGGTCAAAAACCCCGATGTTGTCAAGGCCGAGAAAGCCTCCTTCAAATACGTTCTTTCCAAAACGGTCCTTGCGGTTCACCCACCAGGTGAAATTCAGCACAAGTTTGTGGAAGATCTTCTTCAGAAACTGGATGTCTCCCACACCATTTTGAGTTTTTTGCAGGTTATGCATGAAGAGTGCAGCCCAGGCATGCACAGGCGGATTGACATCGCCAAAGTTCCATTCGTAAGCAGGCATCTGCCCGTTCGGATGGAGGTAAAGCGGTCCCACCATCAGTTCAAGTTGCCGCTTGGCAAAGACATCATCGACCAGAGAAAGAGCGAGAGTGTGAAAAGCCAGGTCCCACGCTGCATACCAGGGATATTCCCACTTGTCGGGCATGGAGATGATGTCGTGGTTGATCATGTGAAACCACTCTGTGTTGCGATTGCGGCCCTTGTGCTCTCCGATCCAGCGATCAAGATCGAATTCGTAATACTGCTTGCTCCACAGCATTCCTGCCAGCCCCTGGCGCATGACAGCCGCTTTTTCTGGCCCAATCGTCGCAGGCGTCAGCCGTGAGTAGAATTCATCCGCTTCGGCCGTTCGGGCGCGGAAAACATTCTCAAAGTGTCTGCCGAAAGCACCATCTTCTTTGGGATAAGCGTGCTCCAACTTGTCTGGAGAGACCGTGGTAAGCCGTAGCCGGACCACCTGATTTCCTCCAGGCTCCACATTCAACTCGTAGTCCGCAGAGACTTTGGTTCCTTTTCCATCAGGATTGATGGTATTTGGCTTTCCGTGCAGCAGAAAGTCATTGATGCCATCCTTCACATAAGGGGTGACATTTGCAGTACCGAAAAGGCGCTGAGAATTTGTTTCGTTTTCAGTGAAAAGCAACCTGGGCTGGCCTTCACAGTACAAGAACCGATGTCCAAGTGGCAGATTGAATGCTGACGCAACGGTTGCATTCTTTACTCCCTTATCCATGTGGATCAGCGGCCGATTTTCAGTATTCTCTTCTCGCGACCATGTATTCCTGAACCACAGAGTAGGCAGAACTAAAACCGGTGCCGCCTCGGGGCCGCGGTTACAAACGGTGATCTTGATCAGGATGTCATCAGTAGATTCCTTCGCATACTCGACAAACACATCAAAGTAGCGGTCGTCATTGAATATTCCTGTATCGATCAGTTCGTATTCGAAGTCGTCACGGGACCGCCGCCGGTTGGTGCTGACAAGGTCATCGTACGGAAAGGCTCGCTGGGGATATTTGTAGAGGTACTTCATGTACGAGTGCGTGGGCGTACTATCGAGATAAAAATAATATTCTTTTACGTCCTCACCGTGGTTGCCTTCAGAGTTTGTCAGCCCGAAGAGCCGCTCTTTCAAGATAGGGTCGTTGCGATTCCACAGCGCCAGCCCGAAACAGAGCAGCTGCTGGTCATCCGAGATGCCGGCCAGGCCATCCTCTCCCCAGCGGTATGCGCGCGAACGTGCCTGCTCATGGCTGAAGTACTCCCATGCATTTCCATTCTCGCTGTAGTCCTCGCGAACGGTCCCCCATTGGCGTTCGCTGAGATAGGGGCCCCATTGGAGCCATTCACGCTTATCAATCTGGGGTTGTTCTAAGCGAATTTGTTCTCCAGTCATAACATTGCCCTTCCGCGCGCACTCTGGGCAGCATTGGACCGCGTCTTTCAGTGGCCTTCCACGCCCGAATGCTAGTTTGAGAACTCACTTTACCCAAGCACACTCGCCGCCTGGAGATTTGTAGTCAGGATTGCAGGTGAGCATTCAACCAGCAGAGGGATGGCTGTTCTTAACCGGCTCTTTGCGAAAAATGGTTGGGAAGCCAGCAACACAGTCCTCCGGTCGTCACCTGCCCCTCCGCTTTCGTTGTTAAGGAGGAGCCCTGGTACAGATAAATTCCTCATGTGCTGCGCAAGTACTCATTAGACTTCTCGCATCTTTAGCAAGGTTTCGACTCACGTTATCTTTCTGCACCGAGGGCAATACGCCCTGTCAGCTCTATGGTGAACCTAACCTGCTTTCTGCTTTTTTGCGGCGGTGATCGGCACTGGCTCCGTTGATTCTTTGGCGCGTTTCGATGCTTCGAACGCATCACGATAGCCGCGCGCTATGGAGCGGACGCCACGCCCAATGTCGTCGTAAACGTCGTCAGGCAGATTGGCCAAGGATATGCGCAGTGACCAGTCTGGCGCTTCAAAGCCACCACCATTCAGCAGTACGATTCCATAAGCCTCTGCCAGACGGAACGCAAGGTCGAGCGGGTGCACATTCCTCTTGAGATATTCAACTGCCTCTTCTCCGAGGTTCTTGCGGGCAAAAAACTCGAAATCAATCAAACCGTAGTAGGCGTCGTACAAAGGATTTGGATCGACCTGGATCCCAAGCCCCTCAATCGCAGCCCGGGCGCGGCGGTGCAGAATTTCCATGCACGCCTTCTGATATTCCTTGGCAGTATCCATGAGTTCGGCAAGGGAGAATACGCTCATCATGACCTGCTGCGGCAATGCAAGCCCCGAAGTATGGTTCAGGGCCACATCGCGGCTATCAGCCACAATGCGATCAATAAATTTGATTTTGCGCGGTTCCAGCGTGAGCGCGCCGTAGCGCTTGTCCAACGCGGTCAAGTCATTCTCGGGAAGTTTGGCAATCATCTTGTCGAAGATGTTGTCTTCATGCACGGCAATCACGCCGAGCCGCCATCCAGTAGCGCCTGCGTACTTCGAGTAGGAGTAAACGCCAATGGTGTTCTGCGGCAACTCGCCCAGCAGTGAGCGGAAATCGTGAACAAATGTGCCGTACACATCATCGGTCAAAATCATCAGGTCTGGACGCTTGGTTTTTACTATTTTGGCGATTGCGGCAATCACTTCTTTGCTCATTGCCGCACCCGTTGGATTGCCGGGATTCACCACAAAGAACGCCTTGATTTTGGGGTCTTCCAGCTTGTTGAGTTCTGCCTGCGTGTACTGGAAGCGGTTCTCTTGTGGCGCACGGATGTTCACCACGTTTAAATTGAAATCTTCAAGATGCGGGAACTCTAAATAAGGAGTGAAGATGGGCGTGCCCAGGGCAATCGTATCTCCTGAGCGAAGCAGACGATTGGACTTCAGCGATTTGAAGATGTAACACATCGCGGCTGTCCCACCCTCCACCGCGAAAAGGTCAAACTTCCCCGCCGGACGCGGCTCGCCGCACATGGCCCACATCAGATATTCGTGGGCGATCTTCTCGTTGTGCACCAGCATGCGATCGGGAACCGGATAGTTATCGCCAATGATCGAATCTACGAGTTCGTGCACAAAGGCGTCCGGCTCGAATCCGAACTTCTGTATTGCAAATGACACCATGGACGCCAGAAAAGAGGCTCCAGGCATGGCTTTCTGCGCCGTAAGCCATCCATCCAGACGGCCTGCAATGCCCTGTACCTGCGGCATCCCACCCACGCCGGCGGGATGGTCCATCACGCGCTTGCTTTCGGTAATCGCGAATTGCCCAAGCAGAAAAAACGCTTCGCGCGGCTTAGTGGCAATCCAGTTGGGGTTACCGCGCCCAGCATTGAGAAATGCCGATTGCGTCGTGCGAGAGGTCTTTCTGGCAAGCTTGATCAGCTCGTCCTTGATTTCGAACGGACTCAGCGTCTCAAATTTGCGGAGCTTCACAAGATCCATTTCCATATTTTTTCCTTTCATCGCGACATCAGAACGATGATGACCATTCCCCAAATGGTCAGAAACGTATTTCCCACAGCGTAAGTCACGGTGTAGCCAAGAGCCGGAATCTGGCTTTGCGCCCGATCACAGACCAGACCGAGTGAAGCTGTAGTGGTGCGCGCTCCGGAAAGGATCCCGAGTAAAAGCGCGTCATGAAAGCGAAAGAGATATTTGCCAACGTACAAGCCCAGAATGAGAGGTACTGTTGTGGCGACAGCTCCCCAGAGGAAAAGGCTGATCCCTTGCGTCTTCAGGCCATTCACAAATCCCGGCCCGGCCGAGATGCCGACAATGGCGATGAAGATGTTGAGACCGACAGAGTTCATGAACCATACCGTCGATGTTGGAATCCGGCCGAACTTCGGCTTCACCGAGCGCAGCCAGCCGCAGATGAGGCCAGAGATCAACGCTCCGCCGGCGGTTGAAAGTGTGAGCGGGACGCCCGCCACTTTCCATACCAGTGAGCCAATCAGAGCGCCAATGGTGATTCCGGCGCCAATGAAAGCTACATCGGCAATGTCGGTGGGACGATCGAGAACGCCGAGCATTTTGGCTGCGGCGCTGGTGTCTTGAGTGCGGCCCACGATAGTAACAATGTCACCGCGAAAAATCTTTGTATTCGGAAGGATGGGAATAGAAGTGGCCACGGCTCCACGGGTGATCTTTCTAAGAAAGACTCCGCGCGCGCTGGGAAGCTGGGCAAGTTCCACAAGTGTCTTGCCGTCTGCTTCTTTACTTGTTACATAGACGTCAACGCCCTCTACAGGAACATTGAGCAATTCAGGATCATCAATTTCGAACGCTCCCTGATCAGCTGCAGTGGAGACGCTCTGGCGGCCACTGGCTGAGGCCACTAGCCTTACGCGCTCATTAATCACGCCGACAAGCGCCTCTCGGGCGCCAGCGACGGCTAATACGTCTCCTTCCTGCAATACGGTGTCAGCATTTGCTTCCTCGATGACGCCATTGCGCCGAAGTCTCTGAATGAAAACCCGCGCATTTGGTACGAGCGCTTCGGCCTCAATCGCGCGAAGGCCAACCACTCTGCCACCTTTGGCAACACGGAAGGCGCGCAGTTCCCATCGATGCCATGCGGAACCGGCGCCGCCAAGCTCTTTCTTCCCTCCTCCGAATCTCTCTTCATAATCTTTGCAGGCTGCGGGAAGATTCATTCCAACCAGGGCGGGACAGATCACAGCAATCACAATGGCGGATCCCACGGTGCCGAACATATAAGTCACCGCGTATGCAATGGGCATGGAATCGAGCAATCTCTTTGCTTCATCAGCTGCCAGCCCCAGGCGATTGATGGCGTCCGTTGAGAGACCCATCGCAGCGGAGATGGTCTGTGATCCAGAATAAAGTCCTGCGGTATAGCCCATGTCATAACCTGCCATCTTAGCGATCACAAATGGTGCTGCCAGGCAGAATGCGCATTGGACAACCGCAAAAATGGCCTGTGGTACGCCGTCTTTGGCAATACCACGAACGAACTGCGGTCCAACACCGTAACCCACGGCAAATAAAAACATCAGGAAAGCAAAGGCCTTAAGGGGCTGGTTGATCGTGATCCCCAGCTGCCCGATTACAACGCCGGCCAATAACGTGGCAGTAACCGATCCCAGGCCGATGCCCTTGAATGTAAATTTGCCAAAGTAGTATCCGATCGCCAACGTAAGGAAGATTGCGATTTCCGGATACTGTCGAAGGGTCGCAGCGAACCATGATGCTATGCCCATGGTTTACCTCCAAAGAATGGAACAGGTTCCGGCAGAGAGACTCTTGCGTCCAGTAAGAACGCTATGGCCAGAACTAAACAAAGGATAGGTTTGGTTGCTAAATGGTGTCACCTGTTATATGTGACAGACTTTCTTACCAGCGATGTTGATTATGTATGTATAGATAAGTATATAGCTGATCAAGCTTCACGAAGTTGAAATGGACACACAAATAGCTATAGCTAAGATCATGTAACAATAGCCAGAGCGTTCAGAAATAATACGAGTGAGAGCGCTACCTCTTACGCAAGAAGCATCGCCTGGTTTTGCTCTCCGCTTTAGATAACTGTCTTCCCTTCCTATTTCCTTCCGCTTCGCCGCAGTATGGCACCTGAGCCCGCGAACATCGCTCCCAGAAGTGCCAGCAGCGGAAGAGGAGATGCGGTTTCCGGCATCTGCGGCTCTGTTACCTGTGCAACCTGCTCCGGAGCGATTGAACCTGTGACATGAACTGAGGCCACGCTCGTGTCCGAACCTCCACAATTATTGGTTGCGGTGATTTTGTACGTAAGAGTTTCATTGATTGGCCCTGGCGCACTCTGCTGTGGGTTCGCCTGCACGGTCTGGCTGCCGCTCAACCCGCTAACGGTACCACCGGGATCAATCCTTACTGAATCCGCATTCGAAGCAGTCCATTTCAACTCGGTTGAACCCTGTTCTTTGACTGTTTCGCCTTCTTTTACGTAGCGGATCTCTGAGTTGCCAGGAGTCAAAGAAGTCTTTACCGCTGTGTCAACATTCACCTTGGCGTCTGAAGTCAAAACTCCGCCAGGGCCGGCAGCGAGAAATTGGTAAGTCGTGCTCTCCTTCGGCTGTGCTTCAACCGAGCCGGTATTTCCTTTACCAACGGATTCGCCATTCGCTTTTACAACAGTTTGCGCGGCGTCGGTTGACTCCCAGCTTAGCTTCACTGGCTCACCGCACTTTATGTCCTGGCGATCTACAACCATCTTGCCTTTTACCGGTGCCACCGCGATCTTTGCTGAAGCAGTGCTGGCTTCAAAGCGTCGCACCGCATTCATCTTCGCTCCCTCGGGCCAGCTTTTGTAAACCAGTTGTTTATCGGGAGCTCGTTTCGTATAGACAATGACGCGCTCGTTTTCCTTGACCGGCACCGAACCTGACCAGATCTCCTGTTCTGTTTTGTTCGCAAGGATATGCACCTGCTGAGTTCCCGCAGGCACAATGAGTTGCTGTTCGCCGATGATGTGGTTGTTCATTTCATCAGCATGCCCCACGAAGAACTGCGGCGTTGTGCCGTTTAGAAACACCAGCGCATCTCCGGGAACTCCCTCAATCTGAATTCGCCCCCACGGCCCGGAAACCGGCTTATCCACAGGCCGCAATTGTGCGGAAATCTCCTGACGCTTCTCTGGAGTTATGTCGATGTCGTGTACCTGGGGTTCGTAGCCATAGTTATAGACGACAACCTTGTGTTGGCCCGCGGGCAGGTGGAATGAACTACTACGATGGCTGACCGGCTTCCCATCTATCCAAATATAAGCTTCTTGCGGGCTGACGCTGACATGGAGTTCGCCGGTACCGCTGGTGGGCTGGTCAGAATTTTTATCTTGTGCGGCAAGAACGCCTTTGGCTGCAAGAAGAGAAAGTACATACACGATCACAAGACCGCCGATTGCACTGGGAGCGCGGTGTTTCATGACTGATACCCCTGCCCTTACTTGTTCTTACCGGCAGTATCGTAAATTTTGGAAATCGCGGGAACTGGCAAAAATTGAAGCCTTAAGCCAAGCACAAACAAGCGCTTGATACATAGATTACCTGCGACGCGACGCCGCAAGGAGCAGAATTCCCTGATTCACGGCCATAAGCCGTTTGTCTTTGGCGGGCCGCCAGGTTTTGTCGGGGTTGAACTGGGTCATTTCCTTGGCAATTTTGAGCGAGTCCGGTCCGAGATCTTTTTCATAAACTACTCCGTCTTGGTTCACGATGAAGCTCTTCACACCTGTCACCCGGTACTCAGCAGGGACGGCAACCAGCGCGAAACCGCCAATCATTACTCCGTTGATGTTGTAGTTGATCTCTCCCAAGGGGGTGTTGGGTCCCTGTCCCTGGAGGATTTTGAAATAGTATCCATGGTAAGGTTTTGGTTTGTCCGATTTGTCTGAATAACCTTCTTCAAGTGCGCGGGCGACTGCCTCGCTGATTGGACCGCCCGGCGATCCGTCTTCATTTCTCCAGAACAGTCCGTCCTTTTGTCCTGGTGTACTGATGATCTTCTGCGCATATTGATGAACCGGCGGATTACCGTGCGCTTCCTGGGCATATGCTTTCTGCGCTTCCACGTATCCGCGACAGAGCTGAATGGCATCCAGTTCATTGGCCCCAATGCGCCGGTACAAGATTTCATCGTGACCAGCCTTTGTGTCGAAGTACCATTTACCCTGTTTTTTCACTAAAGGAACTGGCACTGGCCAGTAATCTGAGCCCACCAGGATTGTCGCCGTACCTTTTTCAACGTTTACGGAACGCTTTTGACGCGCCTTCCCGGCAAATTCCTCAACATTGTTTTTGCTCTGGACAGGGTCTGCGGATTCTACCAAGTCCTTGCCATCCGGACCGAACATCTCCAGCAATGCGGGCACATCATAATTTTCAGCTGCCTTGATCAGGGCCTCAGCAGCCTGTTGCGGAGTGTCAAATCCTTTCTGCCCTTGCGGAGGAGCAGAAGAACCTTGCTGCACCTGAGACCACACGAAACATGAAAGGACAATTACAAACAAAACGCAGATGATTGATCGCCGGTTCATAGATCCTCTTATCAGTATTCCATTGTGCCGCTTTCCTGTCTGACCTGATTTACTCGCAGCTTATGACCCTGGGCTCATCATGACGCGCCGATCGAGCAACTAGTCCTCGGCTTATCTCCTGCGTCCGCCACCGCCACGAAACCCACCACCGCTACGCGCTCCCATACTGGAGGCACCTCGGGCACTACTGGCTCGGGCACCCGAACCGGAGCCTCCCGAAAACGCGCTGCTGTTCCGGGACCCCATGCTCCCGCTTGAGAGCTGCCGGTTCCCGATTCGGTCACCACCTCCACCAGCTGCACTGCGGTTCAATCCTTGCGCGTTCGCACCCAGGCTGGAGTTTCCGCTTCTGAAGGAACTTCCCCTGTTCTGGGAAATATTCTGCCGGGCAGCCGTTTGTCTTTGTGCTGCCGTACTTCCACGCGCTGCGCCGCCGTACCTGTTGGCTACGTTCTGATTTGCGTAAGGCGCGCCACCGCGATGTGCCGGGTTGTGCTGCCATCGCCCGCCGTTGACGCTGCCGTACCTTCCCCCATTTACACGGTTGTAATTGCTTACGAAGGTGTTGTTCCGGTTGACGTAGATGTCATTGTGTCCCCAGCCGGCATTCCAGCCCCAGCCGCCACCCCATGCAGCGCCAACTGCCATACCTACGCCAAAGCTAAGCAACATCCCTCCTGCTGGATACACGGGGTAGGCAACAGGGGGATATGGATAGTACGGCGTTCCCCAGATGGTAACCGGATTGTAGCTGGGAACATAAACAACTTCCGGGCTGGAAGGTTGAACTACTATATAGGTCTTGCTCTCAACCACCTTGGTTTCAACTTTCTGTTGTTCTGTGGTCTTCAGAGCTCCTTTTTCCACCGCTTTGGCGCGCATGCGCTGCACAGCGTCCATCACATCATTCTGCTGGGCCAGAAAAGCATTTCCCAGATCATCCGTCCACGCGATATTGCTTGCCAGTTGTTTTACAATGTCGGGAAATACAGCCATGGCCTGGACGCTTGGGTCCCACCCTTTCTTCGTCACCGCATCAGTCAATGCTTTGTCTTTCAGGTTCTTGTTCTGCTCAAGAAATTGCTGGAGCTGGACAATCTCCAAAGGATAGGTGCAGGCCACCAGCGTCTGGGTGAGTAACTGGTCAGGGTACAGTGCAATCGGGGCAACCAGTGAATCTAATTGCTCATTCGAAAGCTTGGTCTGCTGCGCGCCGGCAGCTCCAGTCGGCTGCGATTGCGCTGATTGAGTTGCTGGTTTTTGGGCCTGTGTCTGCGATTGTTGCAGCGCCGACAATTCAAGATCTCCGGGCAGCATCAATAGCGCACACAACATTGCAATTCCATCTCGAATGATCCGGACTGGAACTCCTGATTGAATTTGTCCTTGTTTCATAACAAATCGTCCCCTCGCCAATGCCCCCGGCCTCAGACGGGAATCCAAGGTCATTGTCACAGGAAATTCTTTGTGAGAAGACGCCATTGAACAACTGGCTGAATTGACAGCTTCGGCCGCTCAGAACGAGGTCACGCTGTTTTTATAACCTGCTGGTACTTGGCATTTTTGACAGTTTCCGGCTCGCGATGGTGACAGATAGGCTGCGCTTGCTGGCAATTTCACAGCAGAGTCTTTATCGAGATCAGCCACATGCAACACGTTGCCGAGGAGCATTCGGCCTTGCAGGTGCAACAGTCCTTTGGCTGCTTGCTGAAGTTTTAGTTGCTGCGGAGATTCCCACCCAAAGATGCGCATCATCAGCAAAGCTACTCGAATTCATTTCAGGCCGTGGGTGGTTCCACTACTCTACGTTGTGCTTGCGCTCGTGGGAGAAGCTGTTCTGCCGCGACTTGAGAATTATTTCTTACCGCATCTCAAAGCGCAGTTGAGCATTGACTCGGCCCTGGCTCTCTATTCATCCATTGCATCGGGTATGATGGCCCTCACCGGCATCGTATTCTCGTTGACCTTCCTCATGGTGCAGTTCAGCGCGACTGCTTACTCACCACGTTTAGTCATGTGGATCGCCCGTGATCCGGTACTGTCTCATGCGCTTGGGATCTTTACTGCAACCTTCCTTTACGCCATCGCGGCGTTGTCATGGCTCGACCGTACTAACTCCCGGAAGGTGCTCCCGATCAATGCATTGAGCGTGATAGTTCTGCTCCTGGCCAGTGTGGCCATGTTCATCGCTCTGATACAGCGCGTCAGCTTACTCCAGATCAACCGCATGCTGCTCTTCACCGGCAATCAGGGCCGCAAAGTCATCGATCAACTGTACGGACGGCCTGGATCCGTTTCAACAAAGACAGGAACATCCAGCAAGGTCAAACCGCTGCCCATGCAGGTCGTACTACACCGCGGCAGGCCGCAGGCGCTGCAGGATATCGATATTAGAAAGCTCGTTGAACTCGCACGCCGACACGATGGACGCGTCGAGATCGTAGCAGCGGTCGGCGATACTGTGCTGGAGGGCACATCCCTGCTGCACGTTTACACCGTGCGCACTCGGATTCCTGAGGCGGAACTTCGGAGGGCAGTGCAACTCGGAGACGAGCGGACGTTTGACCTGGATCCCAAATATGCGATCCGCTTGCTCGTCGATGTCGCGATCCGGGCCCTGTCACCAGCCATCAACGATCCCACCACTGCGGTCCAGGCGCTTGATCAAATCGGCGATCTGCTGGCGCGCCTCGGGCAGCGGCATCTGGAGATTGGTGAATTCTACGATGATGCAGGCCAGTTACGTCTTATGGCGGACTTCCCTTCCTGGGAAGATTTCCTGCACCTTGGGTTTGAAGAAATTCTTTCTTATGGCGCCAAAAGCGTTCAGGTCATGCGACGCATGAAGGCGCTCGTCGCCGATCTGCTCGCAGTTTTGCCCCCGGAACGCCATGCGGCTGTCCGGTACTGGCGTGAGCGCCTGCACAACAGCATTGGCCGGTCATTTGAGGATGCAGAGGAAAAGATCAGTGCCTCAGCCGAAGACCGCCAGGGCCTGGGAATCACCCGCCGCAGCGTTAGTGCGTGAGGCCATTTGAGGCATACAGACATCAACACAACAGCAACACTCCTAAAGACAGATGATTGCCACCGTAAAAAACCATCCTTCCTTTCGCGCGCATTGAGAGCTGATTGATCTCAACAACTCATTGCGTCACTCAGAATTATCAATACTTAATGCGTGTAATGTAATCGGTGCTTGCTGTCACTTTTACCGGTATCCGAGAACACTTAGGCGTTTTAGTTTGATTGAAAGTGAAGCCCCATTAAGGAGTGGGTAGATAGCAGCACCTGCTGGGAGAAAGCAATACCTCTCCTTACAAAATTCAAGTATGGGAGAAATACAGTGAAGAAAGTTGTTTATTCGCTCCTGGCTGTTCTAGTGCTCTCTCTGCCCATGATGGCGCAGGAAAATCTCGAATTCTACGGTGGCTATCGCCACATTTCCGGAGACGGAGGGCTGGATGGGTACAATGTTGGGGTGGGCTGGAACCCTATAACCCACTTTCAGCTTTATCTCACCTATGACGGAACGTATGACAATTCCACGCTTGGCACTTTCGCATTAACCCAGATCGGGTCCACCCTGATAAACAGCCACATGCAGGAGGTGCTTACTGGCCCCCGGTACTTTCTTCCTGGCGTATTGAAAGGGCATGGACACGTACAAGGTCATCTCCTGATTCCATATGTGGAAGCCGGATTTGGAGAAGCGCGTTTGCATACCGACCTTACACAGGTCAACATCGCGGCGGTGCAGGCAGCCGATACAGCGTTTGCGTGGCAGATCGGGGGAGGAGCCGATTTCAGGTTACTTCCTCACTGGAGCGCGCGCGGCGATTTTGGCTTCCTGCGCACTCATTTCGCCAACGGCGGACAGGGACGCGTTCGCCTGGGCCTCGGTATCGTATGGAGTGCACGACCGAGAGCAACGGAGTGATAGCCGCTTCAAGTCCATTCTGAAGTCAGCTTAAGCAACATCAAAATCTCTCCGGCACGTACTTGTATGGGAAATCAGGCTCCGTGTACCCGTTAGCCTTCTGACGCTTGGGCAGCTTCACCTTTTCGCGCGGAACTTCCTCGTAGCGTATCTGGCTGAGCAAGTGGGTAATGATATTCAGGCGCACGCGCTTCTTATCGTCAGCATTGGCCACAAACCATGGGGCAAAATAGGTGTCAGTGGCGGTAAACATCTCGTCGCGCGCTTTGGAATAATCGTACCAGCGGCTGTAGGACTTAAGGTCCATGGGCGAGAGCTTCCAGATTTTGCGACCGTCATTGATGCGTCCTTCCAGGCGCGCCGTCTGTTCTTCAGGACTGATTTCGAGCCAGTATTTCAACAACTGAATACCGGAATCCACCATGGCTTTTTCCACCAATGGTACAGCCTGAAGGAATTTCTGCGCCTGCTGGTCGGTACAGAAACCCATCACTCGCTCCACTCCCGCCCGGTTGTACCAGCTGCGATCGAAAATCACGATTTCGCCGGCTGCAGGAAGATAGCGAACGTAGCGCTGCAAATACATCTGGCTCTTCTCGCGTTCTGTCGGTGCTGGCAAAGCCACCACTCGAAAGACTCGCGGGCTCACGCGCTCGGTGATTGCCTTAATGGTTCCGCCCTTCCCGGCGCCATCACGTCCTTCAAATACAATGCATATCCTGAGAGCTTTGGCCACCACCCACTGTTGCAGTTTCACCAGTTCCGAGTGCAACTTCGCCAGTTCCTTTTCATATTCTTTCCGTTTCAGCAGCCTGTTCTTTTGTTCACGCCTGCCGTTAGTATCGATATCAATAACGCTGGTTTTGTAAGCTACAGGTTTCATCACACCACCTTCATGAATTCAGTTCTTGTCTCCGGACCCAAGCGCATGATCTTTCTACTGTCTTCATGTGCTCGTATCGTCCAATGGTGAATTGCCCGTTAATAAACATTTGTTCTTGCCCTGGCTTCTCGCCGGTCTGCAACGAGACACAGTGTTAAAGACAGCAGGATTGAGCACATGCGAACAACTGGCAGAAGTGCCAGCCGATGGATTCTTTCCAGCTTGGAGCAGTGGAGCTTGTGCCCAACTAACTATGTCTGCCGGCGCCATACTGTCAGAAGAGTCAGTTCACCCAGGCTTGAAGGAATGAGAAAAAGTGCATGAACATTCACGTTCGGTGAACCAATGATCTTCTGCTGCTTCGCGGCGTATTCAACGACTCTAAAAAGGATTGCCTGGTTCTGCGTCCTGATTCTCATGCTGTCGTGTGCTGTGGCGGCACAAAATGGGCCCCCCGCAGCACAGCAGACATCTAATCCCGTTTCCAGGGGAATTGGCTATCTTTTCAATTATCTGAATATGGCCGGCACTCAGAAAGCCAGCGATTTTCGGCCGCTACATCAGAGGGAACGAACCCAGATTTATGTGGAGACAATGGTCAACCCGTTCGGATACATCAAAGCTGCATTCTCCGCAGGATTTGATCAGTGGCAAGACAAGCCTCCAGAGTGGGAACAGGGTCTCTCTGGTTACGGCAAACGTTATGTAAACATCACGGCCCAATATTCCATTCAACGCACCATTACGTTTGGTTTATCGAGCGCCCTGCATGAGGACAACCGCTACTTCAATTCCGGCCAGAAAGGTTTCTGGAGGCGCACGCGCTATGCCTTGATGAGTGGCTTGATGGCGCGCCACGATGATGGCAGCAGGCATTTATCTGTCTCTCAATTAGGAGGAGTGGCCGCGGGTGCCTTCGTTTCGCGTGCCTGGCAGCCCGGCAGTCAACGCTCTGCGGGAGATGGTGCTGTCAGCTTCGGCATCTCCATGATGAGCAATATAGGCTTCAGCGAGGTGAAAGAGTTCATTCCGGATATTGGGCGCACCTTCGGATTGAAAGACCAAAAACGTTAGCGCTCTGATTCTGGTTGGCGAATTCTTCAGTCTCTTCAGTACAATCAGCGGACATCATTACACTACCGCCAAAGAGAAATCCGTTCCTGCAAGCTAGGCCCCCTATCTGAAAATATCTTCCTGGGAAATGTCAATTAGTGATTCACAGCTGCATGGCGGAGCCACACCAACTCCGAATTAAGTGCAAAGGGCGCAAGAGCGAACTAGCCTTAACTGTTCAGGTCGCAGAGCTGAAGCAATTAGAGATTTTAGGCCGCCAGTTTCTCGGCCACTTTACTCTCAATCACCATTCTAATGAGACGACGCGTCCGCTCAACAAAAGTAAGTGTGTCTGCCAGGCAGCTTTCCAGCAGCACACCGATCCCAAAGTGGCCGGTCAAGTCAGCGGTTGCTGTCAGGACCAGAAATTCGGCAATCCTGAGGTGGGTGAATTGAACGGCCTTGGTCAGGATGTAAAGGCGCCTGGCCGGAGGGCTTTGAATATCTGCGAGTTCTTTGCGAAATTCTTCCGCCAGGGCATCCTGAGCTTGAGTATTCACCTTGACGGGCTGTTCGCCGAGAAGCTTGAAACACTGATCAATCTGGCTAAGGACTTTATCAGAGACAAAGACGCGTGATTCCAGCCCTTCTTTTGCGTCGCGATCCTCAACGTGCTGGCTCATCTCTTTCAAGAGTCCGGTGGTTCGTTCGGTGTTCTGCCTTGCATTGCTCAACAGCATCAAAAAAACGTCTTTAGGGGTCTTTGTTGCCATAACATTCCTTTTCAAGGTTAGATTTTGGAGAAGTTTGAGGCTGCGACCTGATCCAGTGAAGTCAGGCAAAGATGGAATAGGTTTCAGCGGTTTGTAGCGCCGCAATTCCAATCCGGCGATTGGGGGTCGTACGGCACGGCCGCTCCCGAGTCTGACTGTCCATTGAAGCCTGAATCAGTATGACGATAACCGAAGTGGGCCATGGGAAAAACTGCCAAAACTTACGGGGAAGTATTCAGCTGAGTAGCGCACAGAATTCTCAACACGCTGCTGAAAATGATCCGAGCAATCCAGTTTGAAGATCGACCGCCAGGTGTGCAAGGAATGTAGAGCCACTTTAGATGATACTCATTTCATGCGTGATGTAGCTGCATCGCCACCAGGGCTGAAGCTTTCGATTGCGGCATTCAACGCTGCATCAGGCCAGATCTTCAGCCGATTGCTCCAGAGTGTCTCCTTGTTTAAGCGCACTCTTTTAACTGCTAACTCTTCTGACACTTTTAACAGTATGCATGGGCAGGTCTCATTCCTATGATCAACTTGGCTGACGGAACAGAAGGTCGGAATCCCTTCGCAGCATTGACCAAATGATTTTCGTAATTGGGGGAGAATCATTCCGCTGATTATCACTGGGACGTCGACGCCTCCGCGGCCCAAACTCTAAGGAATGTTCACGGCAAACAAGCTGTGGTCCTGGCCGACTCAGGCTGCCAATGTGCGTGAACACCGGAAAGCAGGAAACATGTATCGCCGCGCAAAAAGCGTAGTAACAGGCGCATTGGTAACTTTCGGAGTCATGGGTTGTCTGTTGGCCTCACTTGGACATGCCCAGAACGCGAGTGACCAGGGCGCCGCTCCCCAAATCACAAGCGGGCAGAAAGTAGAAACCAAAGGGATGATTCTGACACGCGACGGGGAGAACATGACAGTCCAAACCAGGGACATGGGAAACATCACGGTTGAGATCCATCCCGAAACCAAGGTACAGGTACCGAAAGGCGTGTTTCGCCACAGCGACATGGAAGCCACTTCCTTGATTCCCGGACTCGATGTTGAAGTCAGGGGAGTCGGTGGCGCCGACAACCACGTCATAGCCGACCAGATTCGCTTCACCAGGGAATCTCTCAAGGTCGCGCAGCAGGCCCATGCTGCCATGACTGCAACCAACGCCCAGGTCTCGCAAAACAAGGCAGGTGTTGCAACCAACCAGCAAGGTATTCAGAAAAACGCGGCAGGTATCTCCCAGCACACCCAAGACCTTGCAGGGGTTCAGGAACGGTTTAGTAATCTGACAGAATATGACGTAAAGAAAGACATCTCCGTTACTTTTGACACGGGAAAGTCAGACCTTTCGGCCAACGCTAAACAGCAACTCTCGGATCTGGCCAAGGATGCAACAAGCATTAAGGGTTATCTGGTCGAGGTGAAGGGCTTCGCAAGCACCAGCGGCTCCGCTGATGTGAACCAACAGTTGAGCCAGGACCGTGCCGAGAGCGTAGTGACCTTCCTGCAGCAGCAGGGAGTCGCGATACAACACATTATTAACCCCGGCGCTATGGGCACAGGCAGCCCAACAGCGTCAAACGACACCGAAGCAGGACGGATGCAAAATCAGCGTGTGGAAGTGAAGCTCCTGGTAAATCGCGGAGTTGGTGGTAGCAAGTAGCAATTCTCTCGTCCCCAGGGTCGCGCGGTGTTCAAGTTGCGCGGCCCTTTTTATTGGCACGAAAGAAAAACATCTCCCAACATGATGACTCGTGTATTCGAGCAGACCTGGCGCAACCACCACGTGCGCTTTTCTTGAAATTCTTTTGTGTTTGCTGTGACACGGCTGAGAGCAGAAGGCGAGGCCGCATGACGCGGCCCGCGCCTGGGCGGTGCTGACGCCGCCGGGCGTCAACATGTTCGCCCTTTTTACTCTACGGACTCACAAGAGCGAACAATACTGTCAAATGTATCGGTGGTGCAGGCGCAGCTGATGAAAGTTCAATTTTTGCAAACCGGTTCCAGGCTGCGCTCACATGCCTCCGGTCTGCGGGTCCATGTTCGGTGGATGTATCGCACGTGAAGGCTGCCAATGGCGGTGCGTCCCGCGCACTCTTTTGCTTTGTACTTGTGACGCACGTATCACAGGCAAACAGCGAAGGCTGTCGTTGCGGCGTCCTCACCGCGAAAAAATGAGCTATGACGCAGGA
Source organism: Candidatus Angelobacter sp. (assembly GCA_035277785.1). GTDB lineage: Bacteria > Acidobacteriota > Terriglobia > Terriglobales > Acidobacteriaceae > Angelobacter. Next base: position 12,870 of record DATEJX010000118.1, on the reverse strand, counting down.
CGCCAGGTAGAACAAACTGCTTTTGTGCTTCAGATCCGGGCCGCAACAATCTAATGGCGGCGCGCCAGGTATCCCTGCTTACTGTAAACGTGCAGTACCGTCCCTTCTTGGGGAGGCAACACTCGAACTTTGATTTTGTGCCACTGATTATCGTAATGCCTGCTGGTGGGATGATAGCCCAGCACATATTGACTCCGCATCAATGTGCTTATGGCCGCGGCCTCTTGTGGCAGCGCTTCTATATCGGTCACCTTGATGGTTTGTCCGCCGGTTGCCTGCGTAATCGTTGTGAGAAGATTCTCGCCGGCCCATTCTTCGTACGTCTTGAAGACCTTGGAAAAGACTCCCAGTGCATATATCTCCACGTTTGCCTCCTGCACCAGGCTTCGTATTTCTCTGGCTGTATAACGGCTGTGGTTATCACCTCCGTCTGAAATGATTACCAGAGCGCGCCGCTGGTAACGGGCCTGACGCAACTTGTTCAATCCCATGTAAATCGAATCCAGCAACGCGGTGTGGCCATATGGTTCCGTCAGCGCCACGTTATTCTCAATGGTCCCTGTGGAACGCGTGGAATCGGAGATCAGCACCGGCCTGTCAGAGAAGCCGATGACAAAATAATCGTCATCAGGATTGCAATTCGCAAAGAACTCATGCAGAGCACGCCGCGCCGTGTCGATCTTGTCCGTCATGCTGCTGCTCAGATCCAGGAGGACACCCACTGAGATAGGGGAGTCTTCTGTCCCAAAGTAGCCCAGAGTCTGCTGCTCTCCTGCCTCATACAATTCGAAATTCTGCTTTTCCAGGCTGAGCACGGGATGGTTAGCCACATCCACCACAGTAACCGGAACAAGAACGGTATCGACATCCACGCGTACTGGTTTGCTGTGTACATCCGGCTCAAAAGAGTGATCTGCCCTCTCTGCGTTCTTCTCGGGACGTGGGACCGGAGCAATATGAACTTCGTCGGAGGCTTGCGAATACGCTTGCGGAACAAGGCCCGCTACAACGCTGAAAAAAAGAAGAAGAAACAGCAAACGCCGGCCACTGAACATGATAGAAATCCTGTTTAGAGATTTGATACAGCCCGGCGGTTTTGACAGCGTATCATAATCGCAACCCAAATAACACTGACAGAGTGATCAGACATTTCCCTTAGGCGGATCTAGAACAGAGATTCCCGCCAGAGTCTTTCCTCCGATTTTCCCGTCAATAGTGACAGTTCTGACAGTTTCTGTGCTCTGCTCAAGAGCAAATAATGGCGAATGAACCCTGGGACAGCGGAGACATGATCTCCGGAAGGCGCCCGGAGAGGAGAATCTAATGAAAAAGATCGTGCTCGTAGTTTTCTGCTTATTGACTGTGGGAGCATTCGCTCAAACAGAGCTTCCCAGGTTCGAGACCTACCTGGGCTATTCATTCACGCGCGTCAACTCTGGAATCAATGTTCCGGCATTCTCCGCCAATGGCGGCCTGGGTGAGATTGCGTTCAACTTCAACCACTGGCTCACCGCGGTTGCCAGCTTCAATGCCGTGCACAATGGAAATATCAATGATCTCCACGTTGACCAGACGCTGTTTGGATACATGTTCGGTCCCAGGATCAACGCTCGCCTGGGGCGCACGACTCCGTTTGTTGAGACCCTGTTTGGCTCTACCCACGACTCGCGCAGCTTTCAGGTTCCCGGCACCTCAGTCCAGATCGGGAATACTATTCTGTCTCAGCGCTTCGTCAATGATGCGAACGCATTTTCCATGCTGATTGGCGGCGGGCTTGATCTTAATATCAGCGATCACCTGGCCTTCCGCCCCATCAAGCTCGACTACTATATGACCCGCTTCCAGCCAGTCTTTATCGAAGGGTTGGGAAACGCAAACCGCAATCGCAATCAGAGCAACCTTCTCTATAGCACCGGCTTCAACTTCCGCTTCTGAGCTGTGTTATGGGGCTGAACGAACTCCGGGCCTGGCGGATAAAAACAGCAAGTTTCTGGTTAATTAGCCCGCCTCGCCCGGAAGCCCCTCTCTCCGGATAGGTGGGCATGACACCGGGCACGAATCCTCTGCAGTGGTGAGGTTCTCCATTGAATTGTTCAAATCAACTTGTGACTCGCCGCTCGCCCAGCAGCAACGTCTGTTTCTTTGTGGGCAAGCAGCGTACTCTCTCATGGGATGCGTGCTCCTTCAGTATCCAGAGTGCTCACGCAACTCCGTAACAGAGTGCGTGAAGGAACCAAAGGCCCTATTTTTTTACCGCATAGTAGCCACGCCTGCAGATAACGTGTGCCCCGCGCCGTGTGGTCTTCAATTCAATCTTGCGGTAACTTCCATCCGCACTGAATTCTGCCGGGCGGTAGGCAAGCAGATAATAGCTGCGCAATTCCTCAGTCAATTGGGTAAATGCTTTTGCTATGTGCTTGCTGCTGTCAGCTCGCAGAATCTGTCCCCCGGTTTCAGAAGTAAGTTTCCTGAGAATTTTGTACTCAGGCAGAGACTCAATCGGAAGAGATTCGGTATGGAGCACCACGACCACTGCATCGCAACGGATAGCATCTTCCATGAGCTGATCCGGCGTGATGACGCTGCTATTGTCATCGCCATCGGTTAAAACAACCAACATGCGCCGGCTGAGCCCCTCCTCAGGGTGTTGCAGGAGCTTTTGGCACGCAAAGTCAACTGCATCATATACAGCTGTGGTTCCGTGAGGGTGCAGTTGAAGAACTGCAGATGCAAGCGCCTGTCTGTCAGAAGTGAAGTCCTGCGTGAGTGAAATAGTCTTGTTAAACCCCACTACAAACGCCAGGTCCCTGGCCGGATCGATGATCTGGCTAATGAATAAAGCTGCGGCCTCCCTTTCAAACGCAAATTCCTGAGCGACTGAATCGCTGGTATCCAAAAGCAACCCCACGCGTAGAGGCAGCCCTGTACGGCTCTGAAAAAATCGGATGGACTCGGGGGTTTTTCCATTGTCATGCAAACGGACTTCATTTTCGGAGAGATCAGTGATCCAGTGGTGATGGCGGTCAGTGACCAGGAAAGACAGGTCTACCTCGTTCACGCTGACCTTCAATGTGGCCGCAGGTTTCTCACTCCTGGTATTAGGGTCTGTGAACTCCAAACGCGCCTGCGCCATGCAGTAGCAAGCCGGCAACAGAAGAACCCCAGCCAGGACCATGTACAAGAGTTCAGGTGCAAACTCAGATCTGAGGTATTCTAAGATATTCCCCGGGGACCTGAAGATATAACGGAACATGCTTGCAGCAATGAGTTTCACCATGAACTAAAACTACTGCGGTAGGTACTGGGCACACACTGCTAAAAGTGCCAGAATGGATTAGCGCGGCTCGGTCATGCTGTTCATCAAGTGTTCCGTGACGAAAGATTTTTTCCCAACAGTAGAAGTCGGGTGCGTTGGGGGACATGTGGTGGATTGCGACACCACAACCCGACTATTCTTGGCTATTCGAATTGCGTTCAAGGCGCAGACAATCACTAGAGGCTGAGTGGCTGACTCATCGATAAGTTCACTTTGCGACTCTTCGTTGAGGGCCGCCACAATCGTTCCCGTCCGAGCTAACGAAACCTCTCTTGCGTCCTGATTTGCGAAATGCGAATGGCTCCTGAGATGGCCGACCAGGGGAACTGAGTCGCATCGCCAGGAGACTCATCCTTCAAGCGCTGACGTTCCTGCCAGAGCATGATGAATGCTAACGTCAGCGGGAGAGGTCCAGATCAGTCACCCCTGGCAGCCTCATCGGAATAGTAAGAACACAAGCTGCCCGCCGATACTGTAAAAGTTGGCAGGAGGTCTCACAAATGCGGCTCCGCTACCCTGTGTCTCTGTATTTATTGACAGTATTTGCCGGACGCTACGGGAGCTAATATTCGCTCATTCAGCAGGTTCTGCTAAACACGTACCTGCCACTCGCAAGGTCCACATCGCGCAACCATAGCCTATCCGGTGTTTCGATGTGTCGACGGAAAGCGGCCCCTGCCTCCCCTTAATATTAATCAGCAGGGGCCGCTTACTTTACGACACGATTTCTTTCCAAAGAGCGAAGTTCCTCAGAACTTCTCCGCAGGAGCTTCGGTGCTGTTAGACAATGTTCCTAATGTGAGAGGGATTGGGAACGGAACAACTGCTCGTCCTTCTACTCTCAATATTGAGATGAGCTGTTAGCTTAAACGAGTGTCGGACTGGTCTGGCTGCCGGGAAAACCAACCTTCTTGAGAAAACACTGACGCGGTGGCGATCGGGAACAGAACCGCCTCTGTCAGCGGGAGAAGCTCGGATCAGTTTCCCCGGCTGCCCGCATGTGAAATTAAGCATCTGGAACGCCTATGAATACTGGCAAAAATGGCAGCTTTGAATTTGATCTTTCCTGCCAGTTCCTCCGTTGTGCCGCTGGCGGAATACCAGGCTATCCGAGTCACTTGAAGCAACGGCCGACTGACTCCACGCTCCGGGCCGACAGTTCCATATAGCGCTGTTGTTTCTGCCAGTTTTTTCACCTGACTTCATCGTCTACTGTTTGCGCTACATGCTGGTTGTTAACTCCCGGTAGAACCAACATGTCGTACCGCCGCGAGGGCGACCACTTGTTTGTGCATGTTGATAAGGCCCCCTACCCTTTCAACGCGATCACCACCACGGCGGTACGGTAAGTTTGCAATAACTTCTGTCACTCTCACGAACTCATTGCACCATGAATAAGAGCTTTTGGCATGCGCACCCCCCAGTTGCGACGCCGGTGTCCTTCACCATTTTCCAACGCGCTACACCCTAAGAACAAATTCGGGTAATTGCCGCCCTCCGTTGCTTTTCCACAACTCGCTTAGTCCTTGCGTATTACGGTCAATCAAGGTATTCGCCGTAAGCTGCTCATTGACAACGGGAACAAGAGATCACACAGCCGCATTAAGGTGGTAAGCAATTGTGCTAGTAGGAATGCGATCCAGATCTGACTGCTGACTGGGAACCGCCACAGCGGACCCTCGGGCATCGGACTCCAGCAGCTCACCGAGACTGGTAAAACCGACAGTTCCACCGACCTCCGACGTCAAATACAATATTGTTGGGAGGAAAGGTCGCCATGAATGCTTGAACGAGCTCTTCAGAGAAGCTATTGAATGACCTGCTTTCTCTAAATGACATTTTCAGCAGGTTAGACAAGGAGTGCTCATTGGCAGATCTGATAGTTACCATCCGCACGCGTGACTAGATATCAGGTTAAGATTCGCTAATGCTTAGATAGGTAAACACAGTTAGTCTGTTGCCTCTTTCGTTACCTGGCTGCAATTTTCATTTGCCTATCGGCTGTGATAAACATAATCTTCCAACGCCAGTTCATTAGAAGTAAGTAGTGAAAACTGAGACTTTATGCAAAAGCCAACTGTACTCATCGCTGACGATCACACGATGATAGTTGATGCTTTTCGGAAGCTGCTTGAGACCCAGTATGAAATCATTGCCTCCGTGTCTGATGGGCGTGCCTTGCTCGAGAAAGCTCCGGAGCTGAGACCCGATGTCATAATCATCGATATTGGGATGCCTTTCTTGAATGGACTGGCCGCCGGGCAGCGTCTCAGGCAAGCGATACCGAAGGCTAAAATTGTATACGTCACCATGAATGACGATGCTGATCTGGCATCGGAAGCATTGCGCACTGGCGCGTCGGCCTATTTGCTTAAAAGCTCCGCCGGCTCCGAACTGCTCAAGGCAATTCATGAGGCTCTATGCGGTCGTAAATATGTAACTCCTCTCATCAAACACGCAATGGAAGAAGCGTTTATACGTTACCCCGGCCCCAAGACGCCAATCAAGAAACTCACTCCACGACAGGTTGAAGTCCTGCAGCTCCTGGCTGAAGGGCGGTTGATGAAAGAGGTGGCAGATATCCTTGGATTAACGCCCAGAACCGTCGCCTTTCACAAATACCGCATCATGGAAACGCTCGGGATACATAGCAATGCTGAGCTGATCAAGTTTGCCGTAAAGAACCACCTGCTGGCTTCATGATTCGCGACCACATACCAGCCCTGTTCCTCTGCACGGCCTAAGGAACTTTTCTTGAAGGCACGACACAACTATTCGCGGCGCCCTCAGCGTTGCGGCACAACTATGAAGCGCTGATCCAGCGCTAAATTTCCACCAAGCGGCTGTTCACATTAAATAAACGGCTGAATGCTCTGTGGAAACGTTGCGGAACATTTCACTGTCTTTCTCCACATGTGCTAGTGAATACACACACAGAGTATCGAGGCCGAAGCGGTGCGCTATGAGATCCCAGAGCTGTTCTATGCGAATCGCCTGAATTGCTTTACCCGCCGCAGCTAACTGAGGGGCGATTTCTCCACAGGCTGCGACCCGCTGAGTTTTCCGAGCGGCTGTTTCAATCAGTTCTCCCATGACATCAAAGAAAAGATCCGGAGCAGGCATTTCCTCGCGCATGAATCTACCCAAGGTCTCAACAGCATCCAGCGGGATGAGGGTTCCAGTTGCAATTGCCTGGTCAACATCCACACCGCCGACATTCAATTTCTCAAAAACACCAGCACGGTGTTGCTCAGTGGCTGCCATAATTGTGGCCTTACCATTTTTTAGGTGAGCGGCAACAAAGTCAGTCAAAGTTTGCAAAACAACTGCATCATCAGAATAAAATTGGACTTCGTGACGAACTGGAGGACCACCATTGTTCCCACTGGCTTTTTCCTTCAGTACTCTGCTGACGAAGTATCTGTCGCGAATGGCGCATTCAATTCCAGGAAGCAAGTCCCTGCCGACGCTTAGCTTGTGGATATAGCCAAGGCTTCCAGCCCGAAGCGCCGCTTCAACCACATCAAAGGAGACCTCCTGGCTTATAAAAAGAAGTTTTACCGCCGGAACCACGCTGCGTATCTGGATGGCAGCTTCAAGTCCATTTAATTTCGGGAGTCCAACATCCAGAAGGACCAGGTCCGGTTGAAGTTGGGCAGCTTTATAAACACCCTCCATTCCGTCCCCTGCTGCACCGATCACCTTATATTGACTGTCTTGATTTAGTACGGAGGAGAGATAACGTCGAAACGGCTCGAAGTCGTCAACCACAAGTATTCGAAACGGCATTTAACGTCACAGTCTGGTATCAGCCGTTTAGCTGAACAGGCACTGCATCTCCTTTAAAACTGAGAATGCCCTGAAACATACAACGGAACCAATTTGTGATCGGATTATACGTTGAGCTGGGTCCTTCCTCCACGCCCAATTTCAGTGCAGTTTGGTGTCTAAAAACGATTTTGCACCGTTCGCGGTGAGGCAGGCTGCGGGGGGGATTGGTCAGTTTTTGTCTGGAGTTTAGCTTGACTTCAGTATCTCGCAAGAGAAATCCGGCAACTGTCCTCTTCTCCGGCCATTTTTGTCTTATGGCCATCGATTTAACGGAGAATGCGAGCCGAAATATAAGATCTGAACGCATTCTGAAAATCATTTATTTGAACGCGCCGACGGCCGCTGCTTCATCGTCCTTCACATCGAAGACTGTATAGAGCTTTGTGATCTGAAGCAGGTCGTTGACTCTCTTTGTCAGGTTCAAGAGTTTCAATTCACCACCGCGGTTCCGAACCGAAGTAAACGCGGTTATAAGCTCCCCCAGCCCTGCACTGTCAATGTAAGTAACGTCGCCAAGGTTTAGCAGAATATTTTTGTGGCCTTCGTCCAGAAGGTCTCGGATCGTATTGCGCAGCAGAGTGCCTTTTTCTCCAAGCTTGATCTGTCCACTGACATCCACAATCATTACCCCATCATCTTGCCGCCTTGTAATCTTCATGACCGTCTCCTTTCTACGATGATAGAGCGCGGGAGGTGATTCCCTTTCCTGCGCACATCCAAAAGCCGGGGCCGCACAGATTCCCAGATGGCCTAACCATACTTATGTCCATTCATAATTGCAGACTACTGCCTGTAATAACAGTGCCACCACAGATGAAACATTGCGACAATTAAGCCCGCCCTAAAAGCTCTGGCTCAAAAAAATGCTCTACCGCAAACATGACGTCGCGCTTAGGAGAGATGAGGTTTACAAGGACGCTGAGATGCGTTTGCAAGCATCAGCAGCTCTGAAATGGACGACCAAATCCCCATTCCTGGATGGACTTGCGCGGACTGAAATTGATTCCGTACTTACGGCCGCCGTGAAGCGCTGCTTCGCGGCGGGGACTGTGGTTGCCACGCAGGAAACCCCTGCGGCCCACCTGTTCCTGGTGGCAGAAGGAAGGGCCCGTTTCTTCATCATCACTCCAGAGGGCAAGAAAATCCTGCTGTTGTGGCTGACGGAGGGAGAAATCTTTGGGGTAGCCGCCCTGCAATCACATGCTTGTGACTACCTCGTCAGTACGGAGACCGTCCGAGACAGTACGATTCTGCTTTGGGATAAGAAAACAATCCGTCGGCTGGTTATGCAATATCCACGATTGCTCGAGAATGCAATCGATCTGGCTACTGAATATCTGAGCTTTTATGTAGCCACGCACGTGGCATTGACCTGCAAAACAGCTTCGCAGCGAATGGCGGCTGTCATACTGAACCTTGCGCACGGAATTGGACGCACAGTTAAAGATGGAATCGAACTGAATATAACCAACGAAGAACTTTCCCAAGCCTCCAATGTCACTCATTTTACAGCAAGCCGCGTTCTGAGGCGTTGGGAAGCCAACGGCGCTGTGATCAAAGAACGCGGAAGAATCCTTCTCCGCGCACCGGAAAAGCTCTAATGACACCCCCGCAGTGCTGTCGCTCAGCTAAAAAGCAAAACGCAAGGCTTTACTGCCCATCATTGGTCTGGGACCAGGTTTTGTCTGGGTTAAACAGCTCCATGTCTTTCACAATCTTGAGAGAGTCTGGTCCTAAATCCTTCTCATAGACGATGCCGTAGTGATTCACCATGAATGTTTTGACGCCGGTGACTCGGTATTCTGCAGGAACCGCAACCAAAGCAAAACCGCCGATCATGGTTCCATGGATGTCATACTCGAGTCTTCCCAGAGGAGCATTTGCGCCCTGTCCTTTTAGTACTTTGAAGAAATAACCGTGATAAGGGGACGGTGATGCCGTGGAGTAGCCTTCTTCAATGGCCCGCGCCACCGGAAGGCTGATTGGACCGGCGGCAGAACCATCAGGATTGTTCCAGAAGAGTCCATCCTGCTTTCCCGGAGTGCTGATGATCTTCCTGGCATATTCGTGGATCACAGAACCGTCATGAAGCGTCCGGGCATACTCCTGCTGCGCCTCCACGAAGCCGCGACAGATGCGAATGGCATCGAGTTCGTTAGAGCCTATGCGCCGGAACAAGATCTCTTTGCGACCTGCTTCGGTGTCGAAGTACCACCCTCCAGCCTTCAGGATGATCGGGATCGGCATCGGCCAATTCTCATTGCCCACCAGGAGAGTTGCCTTTGTCTTATTCACTGTAACCGAGTTCTTCTCGTGCGCTTTATCGGCAAATTTCTGAGCAAGATCTTTGTCGCGAACAGGATCCGCGGAAGCAATGAAATCGTTGCCATTCGGGCCCAAAATCTGGAGCAATTGGGGGACATCATAGTTTTCTACTGCTTTGATAAGCGCTGCAGCAGCGAGCTGTGGAGTTGAAAAGCCCTTCTGCTTCTCCGGCGTTTGTTTCGAAGGCAATACCTGCTGGGTCTGCGGGACCGCCGAAGGGGAGATAAACGCCATTACCAGGAGCGCCAGAAGTATGGCGCGAGTGTTACATCTCAATAGCTGTGATCGCATATGTTCCTCCTCTTTCCTGGCTCAGCTCTCTGCGCACGACGGAAATTTGAACAGCAGAATCAAACGTCCACCTCGCATTAGGGCATGGCGCTCGTTTTATTACGGCCAGATAAATTCGGGCGCAACCAGCATCTCCCACCTGGCCGAAGCGCATTGTCCATCACTCAAAACATTCAAGGAAACAGCGGACCTGCTGGAAGTATTACCCGCAGATGAATGGTCCGTGCACACAACTCGGGAGTCAGAAGCGCAGGAACAGGAACAGAACGATGCAGGCCAACATTAGAACCAGAGTTATGGGTTTTATAGCCGTCCATCTGGAAATGGGAATGTCATCCAGGAGAATCAACTTGTTTCCCAGACGAGATGCTGGCTGTTTCTGCCGCTGCAGATACTCACGATAATCCGTGTCACTATCCAAATAGGTGATAGCAAACCAAATCGCGAGATCAGCTAGCTGCCTGGATTCTGTCGCTCTCGTGTCTGGCATTGGAGCCCCTCCATGACTCTGCCCACAAATACTTTGTAGTTCCAGGCGAGTGCTCCGCCTACTGGCAAGATTGTCAGTTGGTGGTCTGAATCACGAGCCTATCCTTTGGCACTTTTGACAGTTCTCAGGTCTCGATTTGCGGAGATACTCTCTCGCCTAGCAAAACAAATCAGCTTTTCTTTTGCTGTGTCGATGTCTTTTCAAGCCATCTTTATCGCGATTCCTCACAGAGGACTACCTATGAAAGCACTGAGAGCTTTAATCTTTGTACTGAGTCTTTCGTCAATACTCGTAGTTCCTGCCCGTATGTGGGGGCAGGCTCCCGATACCAAAGGAGAAGAAATACAGCGTCTCCAGCAGCAAGTGGACGCGCTGCAGTCACAGGTTTCGGCACTTCAGGGGCAGATCAAGAAGCTGACAGCTGACAACCCCCCAGAAAGTTCCGCGCAGCAACCCAAACCAGCCGAAGACCAGCAGGAATCAAAAGGCTCGGATGCCAATCAAGGACCCAAGACCGGGCTGGCGGTCAACCAGGCCACAGCACAATATCAGACGGAGTCACAGGACCAATTGGCAGCCGCAAGGGTGGACAACTCTCCTCTTGACCCGCGTTATCCAAACTACTTCCGTCTTCCCGGAACCAAGACATTCATGAGAATTGGCGGCTACGCCAAGAGCGATCTCACTTTTGATCCTAGCCCCGCCGGAGATCAGGAGAGATTCATCCCGGCGACAATCCCCATTCCAGAACCCGCAGCGCACCCCAGCACGTCAACAATCTCGGTTCGTCCCAGTCGTGTCAATGTTGATTTCCTCGTGCCGACTGAGAAACGTACGTTGCGGTTCTTTGTTGAAGTTGATTTTTTTGGCAGCAGTGCAACAACGCCACGACTACGCCACGCTTACGCGCAGGGTCGAAACATCCTGATCGGTCAGACATTTTCGAACTTCATGGATCCGGATGCCGGACCCGATACGCTCGACTTCCAGGGGCCGAACAGCCAGATATCTATTCGCAACCCTCAGGTGCGCTACACATGGAAAGTAACGAAGTCAAACAGCTTCAGCGTTTCTGTGGAAAAGCCGACTTCCGACGTGGCATTTTCGACGCCTGAATTCAGCGCCCAGCCTAACAGTCCCGCCCCTGACGGTACTGTGCAATTTCGACACGAGATGAAAAGCGGTCACGTGCAGATTTCCGCCCTTATGCGGAACATCTCTGCATTTCTGCCGGACGGACGAAATGATTCTGTGTTCGGATGGGGCTTTAACCTGGCAGGCCTGCAGAAGATTTTCGGCAAAGATGCACTGGTGTATCAGGGTGCGTACGGCAACGGCATTCAACGTTACATGAATGACACGTCAGGCTTGGGCATTGATGCGCAAGTCATCAGCGCGCAAGAGCCGCGCCTTGAGGCAGTACCGCTAATAGGCACCTATGGCGGATATCAGCATTACTGGTTCTCGAAACTGCGCTCGTCTGTGGTGTACGGCTTTGCGCAGGCACAGACCACGCCGGCCGAAAAAGACTCAGCATTCCATCGAAGCGAATACGGCGCTGCAAACCTTATCTGGGCGCCCATCTCCTCTCTTAACCTCGGGGCCGAATTCCTCTATGGCAACCGCGTCAACAAGGACAACAGTACAGGCAATGCGCGCCGCATCCAGCTCAGCGCCAAGTACAACTTTATGGAAATGATGAGCTCCAAAAAATAGGGGTTCGCAAAGGAATGGACGGAATCATGAGTAATGCAATACGCAAGCAGAATGTCCGACTGGACCAGTTTTTCACAGTCGCAGAAGCCCGCCATGATCGCTGGCGTACACTCCTGGCCGCCACGCGCGAATGGGAACAAGCAAAGCTGCACGGCGAGGGAGCCGAGGCAAAGCGCGCCAATGCTGTGGCAATCTTCACCGAGCTGCGGCAATGGGAAGATTTCTTCGCGTATCCGGGCCCAATACTGCTCAACGCTGTCAGAGAGCGCATCTCTGAAGGAGATGCACTGGGCGCCACCAGGCTGGTGCAAGCCATCAGCGCCGCGCTTCTGACACATTCGTATCGCACCAATGCGGCCGAGTGGGAAGGCGACGAAGTTTTTCCAAACAGCATAAGTGAAAAGTTGCCCATCTCAAGCGACGGAAATGTCGCGCATCGGCCATATTTTGAGGTGCTGGTTGCGTCAGCCGCACGTCCGGAAACATGGCCCGGCCTAAAAGACGAGCTCCGCAAGCTGCGCCGCCCGCAAGATATTTTCGTGTATGAAACCGTGTTCGTCGGCAGCTTTGAAGACACCATTCTGGCCACAATCCTCAACGGAAGCCTGGAAGCAGTGATCATCTCCGAAGGCATTGCTTTCGCATCGGCACACGATAACCCCGTCCTTCGCGAGTTCCTGACCAACTATCTTGCAGCCGCTGGTGTGGACATCCGTTCACCGGAACTGGGCCTCTCCCTGGCGCAGGCGATAAAACTAATCCGTCCTGAACTGGACATTTATCTTCTGAGCGACCGCGAAGTGGAGAAGGTGGCGGGCCGCCTTGATGCTGAATGCCTGCGGCGTATCTTTTATCAGGTTGAAGAGCCGCTTGAGCTCCACCTCAGTATTCTTGACGGCGT
>DATEJX010000117.1:0-4588 GCA_035277785.1 Candidatus Angelobacter sp. | reverse complement strand
GCAAAGGCGCAGGATTTGTTCTCACCATTGTTCTCGTCTTCATCTACTACTTCCTTTATGGCACCGGGCTGTCACTGGCCCGCAACGCCAAAGTGCCTGCGTTGCTCGGCGTCTGGATGGCCAACATCATCTTCGCCCTTGTCGGCGTCGCGCTTCTCTGGCGCACAGACAAGCTCCCCGTGGAGATCGGTCTGGGACAGGCCCTCAGCATTCGCTTCAAAAACCTGATCACATCATTCACCACGCAACGCGAAGAGGAAGCCGCGGTTGGCGCACGACTGAACGGATCGCGCAAACGCCGCTTCAGCACTCGCTTTCCTCTCATCCTTGACGATTACGTCCTGCGCGCATTCGTCACCAATCTGGTGCTGATCCTGGCCAGCTTTCTGGTCCTCACAATCGTCTTCACCTTCTTTGAGCTCATCAGTGACATCGTGCACAACAAAATCCACATGTTCACTGTGGGCGAATACCTGCTCAATTACGTGCCGTCACTGCTCTACCTGGTCACTCCGCTCAGCGTGCTGCTGGGCGTCCTCGTGACCTTCGGCATCATGCAAAAGTCGAACGAGATCACGGCCATGAAGGCCACCGGCATCAGCATCTACCGCACCATCGTCCCCATCCTGGTTATCTCCACCGGGATTGCCGGTGGGCTCTTCCTGCTGGACCAGTGGTACGTTCCCTACGCCAACAAGCGCGTGGAGACGCTCAAGAACCTCATCAAGGGCCGCCCTGCGCAAACTTACTCGCGGCCTGATCGCAAGTGGATTTTCGGCCAGACTGCCAAGAAGCACGGCGCCGCAGAACCCAACCGCAAGATTTACTACTACGAGTTTTACGAGCCCGACCGCAACGTCTTCGGCAACATCTCGTCTTTTGAACTGGATCCTCACAGCTTCCAGATCGCCAAGCGGATTTACGCCTCACGCGCACATTGGTCAGACAGCCTGCAGAAGTGGGTCTTTGAGAACGGCTGGGAACGCACCTTCAACGGCGATAACGTGACCCAATACCAGCCCTTTGAGGTTGATACCTTCGCCGAACTCAATGAAGAGCCCAACTACTTCAAGAAGGAAGTCCGCCAGTCGCAGGAGATGAGTTACGAAGAGTTGCGCAACTACATCCGCGATCTCCAGCAAAGCGGCTTTGACGTGGTGCGCCTCAAAGTGGCCTTGCAGAAGAAGCTCGCCTTCCCGCTCATCACGCTTGTCATGGCCGTGCTCGCTGTGCCATTTGCACTCTCCATGGGACGCAAAGGCGCGCTCAGCGGCGTGGCCACTGCCCTCATCATCGCCCTGGTCTACTGGGTCACCTCCAGCCTCTTCGAGGCTATGGGTAACGTCAACCAGTTGCCACCACTCATCGCTGCCTGGGCGCCCGACGTCATCTTCGGGCTCACCGGCGGCTACATGATCTTGAAGACGCCTTCCTGACCAATGAATGCGGCTGACTGATCGGATTTCTCCATAACATTTTCCTATCATCAAATCCCGTGAGGCTGTTCGATTCGTCCATACTCGTGTGGCACAGCCGCCCTCGGCTGTGGGTCCGGGATTCTTTCCTTCGCGCCCTTGCGCCCTCCGCTGTGAATGACATGGAGTTTTCTTTTCCGATCACGTGCGATCAAGGCGATTTAGGATGAGGGTATCCCACTGCCACCCCGAAAACAAAGGACTTACACGCAGTCACCCCGGAGTGACACCGCCCATTGCTGCCTCTTTAAGTACTCAAAATTAAGTTTTTCAAAGACCGCGGCTACCACAGCCCATTGCTCGGAATAGGCCAGCCCAAAAGCCTTCAAATATACTATTTTTCTTCGCCCTGTATCAACCATAAAATGCCCTTCAGTCCGGTGCCGCAATTTTTTACTTTCATGTGTCCCCACTGAAAAGTGTTATCCCGAAAGCTGCGCAACATAAAATCCTTGACCGCTTCTATGAGATCTTCGCGCAGCTGAGGGACCTGCTCCACCGGCGTGTCGCAGGAGCCATAAAAGGATTGCGCCTTATCTCGTTTCATCCCCTATGTCTCTCCTTTGGGCGGTCATTCGTTATGAGCAGAGTCTGGGAGGTCTCCGAGAGAAACAAGGCCCGCCCTCCACGCCTAGCGTCGCGCAAAAGAGCGGGGCCAATAGTAAATCCTGTTAGTTGGTGGTGTTCAGCTTCGTTACAGTGAAATGAATCGGGATTGTACTTACAATACCGTTCGATTTGCCCAGAAGCGTCATCAGGTATGTGCCTGGAACAGACGCCAGCCCGGCATGAAGAGTCAATGTGCCGGTGGTACTGATGGGGTTGGGACTGAACGTGGCGTTTACTCCAGTCGGTAAGGGAGAAATGGATAAAGTGACATTGCCACTAAACCCGCTCAAGGAATGAGATGTGATGGTTGTGGAATCGCTGGAAAGCTGCTCAGCGACCAGGTTCTCTGACGCCGCGGTAACCGTGAACCCCCGCCCAATCGTGCAGAATCCGCCTGCCAGATTAATCCAGTTCTTCTGGATCAGAAAGTTTCTGTCGCCCAGAGTCACGTTCGCCGGCGCCCCGTTGGGAGCGGTAAAGACTGATCCAAAGATGAAATTGCACTTGTCTGCAACTTCCTCTCCACTGGAATCAAACCAGGCGTTCAGGTCCGGGTCCGTTACCGCTTCGTTCAGTTCATGGGCCATGATGCTGGCCATGGCATCTGCACCAGCGTTCCCGTTGGGGCCAATGCCCAGATTGGGTGAGGCACAGTTGCTCAGACACCGCGCGGCATTGCCCACAAAGGCATACTTGATATCGGTTCCGCTGAGTGTTGCGTGATTGTGAAAGCCGCAGAAATCAACGCAGAATTCTCCATTAGAGCCCTTCTCATCCACATCGGCTGAGCTCAGCACAAAGTAGATTCCGTCCGGGTCCGCAGGCAGCGAGCCACTCTGCAGCGCTGTAGAAACCGTTCCCACCAGTCCCTGGTCGCTCAGAACCGTGCCATGCGAGTAATTGTCAAACACCTGTCCCTCAAGAGAAACAGTGTTGCCAATGCTCGTCCCGCTGCCGTCCGTATATGTTGAATCGATATTGAAATAAGCGGTACTGCTGAGATTTGAGATGAATTTTGGAAGAATCGTGGTCGCATTGTTCTGGCTCCAGTTTCCATACCAGATCAGGTACACATTGTGTGGACCCAGCATGACCGGCCCGCCATGGTAGTCGATTCCGTTGCCTGTGACCACGGCATTGGACTGGACTGCCTGTGTCCTGTTCTGTGACCCTCTGGTGCGCACTACGGTGGTGACTTGCGCTTGCAGGCTCACGCATGCAAACAACATGATCGCCGCTATGAAATGGATTTTGCTTGTGACCTTGGTTCCTGACACTTTCTTCATTGAGTCTTTCTTTCCTTTCAACGTTCCATTTTGGAACTGCGGAAGTTCTGCTCCAGCAGCCCGCACCCCACTGTGCCTGCAAACATCACCACGTGCCCACACAAATCTTCTCGTGATTGTTAACTATGAAGACGCTGCTTCCGGCGATTCCGCGAAAACATTTTTGGTTCGACAATTGTTTTTTTGTTATACGAAAGGTGCCGACACAATCTGCAGCCCACAGAAGTTGAGCGTTCCGCAACACTCTCCTTGACGGGAAAGGAGAGAGCGTGTACTCTCCTATTCCAGATAGGAGAGAGCCTCTTAACCAATGACGAAACCGGTTGAACTCCCGCAGGGCACACTCGAGATGCTCATCCTCAAGTCGGTCTCGCTCGGTCCACTGCACGGCTATGGCATCCTACTGCGCATTCAGCAGATCTCCGGCGAGCGCCTGGAAATTCTGCAAGGCTCCTTCTATACCGCCATCTATCGTCTTGAGCGCCGGGGCTGGATCAAAGGCGCGTGGGGTGAGTCAGAGAACAATCGCCGCGCCCGCTTTTATTCGCTCACCACGGCCGGTACGCGCCAACTCAAGGCCGAGACCGCGAAATGGACTGACATGGCTTCTGTCGTGGCCGGCATTTTGGCCAAGAAGGCGGGCGAGGTATGAATCTTCTCGGCGCAATTCGTAAGCTGTGGCACTCCATTGCGCCACGTACCGGTAGCGACGTCGAAGAAGAGTTTCGATCCACCCTCGATGCTTACCAGGAGGATCTAATGCGCCATGGCGTTCCCGCAGAAGAAGCCCGCCGAAAAGCTCGTATTGACCTCGGCCACCCTGCCGCACAAAACGAAACTTACCGTCATGCCATCGGCCTCCGCATGTTCGATGAGGTAGGTGGAGACATTCGCTACGGGCTGCGCGGCCTGCGCCGCAATCCTGGCTTCGCCGCCGTTGCCGTGCTCTCACTGGCGCTCGGCATTGGCGCCACCACGGCGATGTTCTCGCTCATCTACGCCGTCCTGTTGCACCCGTTTCCTTACGCCGACGCGGACCGCATCACCTACCTCTTCGGGATTTCCAAGAAAGGGGCGGACACGGGGTTTACCTTTGTCAGCCTCAGCAAAGCACAGTTCGATGATCTGCGCCTTGCCACCCCGGTTGATTCGGTGCTTGGCTTCAACCCCACGGAGGTAGAGATCACCGGCGGCGCATTTCCGGAAGAGATCGCGGGC